>LOET01000061.1 GCA_001515985.1 Sphingomonadales bacterium BRH_c3 | reverse complement strand
CGGGCGCGGGGCCGGCGGTGGAGCTGGGGCATCGCCAGGCGAAAGGCCGCATCGGCATTATCGCGCCCTATGCGCGGGATTTCTGTGCCAGCTGCAACCGGCTGCGCCTGTCGTCGGATGGCAGGCTGCATCTGTGCCTGTTCGGGGATGGCGGGATCGATCTGCGGCCAATATTGCAAGAAGGAGATCAATCCGCTTTGACAAACCGGATTTGCGCACTTGTCAGCACAAAGGCTCCGGCGCATCGGCTACACGAGGGAAACAGCGGCGCGACGCCGCATCTAGCATCCATCGGAGGATAAGGCTGGCCATGCCGGGAATCGACGAAACACTAACCTTTCACCCGCTTGGCATGGCGGTGCTGACCATTTCCGACACGCGCACGCTCGAAACCGACAGTTCGGGCGCGCTGCTGGCCGAACGGCTCCAGAGCGCAGGGCACCGGCTGTATGACCGCGCCATCGTGCGCGACGAAATCGCCGATATCCGCGCGCAATTGCAGGCCTGGCTGGCGCGGCCCGAGATCGAGATCATCCTCACCACCGGCGGCACCGGCTTTTCCCCGCGCGATAATACGCCCGAGGCGGTGAGACCACTGCTGCGGCGTGAGATGGACGGATTTTCGGCGGCGTTCCACCATAAGAGCCTTGCCAGCGTGGGGGTTGCCACCATGCAATCGCGCGCCTTTGCCGGGCAGGCGGGCGATGCCTTCATCTTCTGCGTGCCGGGATCGACCGGCGCCTGCCGCGATGCATGGGACGGCCTGCTGGAACTGGAGTTCGACAGCCGCCACAAACCCTGCTCGATCGCTGGCGCATTGCCCCGCCTGCGCGAGGTGTGTGCCTGATTGGCAGCGACGAAGTGCTGGCGGCGTCCAGGGCAACTTCGCTCAGCCAATTGAACTGCTGCGGTAGAGCGAAATTGAAATTTGCCGTTTATACTGCCCGGGTGACGGCCTTCTGTGACAGAGCAGGAATTTTAGTGGCGCCGCATTGATTGATCCTTAAGCACAGCGACTTGGTAAACGCCATGCAGCCTCAATCTCCGACATGGGTGTGACTTTGCTTCCAGCGCAAAGACCAAAGTTAAAGATTTTCGAAAAGTACTCTTGAAGTCGACTTTCGTCCATTCCTCAAGCCTGCCGAATGTGACTTAATGCCACCATTCCCGGGAAGCTGCGCCGATCGGGAAACCGGGCCCGGCGGGAGGTTGTCCGCAAGCGGGAATGAGGGAAATTGCGCAGACTAGGGAGGATATTATGGCTAGGATTGACCGGGCACGTGCGGGCTTACTGCTTTCCGCCGCCTTGATCGCTGGGACCTTGCAGGGCACCGAGGCAAGGGCGCAGTCACAGGATGCGGGCGATGATGCTGCGGATGCCGCAGCCAGGGGTCCGGCAGGCGAAATCATCGTGACCGCGCGCAAGCGGGCTGAAAGCCTTCAGGACGTCGCCGCGTCGATCCAGGCGTTTCAGGGACCAGCACTCCAAAGCTCAGGTTTCGTCGATCTTCAGACGCTTTCGGCCACGATCCCCAATTTCCATTATTCCAACGCCACTGGTGCGAACGACATTCTGGTCATGCGCGGGCTGGGCACGGTCGGATCGGGTCCGCATTTCGAACCGGCGGTAGGACAGGTTTTCAACGGCTTCTTCCAGTCGCGCAGCCGCCTTGGCCGCGCCGCCTTCATGGATGTCGGCCAGGTCGAAGTGCTCCGCGGCCCGCAGGGGGCGATCATCGGCAAGAATACCTCGCTCGGTGCGATCAATGTTACGCCCAACAAGCCGACCGACTCATTCGAGGCATCGATCTTCTCCAGTTATGACTTCGAGGATCGCGAAGGCATAGAGGTCGAAGGCGTCATTTCCGGGCCGCTTGCCCAGGGCCTTCGTGCGCGCGTCGCGGTCAATTACAAGGATCGCGACGGGACCATCCGCAATACTGCGATCGGCGGTTTCGCGCAGTCCGTGGAAGATGTCACTGCCCGCTTCATCGTCGAAGGCGATATTTCGGATCGGGTGACGGCGGAACTGTTCTGGCAGCACAGCGATTTCGACCGCAATGGAAACGGGCGCGAACTGTCATTCTGCAACAATCCGGCCGCAGTTCTCGCCGCGATCGGCGATGACTGTACGCTCAATGGAACGCACGTAAACGTCAATTTCTTTGATGGGCAGCAGATCGGCGAGCCATTCAAGCTCAACAGCGAGATCGTGGGCGGCACGCTCAATATCGATTTCGACACCTTCACTATCAGCTCGCTGACCGGTTATCAGGACTACACGATTTCGGACCATTTCGATTCCGACCTGTCCCCGCTCGATCAGCGGACGATCCGCAATGAAGAGCAATACGAGCAGTTCTCTCAGGAAATCAGGCTGGTATCGAACGGCCGCAACCCCGTGGATTACATCTTCGGCGCGCTTTACCAGACCTATGATATCGATTTCGTGCAAGATGCGGATTTTCGCGATGCGCCCGCCAATGGCGGCCCATTGCGGCGGCGCCAGATCGCACACGTCGAGACTGACAGCATTTCGGTGTTTGGCGAGCTGACCTGGAACGTCACCGACGCGATCTCGCTCACCGGCGGGGCCCGCTACACACATGAAGAGCGCGACGGCGCGGTCCAGCAGACCAATTTCACCATCTACACCACCGATAATGAAGGCGCGCGTTGCGGCGGCGGTGGTTTCCGCATCTGCCACGATGTGATGGGCGAACTGAGCGACAATGACATTTCGTGGAATGCCAGCCTCAAGTGGAAACCGGCCGAACGTTCGATGTTCTACGCTTCGGTGGCGACCGGCTTCAAGAGCGGTGCGTTCAACCTCTTGAGCGGCTTCCAGGATGCCCTGCTCGAACAGGTGTTTGCATTCGGGCCAGAGGACTCGATCAATTACGAATTTGGCGGCAAGCATGAATTCCTGGGCCGCCGTGTGCGCTTCAACTGGTCTGCATTCTATACGCAGATCAACGATCTGCAGGTGTCGCAAAACGATCCGACGGTGATCGCCCAGATCATCAGCAACGCAGGCAAGGCGCGCGCAACCGGGATCGAAATCGACAGCAGTTTCGATCTGACCGATGCGTTCGAAGTGACCTTGAGCGGGTCTTATCTCGACGCGCAATATAAGCGTTTCGAGAATGCGCCCTGCTTCACCGGCCAGACCGCAGCGCAGGGCTGCGTGCCCAACAGCGCGAACCAGCTGGTTCAGGACCTTTCGGGGCAGACCACGACCCGCGCACCGGAATGGACCTTTACGCTCAATGCCGAATACACCATCCCGCTTGCCGGCGATCTGGAGCTGCGGCCTTCGGGGCGCTGGTACTATGTTGACGATCACGTTCTGGCGGTCGACAACGATCCGCTCTCGATACAGAAGGCCTATCACAAACTGGATGCCAGCCTGACCCTTGCGGCCACGGACAATCGCTGGTCGCTCTCGCTGGTTGGGCGCAATCTGACCAACAAGTTCACCCGCTCGTTCGACGATGCGACGACCGCGATCAATGCCTTTGGCGGCGGCGGGCGGTTTGCGAATACCGAGGAAAGCCGAACGATCGCGCTGAAAGCGAGGTTCAGTTACTGAGCTGGGTATTGGCAGGAGATCCTGGTGTACGCAGCTTCGAAGCAGCTTCTCGACAACAAACTCGGCAGGCGGGCATTCATTGGAACCATGACTGCAGGCGGAATGTCGCTTGCCGGTGCCTCCGCGCTTGCCGAAACGCTTGATGGTCCGGCCCTGGCTGCCCCCGAGGCTGCAAGGGTAGTCAATGGGCTGACCGGGGGCGAGGCACTGGCCGAGTTCCTGATCGACTGGAATGTCGAGTATGTCTTCGGCCTCGCAGGGTCAGAAGAGGTTGGCTTTCTCGACGCGCTGGTCGACCGCAAGCAGATCAAATACTGCACCTGCCTGCATGAGTCGGCGGCGATGGCGATGGCTGATGGTTATTCGCGCGCGACCGGGCGCACACCGTTTGTCCAGCTGCACTCAGTGGCAGGTGCCGCCTATGCGCTGGGCCAATTGGTCAACACCTGGCGCGACCGAGTTCCGGCAGTGATCATGACCGGCCGCCAGTCGAGCGATTTTCGCGGGCAGGACGGGTTTCTCGAGGCGGTCAATCTGCACGAACTGCCGCGCGATTACACGCAGTGGATCTGGGACGTGATGGATCCGGCCTCCATCCCGGAAGTCATGCGCCGCGCCTTCCTGCTGGCGGAGGCTCCGCCGGGCGGGCCGGCCTTCGTCACGATTTCGAAGGACTTCCTCGAAAAGCCCCTGCCGCCGACAGCAATCGTGCCGCGGGGGCGCTCGACGGTCGATTATGACGTGCTTCCGCCTGACGAACATGTTGCGCGTATCGCCGATGCGCTTTCCGCTGCGCAGATGCCTGCCTTGTTCGTGGGTAATGAAGCGATCCGCTGGAACGCCAGCACCGAGATCGAGGCCATTGCCGAGCACGTCGGGGCGGCGGTGATGACCGCGCCCAAGGTGCCGCTGGTTTTCCCTACCACTCACCCGGCCTATCTGGGCGAACTAGGGGACGATCCCGATACAGCCGCGCGGATCGACTGTTTCTGGAGCTTGGGCGGACACATGTTCAAACATGGCGCGAGGCCGAAGTCGCCGCCAATCCCGCCCAGAGCGGTGACGATCCACACCGGCCTCAACCAGGGTGAAGTCGGGCGCAACTTCCCGGTCGATATCGCTGCCGTTGCCGGGATGCGCGCGACTGCTGGCGCCGTGCTCGAGGAATTGCGCCGCCGCGGCAAACCAAGCGGTGCGATGATCGCCCGCCGCGAAGCCATTGCCAATGCTTCGGCCAGGCGGCGTAAAGAGCTCGACGCAGCTGCCGATCGAGAGGCGGATAATCGGCCGATTGCCACAAGCCGCCTGATGCGTGAATTGAACGCCGTAATGGCGGATGATGCGAATGTGGTTTCAGAAGTGGTCAGTTCTGACCAGTTTCTGCGCTATTACCTCGATATCGACCACCGCAAACCTGCAACGCAGCGGCGGCGCAGCTTCGACACCACCGGGGGTGTGCTTGGCTGGGGCGTGGCGGCTGCAATCGGCGTCAGGATCGGCGATCCGCGCGAAACGTGGTGCCTTACGGCCGATGGAGCGCTCAATTTCGGGGCGCAGGCACTATGGACCGCCGCCCGATACGAAGTACCGATCGGGATCGTGGTGTTCAACAATGGCCAGTATCAGTCGAACCGCCGCTTCCTTCATTGGTATGGACGCCGCGCCGCTGAGACGGGCCATTATCCGGGCGTCAATCTCGGCCACCCGGCGATCGATCACGTTGCGTTGGCAAAGGCCTATGGCGTCGAGGGTGAGAGCGTAGATGAACCCGGTCGGATCGCGGCTGCGCTGAAGCGCGCGGCGCGCGCGATCCGTGACGAAGGGCGCGCCTATCTGGTCGATGTCCGGATAGAAAAGCGCTACGGCGGCGCGCAATCGGACTGGTTCGACTTCTTTTCGGTCGCCAGCGGTAAGGGACGTAATTCATGAGCCAGGCGATTTCCGAAGCTGACGATCGCATGACGCGGCAAGAGGTCTTTGCCGTTGCGGTGTGCATCTTCATCAACATGCTCGACGGATTCGATGTGCTGGTGATCTCGTTCGCAGGTCCGGCCATCGCCAAGGCATGGAACCTTGCACCTGCGGAACTGGGCCTGCTGTTCAGTTCGGGCCTTGCCGGGATGATGCTGGGCTCGCTGTTTCTGGCACCGCTCGCCGACCGTATCGGCAGGCGGCCAGTGGTGCTGATCAGCCTGATGCTTGTCAGCGCCGGGATGCTTGCCTCTTCAATTTCGAACGGATTATATGTGCTTGCCGCGACGCGCGTCATTTCCGGCCTTGGCATCGGTGCCATGCTGGCCGGGCTCACCGCAACCGTGGCCGAATATACGCCCGAACGACGCCGTGCGCTGGCCGTCAGCCTTCTCCAGACTGCCTACCCTGTGGGCGCAATCCTTGGCGGGATGATCTCGGCGATCATGATCTCGCAACTCGGCTGGCGATCGGTCTTCGTGTTAGGCGGCGTCTTGCCTGCAATGCTGATCCCTGTGGTGTTTTTTGCCTTGCCCGAATCCCTCGCCTTTCTCTCATCGCGGCAGCAGCCGGACGGCCTTGCGCGGCTCAATGCTGCGCGGCGGCGGCTGGGGCGGTCCGAACTTGGCGAAATGCCGCCGCGCACGGCCGGCGCTGACAGGCGAGCAGGATCGGTGTTGGCGCTGCTCACGCCTGAATACAGGCGCAGTACACTGCTCATCACCTTCACCTATGTGATGGTGATGATGACGCTCTATTTCGCGCTCAACTGGACTCCCAAGGTGGTGGTCGACGCCGGATTGAGCGAGGCGGTGGGTATCCAGGCGAGCGTACTGGTCAACATTGGCGGGGTGATCGGCGCTTCGATATTCGGCCTACTTGCCGTGCGCTACCGCGAGGTCCGGACGTTGCGCGTATACATGCTCGCGTGCATCGCGGGGCTAGTCGCATTTGGCATGGTCGATATGCACAGTGCGTTGCTGTGGGTTGCGGCTTTCGTGATGGGCTGCTTCCTCCACGGGATCACCATCGGGCTCTACACCTTGCTGCCGCGCCTCTATCCGGCCGAGGTTCGCTCGACAGGCGCCGGATGGGCAATCGGCGTGGGGCGTCTTGGCGCGATCGTGGGGCCGGCTACCGCAGGCTATCTGTTCGACAGCGGGTTTGGTGCGGCGTCGGTCTATGCGCTGTTCGCTCTGCCTGTGCTGCTGGCCTTTGTTGCCGTATCGCGGATCGATGATCGTCCCGCGCACGGCAGGGCGGTTCAATCGGCCCAGTAAAGCCGCTCAGGATTGGTCACCAGCAGGCTGCGCTGCATATCGGCAGTCGGCGCGATGCGCGCAATCATATCGACCAGATGTCCGTCATCGGGCAACACCGCCTGCTGGTTGGGGTGCGGCCAGTCTGTTCCCCAGATGCAGCGATCGGGATAATCTGCAACCAGCGGTGCAACCGCCGCAGCGAATTTGTCCCACGGATCGCCCGAAGGATCGAGCCGATCGGGACAGGTGGGCTTGAAGTGAATATCGGCCCGGGTTTCGAGCAGCCTGCGAAAGGCCACCATTTCCGCACCAGCGGGGCCTTGTGTCACATCGGGTCGGCCCATGTGGTCGATCACGACAGGCACAGGGATCGCATCGATGAAAGCGCGTAATTCCTCGAGTATGTCGGCCTCGAAATAGATCACGACATGCCAACCTTTGGGCAGGCGTCGGCTCACTTCGAGGAACCTGTCCCTGGGGGTTTCATCGACCAGGCGCTTGAGGAAATTGAAGCGGACGGCGCGAATGCCGCCAAGGTGGAGGGCTTCCAGTTCGGCTTCGGAGATCGCCGGATCGACTACCGCGACACCGCGCGCCTTGCCATCGGATTGCGCAATCGCGGCCAGCATCGCCGAATTGTCCGTGCCGTGGCAGCTTGCCTGCACGATGACATTGCGCGCAAAGCCCAGATGGTCGCGCAGCGCGAACAGCATGTCCGCCCCTGCGTCGGCAGGCAGGTATTTGGCCTTGGCGCTGAACGGGTATTGCGCTTCGGGGCCGAACACATGGCAATGCGCGTCGATTGCGCCGGGCGGCGGAACGAAGCGCGGCCTTGAAGGTGCCTGGTGCCAGCTGACGATCCGCTCAGCCATGGATCACCCCGTCCATCAGCTTGCGCGCCGTGCGCAGCAACGCAGCAGATGTGACATTGCCTGCATCGTCCACCTCGAGCAGGCAGCTCATTTCGCCGGTCGGATGTTCGACCGAGAGCGTCTTGCGCGGGCCCGGCGGGATTACCGCTACTTCGGCGGCGGGCGACCCTTCGATCAGGCAGGCGGTGGCGACGCTGACCGCGCCGAGCACACCGATAGTGGCATGTGCGCGGTGCGGAATGAAGCTGCGCACGCAGATCGCGCCGCCGGTTTTTGGATGGGTGACCAGCATCATCTTGGGCACCGATTTCTCGCGCACATCGCCAAGCTGCATCAGCGGCCCTGCGAATAGCCTTATTGCTTCGATCCGCGCCTTCAGTTCGGCATTGGCGTCGAGAGCATCGCGGTCCTCATAGCCGGTAATGCCCAGGTCTGCGGCCTTCATCACCACGCAGGGCATGCCATTGTCGATCAGCGTGCAGGCAACGCCGTTCACCACGTCAACAGCATTGCCAGTAGGCAGCAGCGCGCCGCAGCTTGATCCGGCAGTGTCACGGAACTCAAGCGGAACCGGGGCGTGGGTGCCGGGCACGCCGTCGATCCTTGCTTCGCCGCAATAGGTTACCTTGCCGCCCGGGGTTCGGACCGTAGCCACCGCGACCTGCCCGCTGTTTTCCATGAAGATCGCCACGCGCGTCTCACGTTCGGTCGCCGCCACCAGTCCGCGCTCGATCGCAAAGGGGCCGACACCGGCGAGTATATTCCCGCAGTTCTGCGCATCGCTGACGATCGGCTGGTCGACAAAGACCTGCAGGAACAGATAATCGACATCGATCCCGGGCCGGTCCGATTTGCGCACGACCGCAACCTTGCTGGTCAGCGGATCGGCCCCGCCCATCCCGTCAATCTGGCGCAGATCGGGGCTGCCCATCGCGCGGAGCAGAAAAGCGTCGCGCCCGGCCTTGTCTGCCGGGAGATCCTCAGCAAGGAAATAGCCACCCTTGGACGTTCCGCCGCGCATCCACATGCAGCGGATGGCATCAGACATATTTCAGCCCTTCGGCCTTGAGCCGTTCGCGCATGCCGTACATGTCGAGCCCGAGCTCCCCTGAAGCGAGCTTTTCGCGCTTTTCAGCCTCATTGGCCTCGCGCGCCTGTGCCGCCTCAAGCACATCCGCCGCCCTTTCGCGCGCAACCACACATACGCCATCGTCATCGGCTACGATCACATCCCCCGGCGCGACTTGCGCCCCTGCGCACACCACGGGCACATTGACGCTGCCGAGCGTGTTCTTGACCGTACCCTGCGCGAAAATTGCCTTCGACCACACCGGAAAGTGCATGTCAGTGAGATCGCGCGCATCGCGCACGCCTGCATCGATCACCAGGCCCCGGCACCCGCGCGCCATCGCGCTGGTGGCTAGCAAATCGCCGAAATAGCCGTCCTCGCAAGGGGAAGTGGGCGCGAGCACCAGAATGTCGCCCGCCTGCAATTGTTCGATCGCGACATGCACCATCCAGTTATCGCCCGGAGGCGCGCTGATCGTTACCGCGCTTCCTGCAATGCGCGCGCCGGCATAGATCGGGCGCATATGGCTGGCGAGCAGGCCGGTGCGGCCTTGCGCCTCGTGCACGGTGGCAACGCCGCATTTGGCCAGCCCGTCAATCACCGAAGGTGCCGCGCGCTCAATGTTCTGGACAACAATGCCTGACATGGCCTTATCCCCTCAATAGCTGCGGTGTGCATGGCTCGAAGCGGCCGGCGAGGCAATTCGGAACTTTGCCCCAGCCATAAGGTCATGCTAAGTCAGCTGCGGATGGATGTATACTCGCTCAACCTGCGACATCTGCGCGCAATCGTCGAGATTAACCGGTGCGGAAGTATTTCCGGCGCGGCATCCGCGGTAAATCTGACGCAGCCAGCCATAACTCAGGCGCTTGCTCGGCTCGAAGGGGTGCTCGGCCAGGCGCTGTTCCTGCGGCGCGCTGATGGCATGACTGCGTCCGCAGCTGCCGACCTCTTCGTGCCGCGCGCAGAGGCAGCGCTGGAGCAGATTGCCAGCACCAGAGTGACGATGGCTCAGCTGCGCGCGCTGGTGGCGATTGCCGACGCGGGCAGCTATGCCGGGGCCAGCCTTACCACCGGTCTGTCGCAGC
>LOET01000060.1 GCA_001515985.1 Sphingomonadales bacterium BRH_c3 | reverse complement strand
CCCGCCCATGCAATAGCCCTGCGTGCCCACGCCGCGCGCGATATCGACCGCTGCCTGCGTGTCGAGCCAGCCGATTGCCGCAACGGCATCGCGCATGATCGCCTCTGCGTCCAGATGCCCGCGCATCTCGCGCGCCCTGGGCCAACCGTCATTGCCGGCGAAATCGGCGAAGTCCTTCCATATCTCGCCCTTGGCGTCGCGGTAATAGGGATTGGCGACGAAGACCGCATAGCCTGCGCCTGCCAGCCGCCGCGCCATAATACGCTTGGCCTCGCGAATGCCGGCGATATCAGGCCACAGCAGCACGGCGGGATGCGCTCCCGATGCGGGGTGGACGAAGAAGCCGTCCATCGTCCCGTCGGGCGTACCAAAGGAGACCGTGCTTTCGGTGAGCGGCGCCGAACTGCCGTTCTCGGCCAACCCATCGCCAGGGTTGCAGGCGGCCAGCACCGCGATCCCGCCTAGCGTGCCGAACTGGCGGCGGCTAAGCCCTTCCTTCGCCCAGCGGGTTATCATTGCTTCATCACACATCGTCTGCTCCTTCGATTGGCATGATCCTGCCCTGACTAGGGTCAGGACCCATTAAGCACATGGCCGTGACTTGAGCCAGAATTGTTCAGGGCACGGAGCGAGCGAAGAGGAATAGTGGTGCCATTTATCAAGCGAGCGACAAAGTCCTGGGCAATTCTGGCCAAGCCGCTGCGGTGGCCGTTTGCGGGCGAACTGCTGCGTCAGCCGCATCAAAGGGAGAATCACTCCCTTTCTCAGCGCCTTCCTTGCATTTCATCCCGCAAACGAGCCACCACGGCTCATGCGGTTAATGAGTCCTGACCCTAACATATTTACACAATGGACAGCGGTTCGACTTCGCGGCAGTCTGCTTCGCGGACGAGAACGGAAGGTGGACCAAGCGCCAGTTCTTTGGGGAGAGATAGCGCAATGAAAGCGAACGGTTTTATCGTGGCGGCCTTGAGCGCTGCCAGCCTGCTGCTCGCCGGATGCAGCGATAGCGGCCGGATCGGTTCGGAAGAGCTGCTCAATGCCGAGGCCGATAGCGCCAACTGGATCACCTATGGGCGCACATATTCCGAGCAGCGCTTTTCCCCGCTCGACCAGATCAATACCGGCAATGTCGACCAACTGGGCCTGGCCTGGTTCGCTGATATGGACACGGCGCGGGGGCAGGAAGCCACCCCGCTTGTGATTGATGGCAAGCTCTACCTCACCACCGCCTGGAGCAAGGTGAAGGCCTTCGATGGCGCCAGCGGCAAGCTGTTATGGGAATATGACCCGCAAGTTCCCGGCGAAACTGCGGCCAAGGCGTGCTGTGACGTGGTCAATCGCGGGCTCGCGACCTGGGGCGACAAGCTGTTCCTCGGCACGCTGGACGGCCGGTTGATCGCGCTGGAACGCGACAGCGGCAAGGTGATCTGGGAAAAGCAGACCACCGACCCCGAGAAATCTTACACCATTACCGGTGCACCGCGTGTGATCGACGGCAAGGTGCTGATCGGCAATGGTGGGGCCGAATTCGGTGTGCGCGGCTATATCGCTGCCTATGATGCAAAGGACGGCGATGAGCTGTGGCGCTTCTATACCGTGCCGGACGAGCCGAGTGACGATGATCCCGAATATCTCAAGGCCGCAGCTGAAACCTGGAGCGGCGAGTGGTGGAAGCTTGGCGGCGGCGGGACTGTGTGGGATGCGATGGCCTACGATCCCGATCTCGACCTGCTCTATATCGGCGTGGGCAACGGATCACCCTGGAACCGCGCATATCGCAGCCCCGGCGAAGACGGCACCGGCGATGGTGACAATCTCTACCTGTCCTCGATCGTCGCGATCCGCCCGGATAGCGGCGAATATGTGTGGCATTACCAGACTACGCCGGGCGAGACCTGGGACTATACCGCCACCCAGCACATCATGCTGGCCGATCTGGAAATCGACGGAAAACCGCGCAAGGTGCTGATGCAGGCGCCGAAGAATGGATTTTTCTACGTCATCGACCGCGAAACCGGCAAGTTCATCAGCGGACAGCCTTATATCCCGCAAAGCTGGGCCCTGGGAATAGATGAGAACGGCAGGCCCATCGAAAATCCCGAAGCCCGGACGGAGAAGACCGGAAAGCCGGCCTTGGTAATGCCGGGCCCACTGGGCGGACATAACTGGCACCCCATGGCCTATCACCCGGGCGAAGGCCTGGTCTACATCCCGGCGTTCGAAGCAGCCTCTATCTACGCCCCCCTCAAGGGCTGGAAGCCTGATCCCAAGCGTGGCTTCAATGTCGGTTATGACCTTGGCGCCGGCGATCTCCCGCCTGACCCACAAATCCGCAAACAGGTATATGGCACTGTGCGGGGCAAGCTGCTGGCATGGGATCCGGTGGCCCAGAAGGCACGCTGGGAAGTGGAGCATGCCGGTCCGTGGAACGGCGGTGTGCTGGCAACCGGTGGCGGCCTGGTATTCCAGGGCAATTCCTCCAGCGAATTCAATGCCTATGATGCGGCAAACGGCGCGAAACTGTGGAGCTTTCCCGCACAAACCGGCGTAGTTGCCCCGCCCGTCACCTACACTATCGCTGGCGAACAATATGTGGCGGTTCTGGCAGGCTGGGGCGGCGCCTATGCCATCACCGCGGATGGCGGTTTGATCGATGATGCCAAGCCGGTCCAGAACATCAGCCGCCTGCTGGTTTTCAAACTCGGTGCTGCCGGCAAGCTGCCGCCCCAGCCGGATCTGGCCAAACTGCCGCTCGATCCGCCCCCGAGCCGCGCAAATGCTGAAACCATTGCGCTCGGCAAGCAGAAATACGCCCGCTATTGCGCGGTCTGCCATGCTCCTGCAGCGGTGGGATCAACCGTCCTGCCCGATCTGCGGCGATCGGGCACGCTGCAAAGCCGCGACACATTCCTTCAGGTCGTGCGCGGGGGCATGTTGCAGGACCGGGGCATGGTGAGCTTTGCCGAAAGCCTGACTGAAACGGAGGCAGACGCGATCCGCGCCTATATCATCGCCCGTGCAAACGAGGACAAGGCAGCGGGGCTTGACTGAGGGCAGCGCGCTGCCCGGCATCAGCCCCCGAATACCACGGTGCGGCTGCCGTTGAGCAGGACGCGTTCCTCAAGGTGCAGCCGCACCGCTTCGGCCAGCACGCGCCGTTCGATATCGCGGCCCTTGCGCACCAGTTCCCCGGGCGTATCGGCATGGGTTATCGGCTCGACATCCTGGTGGATGATCGGGCCTTCATCAAGGTCATGCGTGACGTAATGCGCGGTGGCGCCGATCATCTTCACGCCGCGGGCATGCGCCTGGTGATAGGGCTTGGCGCCCTTGAAACCAGGCAGGAAGCTGTGGTGGATATTGATGCAGCGACCCGAAAAGAACGCCGCCTGCTCGTCTGACAGGATCTGCATATAGCGCGCTAGCACCACCAGCTCGGCATCGCATTCTTCGGCGATGGCGCGAACCTGCGCCTCCTGCTCAGGCTTGGTTTCGCGCGCGACCGGCAAGTGGTGGAACGGCACGTCGCCAATATCGGTGTGGTGGATCGCTGTGCGCGGGTGGTTTGACACGATCGCCACCGGCTCCATCGGCAGTTCCCCGATACGCCAGCGATAGAGCAGATCGGCAAGGCAATGGTCGAACTTGCTGACCATGATCAGCACCCGGCGTGGCCGATCGCGCAGCGCAAGTTTCCATTGCATCTCGAACTCGCCCGCCAGCGGGGCGATGGCTGCTCGGATTTCCTCGCGCGGCACGGCGCCGGGATCGAATTCGACGCGCATGAAGAAGCGGTCGCTCTCGCAATCGTTGAACTGCTGCGCCTCGAGCACATTGCCGCCGCGCTCGAACAGCAACGAGCTCACCCGGGCGGTGATGCCAGGCCGGTCAGGGCACGACAGGGTCAGGACAAGCGGCCCAGCCATGTCAGCGCCGCGTCAACGCCTCTTCGCTTTCCGCCATCAGGGTCTGGATGATGTCTGCGACCGGCTCTTCTGCCTTGACCATGCCGACCGACTGGCCTGCCATCAGGCTGCCTCCTTCGACATCACCGTCAATCACTGCGCGGCGCAGCGCCCCTGCCCAGAAATGTTCGATCTGGAGCTGCGCTTCGCCCATGTCGACTTCCGCCCGGTCAAGTCTGCCCGCTACTTCGAACTGCTTGGCAGTGAATTCCTCCGTACCCTTGTTCCTGAGCGCGCGGACCGGGATTACCGGCAACCGCGGATCGACCTGCACGCTGGCGATCGCATCGCGCGCGCTGGCGCGGAAAAAGGCCTTCTTGAAATCGGGGTGAGCAATGCTTTCCGTGGCGCAGGCAAAGCGCGTGCCCAGCTGCACGCCCGCCGCGCCCATCTCGAGATAGCCGGCGATCGCCTGGCCCTTGCCGATCCCGCCGGCAACAAAAATCAGATGCTCGTCCGCCAGCTCAGGCAGCATTTCCTGCGCCAGCACGCTGGTCGATACCGGGCCGATATGGCCACCGGCCTCCATGCCTTCGATCACCAGCGCATCGACGCCGGAACGCAGCAGCTTCTTCGCCAGCGCCAGCGTGGGGGCGAAGCAGATGACCTTCGCATCATTGCCGCTTTCGCCCTTGATTGCTTCGACGCTGCCCTTGGGCGGGATGCCGCCAGCGAGCACCACATGCCCGACGCCGTGCCGCTTGCAGACATCGATCAGCTCGAACAGCTGCGGGTGCATGGTGATCAGGTTCACGCCAAACGGCCTGGATGTCAGCTTCTTCGTCTCGGCGATCTCGGTGTCGAGCAGTTCGGGCGTCATCGCGCCGCACGCGATCACGCCGAAGCCGCCGGCATTGCTGATGGCCGAAACGAGATTCCGCTCGGACACCCAGCTCATCGCGCCGCACAGAATCGCATAATCGCAGCCGAGGAAATCTGTGCCGCGCTGCATCAGGCGGCTGGTCTTGGGATATTTGCTCATGGCGCGAGCGATTAGGCTGGATATGCGCGCTCGGCAAGCGTGTCAGTCACGGTAGGCGATCCGCACTTTGCCGGCCGCTTCGGCAGCGATGCGCCGCGCCGTATCGGTATCCTCCGCCGCGGCCAGGGCCACGCCCATCCGGCGATAGGGCCGCGTGGTCGGCTTGCCGAAAAGGCGCAGGTCCACGGTTCCGCCCGTCACGCCCAGCGCATCTTCCACTCCGCTAAAGGCAAAATCCGCGCTCTCGCGATCCGCCAGGATGACCGCCGAAGCCGATGGCCGCGCGCGGATTTCGGCGGGAACCGGCAGGCCCATGATCGCCCGGGCATGCAGGTCGAACTCGGTGAGGTTCTGCGAAATCAGTGTGACCATCCCGGTGTCATGCGGTCGCGGCGAGAGTTCCGAAAAGATCACTTCCTCACCCCTGACAAAGAATTCGACGCCGAACAGGCCCCAGCCACGGCCAGCGCCAGCGAGATTCTCGACCACTTTGCGCGCCATCTCCTGCGCCTTGGCGATGGCCGCCTCGCTCATCGGGGTGGGTTGCCAGCTTTCCTGGTAGTCGCCGCGTTCCTGCCGGTGGCCGATCGGCGGGCAGAAGGTTACCCCGCCCGCATGCCGCACCGTAAGCAAGGTGATCTCATAGTCGAAGTCGATGAACTGCTCGACGATCACCCGGCTGCGATCGCCGCGCATATTGGCGACGGCATAATCCCACGCTGCTTCGAGCCCGGCCGCACTGTCGACCTTGCTCTGCCCCTTGCCGGAAGAGGACATGACCGGCTTGATAACGCAGGGAAACCCGGTGCGCTGCGCCGCGGCCCGCACTTCCTCCAAATTTTCGGCATAGCGATACACAGAGGTCGCCAGGCCCAGCTCCTGCGCGGCCACATCGCGAATGCGGTCACGGTTCATGGTCAGCTGCGTGGCGCGGGCAGAAGGAACGATGTTGAAGCCTTCCGCTTCTAGTTCGCCCAGCACCTCTGTGCGGATTGCCTCGATCTCCGGCACGATCAGGTCAGGCCGGTGCTTCTCCGCTACGGCGCGCAAGGCCGCTCCGTCCAGCATCGAGAATACTTCGCTTGCGTCCGCCACCTGCATCGCAGGCGCATGGGCATAGGCATCGCAGGCGATGACATAGGCGCCCAGGCGTTTGGCCGAGATGGTGAACTCCCGGCCCAGCTCGCCAGAGCCGAGCAGCAGGATCTTCTTGGTGAATGACATTGCCCGGCTCTAGCCGCAGAACCTGGCCAAGCCAACGATTGGGTTGGTTAGGTGCCGGTTAGCTGGGATCCCTTACCGGAGTGGTCGTGGCGGATTTCAGCCCTGCGCCCGCCCATGGCCCGGGCCACCACCAGCGCACGCTCTGCATGGGCCATGACCGTATCGAGCGATCCCGCAAAGCTCGCAACACCGGCAGAGGCCGTCAGCCGCATATCGCCTCCTTTCACTTCACCGGAAAGACTCGCAAATGTCGCCAGTACATCCTGCGTCAGCGCCAGTGCATCAGGTGCCGCGCAATCAGGCATCAATACCGCAAAGCGGTCTCCATCGAGCCGGGCCAGAATGCGATCTTCAGGCAGGACATTGGCCAGAAAGCTGCCAAACGCCCACAGAACATCATCCGCAATCGCATGGCCGAAGCGCAGTTTGAATGCGGCAAATCGATCAATCTCGAAGAGCGCGATTGCCCCGTTCGACCCGCGAGCCAGCAACTGTGCGAGCATCGCCTGGAATGCGCGAGCATTGGCAAGGCCGGTGGCAGCATCGGTCATCGCTGCCGCCGCCAGTTCGCCTTCCAGAGAACGGCGGCCTTCAACCGATCGCAAAAGGCCCAGCGCGCCGACAATTCTGCCCTGTTCATCCGGGGCGGGGCGCAGGCTGAGCGCGTACCAGGCCTTTTCCGGCGAGCCGCTGGCCAGCGGAAATTCGAGCCGGTTGGCCGGCGTGCAACCGGCCAGCGATTCCTCGTGATAGGCCCGCACCGCTTCGGCATGCCCGGGCGTGGTAAGATCCGCCAGATGAGGCTTGAACAGCATTTCAGACAGGCGCAGCCCCAAGGCCTCAATTCCGCGCGAAGCGTCCTCGATAAACCCTTCCACATCGGTTTTGATCAAGATGCTGCCAGCCGTTTCAGCCAGCATATCCTGCAAGATTTCCCCGTATCTTCCGGAGAAAGATTCCTTCATTGCCGAATGCCCCCGGGTTGCGCAGTTAAAACCCCCATCAACCCGCCGTCAGTCCTTGCGTATAACTTAACTAACCAGTTTGCTAATTTGTTGACCAGATTACCTGTTTTTCAAGTATTTTACCTGGAAATCGTTTAGTTTGTTAAGTTAACCTGACTAAAAAACGAATCAATTTATATCCTTGTTTACCATAATACATCAGGAGGTGAAGAAATCTGTTCGCATTGAAGAATAATGCACTGGCTGTCAGATTTCGATCAGGATGCGAACCATGCGGGCGTCCAGGCCCAGCGCCCTGGCTATCTGGTCACGGCTGGCATGCAGCAATTGGGAAACACCCACAGGATGATGCGCCGAAATCAGCTCTTCTGGATTCAGCCCCAGCACTTCTGCGATCGCGGGAATGCGGTCATCGACCGGGCGAGCCTTGCCCTTTTCCCACGCCCAGACGGTGGGTTTGCTGACGCCCAGCTGCTCGGCGACCTGGGCCAGGGTAAGCCCCCGGGCCTTGCGGGTCTGCTCCAGCTTCTTGCCCAGTCCGGCGCCGAGCAAGGCGGGGTCCACAGGCGCAGCGGGCATTGAGGGAAGCGGCGAGCGCGCCTTTAGCTCGACCGCGCTGAGCGCGGCGGTGCCGATGGCGCGATTGAACTGGCACCCGAACAGGCTTCCGCTTGACCACACGACGCGAGCAACCACCGCTCCCTCATGGGGGAGATCGACTTCAATTTCCGCACCAGAGCCGAGTTCAAGCTCAGTCTCGATCAGCATGCCGGTTGCCGAGACATTGTGCACGGTGACATTGGCCCGTTCGCTCGTCGCAGTGCCGCCGCTTGTCTTAAGATAAAGATAGCGTCGGTCATGCAGCCGCGAATCCGGCCCGGCCGTGTCTTGAAACAGTTGCGCCTCGATCGGGATGATTTGCTCTCCTTGCTAGACCTCAAGAGGTCGTCCGAGAGCATTAAGATTCGGTTATCGGCCACGCTCGGCGCGGCGCCATGTGCTAGCTCCGCGGCGGGTTGGCCAGCCAGGCGAAGGGGATCATCCGCTTAACCGGGGGCTGCCGCTAGGCGGCCTCATCCTTGGCATCAAGGCCATAGGCAGTGTGGAGCACGCGCACGGCCAGTTCGGTCTCGTCCTCGTCGATCAGCACCGAAACCTTTATCTCGGAGGTCGAGATCGCCTGGATATTGATCCCGCGATCGCTGAGTGCGCGGAACATGGTGCTGGCAACTCCGGCATGGCTTTTCATCCCCACGCCCACCACGCTTACCTTGGCAATCTTGTTGTCGGTAATGATACGGTTGAACCCGATTTCCTCGCGCTTGTCCTCCAGCAGCGCCTGTGCGCGGGCAAGGTCGGCTTGAGGTACAGTGAAGGTCACGTCAGTCTCGCCTTTATCGCGGCCAACATTCTGGATGATCATATCGACATTGATCGAGGCAGCAGCCAGCGGCTCGAAAATATGCGCCACAGCGCCCGGCTTGTCAGGCACGCGGGTAAGAATCACCTTCGCTTCATTCTTGTCATGCGCGATACCGGTCACGAGTTGGCGTTCCATGTTGCCGTCCTCCACTAGCTGGCTCATTTCATCATCCGACACGATCAATGTGCCGGGCAGGTCGTCTGCGGGGACCGCGTCATCGCCCAGGAAGCTTGAAAGCACCTGCACGCGGACGCCCGCTTTCATCGCCAGGCCGACCGAGCGGGTCTGAAGCACCTTTGCCCCGACCGAGGCCAGCTCGAGCATTTCCTCATAGGTCACGGCCTTGAGCTTGCGCGCCTTGGCCACGATCCGCGGATCGGTGGTATAGACCCCATCGACATCGGTGTAGATATCGCAGCGATCGGCATGCACCGCCGCAGCGACCGCCACGGCAGAGGTGTCAGACCCTCCGCGCCCAAGCGTGGTGATCCGGCCGTCATCGCCGAGCCCCTGGAAGCCTGGGATGACGGCGATTTCGCCTGCCTCCATCGAAGCGATCAGCGCATCCGCCTCGATCGATTCTATCCGCGCCTTGGCATGCGCTTCGATGGTACGCACGGGCAATTGCCAGCCGAGCCAGCTACGCGCCCTGCACCCCATCGATTGCAAGGTCAGCGCCAGCAATCCGCTGGTCACCTGCTCGCCGCTGGCAACCACCACGTCATATTCCGCCGGATCATAGATCGCATTGGCTTCGCGGCAGAAATTGACCAGCCGATCGGTTTCGCCTGCCATGGCCGAAACAACCACTGCCACCTGGTGCCCGGCGGCCTGTTGCTTGCGCACGATATTCGCCACGCGACGAATGCGCTCGGTCCCGGCCATCGAGGTGCCGCCGAATTTCATCACGATACGTGCCAAGGCTTTTGCGCTCCACGCTGGTTCGAATCTGTGCGCGCTGTTAGGGACGCACAATGACAAAGGCAAATGTCACAAATGTAACCATCCGCCCAGAGGAAGCGGCGCATTTTTCATCGCTGGCGCGCGAATGGTGGAATGCCAAGGGCCCGATGGCTTCTCTGCACCAGGTCAATCCGGTGCGCCTCGCTTTCCTGCGCGAAGCGATCGACCGGCACTGGGGCGGCGATATCCGCGCGCCCCGGCCGCTCGCCG
>LOET01000059.1 GCA_001515985.1 Sphingomonadales bacterium BRH_c3 | reverse complement strand
GATGCGTGATAGCGATGAGACAGCAACGGAACGGCTGCGGCGCGCGCGCGCCATGCGCTGGCTGGCGCGATATCCGCGCGCGGCTCCGCTCGCTATCTTCATTGCCATTGCCATGATCACCGGCTTCAGCGTGGTCGCCATCGAGGCGGGCGAGGACCAGCGTGACCGTGCGATCATGCGCGAGGTTGCGCTGTCGGTTGCTTCTGCGCTTGACCGCCGCGGAAGCGTGGCGGTGGCTTATCTGCGCGCCGGTTCGGCCTTGTTCTCGACCAAGGATGAAGTGCCGCTGTCATTGTTTCGCCGATTTGCTGGCGAACTCAGGCTGCATGCTGACGATCGCGGATCGGAAGGGATCGGCTGGGCTGAAGTTGTACCGCTTGAACGGCTTGCGGCTTTCGAAGCCGAAGCCAGCGCAGAGCTTGGCGCGCCATTCAGGGTACGGCGGGCACCGGGCGCGACTGGCGACATTGTGGTGCCGGTTACCTTTCTAAAGCCTGATACGCCGCGCAGCCGCCAGGCAATCGGCTTTGACCTTTACTCCGAACCGGTACGCCGCGCCGCAATGGATGAAGCAGCGCGCCTTGTTCGCCCGACTGCCACCGGGAAACTGGTGCTGGCACAAGAGAGAGATGATGAAGCAGCCGGTTTCCTGATCTTTATGCCGGTGTTCGAAACAACCCCGCAAGGCCGACGGCTAAAGGGCTTCATCTATAGCCCTTTTGATGCGCAGTATTTCCTTAGTTCGGCGATGGACATTTCGGCTCACCGTCACATGGGTGTGCGCCTGTATGACGGACCTGCGGAACCTGCCAACCTCCTTGCCAATCATGCCCCGCAGGTGACATCCGGCAAGGTGATGGTCCAGCAGGTCAGCATCGGGAATCATCCGTTACTGATAGAGATCGAATCCGCCCGCACGGGCAGCCTTTCGCCGCTTTCCATGGCGACGCTGCTGTTCGGGCTTGCGGTTGCCAGTCTGCTCATGATGCTCGCACGCTTGCTTACCCGGCAAGCGCTGGAAGACGAAGCCTCGCTGGCTTTTTTCGAGGAGCAGAACTCGATCCGAAACTCGCTGACGCGCGAACTCAACCACCGGGTCAAGAACACGCTGGCAAGCATTTTGTCGATCATCTCGCTGACACGGCGGCGGACCGATGATCTCGATGAATTCGTCGACGGACTTGAAGGCCGGGTGCGGGCGCTTTCCGCCACACACGATCTGCTTACCCAATCCGATTGGGGCACCACCCCTGTCCGCTCCGTGATCGAAGCTGAGATAGCTCCCTATGCCGGGGCAGATGCCAATATCAGGCTGGAGGGCCCCGAAATTGAACTCGCCCCCAATGACGCGCTGTCGCTGGGGCTTGCGGTACACGAATTGACCACCAATGCGGCGAAATATGGCGCGCTCAGCGAACCTGGGGGACGTGTTACTATAGACTGGCAACGCGAGCGCGATGATCTGGTGCTGGTGCGTTGGCAGGAGCGTGGCGGCCCGCCTGTCGATCAGGATCGCAAGCGAGGTTTCGGAACCGATCTGATCGAGAAGATTGTCGCACACGAACTGCGCCAGCCGGTCGATTTGCAGTTCGAACCTGAGGGGGTAACTTGCACCCTGCGCGTGCCCGTGCGGGTTCGCAGCGCCTTCCAGATCCGCGAGCGACTGGCCCGGCTGATTGACTGAGAACCTCAGGCAGCCGGTGTGTTTTCCCTGAAGAACAGAGCCTGGCTGATCGTGGTGCGGATGCTGCGTTCCTGGAACGGCTTGGTGACAAGATAGGTCGGCTCCGGCCTGTCGCCGGTCAACAATCGCTCCGGATACGCAGTGATGAAGATCACCGGCACGTTAGCAATGGCAAGGATGTCGTCTACCGCATCAAGCCCTGAGGAGCCGTCGGCAAGCTGGATGTCGGCCAGCACCAGGCCGGGCATGGCTTCGGCCACAGCATCGCGTGCCTGAGTGCGGGTGGCTGCGGTCGCGAATACATCGTGGCCGAGCGATTTGACGAGGCCTTCAAGCTGCATTGAGATCAGCGGTTCGTCCTCGATAATCAGCACGCTGGTTACGGATTCACGGTCGATCTCTGCCACCGCTTCGTCTACCAGCTGTTCTACCTCTGCGGTGGGAATACCCAGTATCTCGCCAGCCTGCGAAGGGCTGAACTCTTCCAGCGTTGTCAGCAACAATGCCTGACGGTTGAGCGGGGTGACAGCCGCGAGCATGGCCTGCGCGGCGCCTTCGCGCCCGCCCGCACTCCCCGATGTTGCAGCACCTCCGGCAATTGAGGACCACAACTTCGTGAACGCGCGGTAGAGCGGGACGCGGCCCCCAGCCAGGCTAGCCTTGAGTTCATCGTCGGCCAGGGCCGCTTCCAGCGTAGCGCGAACGAAATTGTCCCCGCTCTCCTGCGAGCCGCACAGTGCGCGGGCATAGCGGCGCAAATAGGGGAGATTTGCGGCAATCTGAGTGCTCAACGACATTGTGTCCCTTCCCGAACGGTGCATCGCATCCAACGAATTTGGCGGAAGTATGTTCCTTGACCGAAGCTGGATAGTTTGCGGCCAAGGCTTATCCAATGTTCGCCGGCCGGTTCCAACAGGCGCCACGCAGGTAGGCACAAAAAATTTTTTCAAAGCCGGGGAACCGAGCTGGATTTGCGTCATTTCTTCAATATCACCGCCGCGATCCCCTCCCGTCCAAGCGTCGGTGATGCAATCCCGAAGGCCTCCGTCCCTCATGACGGAGGCCGTTTTCGTGAACTGTTCATTCGTCGGCGCGTCAACCGAGCGTTTTCTCGAATACAACATATTCACGGTTGATCTTGCTGTCGATCGAATCGGCGATTGCCACCATTCCCCGGTTGTCATCCAGGATCCAGCCGATCTCGCCACGTTTCGAGCCATAGATGGCCGCGGCATTGCGGCGGATCTGGCTGATCATCATGAAGGCAAGCTGGCTCGCGACGCGACTATTGTGCAATTCCTTCCTCACACCCATCAGCGGGACGCGCATTCCTGCATCCTTGGGATGGCGAAGCCAGCGCAGCAAATGGAACCAACCCAGCGGAAAGAGCTTCCCATCGATGCGTTTGAGCACCTGATTGATGTCAGGGAAAGTCAGCATGAAGGCCACCGGTTTGCCGTCCAGTTCCGCGATCATGTTGAGTGGCTCGAAGATGATCGGGCGCAATTTCTTGCCTGCATAGGCAACCTCTTCCGGCGTGAACGGCACGAAACCCCAATTGCTCGACCAGGCATCGTTGAGGATGTCGAGCACAACCGCGGCTTCCTCGTCCCAGCGCTTCTTTTCGACCGGACGCACGCGAATGCGCTCGTTGCGTTCGCCCGATTTGACGATCCTTTGGATCAGCGGCGGAAATTCCCTTGTTACGTCGAGATCGTAGGTGAGCAGCGATTTGGCATGTTCAAAGCCATAGCTTTCGATCCAGCCGCGATACTGCGCCGGATGATGCCCCATCATGATCATCGGCGCGTGATCCTGCCCCCGCACCAGCAAGCCGGGTTCTTCCCAGACTGACAGCGAAATGGGGCCGAGCACGCGGATCATGCCTTCACCGCGCAGCCATGCTTCGGCTGCTGCGAGCAGCGCATGGGCAGCGGCTTCGTCCTCGGCATCGAAATAGCCGAACATCCCGGTGCCCGGACCAAAACCCTGCTCCGGCGGCATTTGCAGGGCGAGCTCGTCAATATGCGCGGAGATCCGCCCCACCTGCTTGCCGCCGCGACTAGCAATGAAAAACTCGGCGCGCCCATGCCCGAAGAAAGGGTTGCGGCCTGGATCGATCAGTTCGATTTGTTCGCTGCGCAATTGCGGTACGCTATGCGGTTCCCGTGTGGCAAAGCTGCGCCCAAGATCAACAAACGCCGCGCGCCCGCGCTTGCCGCTCACCGGCTCTACTACTATATCGCTCGCGTTCACATGCATGTCCCGTTCAGATTGCCCAATCCATTTTGCGGTGCGTCAATGTGTGGTGAGAGAATGTCGCTTAAGCAAGCCATTCGATCACTCTTGCCAACAAGTCGCGTTTGTCCTCGCCCGCCGTTTTGCTGTAAGGCGCAGGCGAAACAGAGAATTGATGATGGAACAGACATTCGATCCCGGCGCAGTGTCCGACACCTCAAGAGTGCCAGCCACGCGTGCGCAGTTCATAAGCAGCGATGACAAGGATATGCTGCGTGTAGCGCGAGACCTGACCAGGGATCTGGGGCAGGCGCGTGGTGCGTGGTACTGGCCCGATATGCTGCTGTCCGCAGGCTTGGGCTATGGCGCGCTGGCCGGGGCCATTCTGGTGCAGAACACCGCGATCGCGGTGGCGCTTGGGATCGTGTCCGCACTGGCGCTTTATCGTGCGCTGATGTTCATCCACGAACTGACCCATATCCACCGCGATGCGCTGCCTGGTTTCCGCACTGCATGGAACCTGCTGGTCGGAATCCCGATGCTGGTGCCCAGCTTCATGTATGAAGGGGTCCACACCCTGCATCACAAGCGTACGCAATATGGGACGGTCGAGGATCCCGAATATCTTCCGCTGGCGTTGATGAAGCCGTGGAGCCTGCCCAGTTTCGTGCTGATTGCATTGCTCGCGCCGATCGGCCTGCTGCTGCGCTTTGCCATACTGGTACCGCTGGGGGCGATAATCCCCCCGCTGCGCAAGATGTTTTGGGAGCGGGCCTCGGCACTGATGATCAATCCTGATTTCCGTCGCAAGCCGCCAGAAGGCGCCTTTGCAAATCGTGTATTCTGGCTGGAACTGGGCGGTTTCGTGTGGGCATGGGTATTGATCGGCAGCACGCAGTTTATCGGCTGGCGTCCGCTGCTGATCGCGCTGGCGATCGTTTCGCTTACCGCGGTGCTCAACCAATTGCGCACACTGGTTGCGCATCTGTGGGAGAATGACGGCAAACCGATGACGGTGACCGCGCAATTCCTCGACAGCGTGAACGTGCCGCCACCTGGCCTGGCCGCAGAGATATGGGCGCCGGTGGGCCTGCGCTATCACGCTCTGCACCACCTGATGCCTTCAATGCCCTATCATGCGCTGCCCGAGGCACACCGGCGGCTGAAGTCAGAACTGGGCCTGAACTCGACCTATGACGGGGCGAATCACAGCGGCATGATCGAACTGGTAGGGCGGATCGCGCGCAGTACCATGGGCGCAAGGCCATCAAGGCCGTAATGCGGTCAGCCCATGCGGCTACCTCAGCGCTCCTGCATTATAGTGATCAGTTCCGCTTCAATCCCTTAAGCGCTTCAGCCAGCGGCCCCGAAGGCGCATCGTCGCTGCTGATACCGGCTTCCTGCCGCACGCGTTCGGCATTGGGGCCTTCGGCATAGGTATCGATCGCCAAGCCCAGCGATTGGGCCACCGCTTCACCCAGGTCGAAACTGTCACCCGCATACTCGATCTCGTCGAGATCGTCGGCAGCGAGCTCGATCTCGATTTCGTCATCGCGCAGCAGTGCGGGGTCCATTCTGCCCTCTTCAACGAAGCGCAGCGCCAGCGGTTCGGTAATCGCGGTGCGAAATTCCTCGCCTGAAATGGCGCAGGTCTGGACGATCCTGGCTTCGAGCCGACCGGTGGCATGCACCGCCTTGCCATGCTGCTCCAGATCGACGCTGGCTGTAAGTGCATCGATCCGGGGCAGGCCAAACCGGTTCGCCAGCGCAGCGCGTTCTGCTTCACTCGCCTCGATCACCAGCGGGGCCGCCGGCAGTGGGCGCAGTTTGACGGTGCGCGAGAATTCGCTCGCGCTCATGGTATTGCATCCTCAAGCCCGAACTCGCCCGCAACCACCGCTTCCGACGGGAGCGCAGCGAGCTGGCCGTGAAATCGCTGCAACCGCTTGGCCACGCAGGCGGGTGATCCGCCTTCGGTAAAGCTGACATTGCGTTCAATCGATGCTTCGAGCCTGGCCGTATCTCCGGCTGCCAGCGCCGGGCGGTAGGCACCCAGCCTTCCGCCGAGCACGCTCATCAGTCGGCCGATATGCTTGCCGACCACAACATCGTTGATGCCGAACTCGCGCAATTGCCCATCCATGTCCTCGACAAAGAATTCGCACAATAGCGCGCCTTCGCTGTGTTGACCGGCCGTCTCTAGCCGCACCACAACCGTACTAAGTATGGCCGTGATCATGTCGAAGCGTCCGCCAACGGTATCGGCCACCTTGCAACCGGCATACCACTGCGGATCGCGCGCCAGCTCCACCACCTTGTGCCACAATGGGCGCATCGTTTCGCGCGGGTCCGGGGCGGTGCCGAACAGTCTGGCAAGGAAGGACATGGCCTGAAAAGCTCCGTGGTGGCGGCGTTCAGCCGCAATTCAATTCGCTATGCCCAATGGCGGCAACACGCGGCGTTGCAAGCTGCGCGCCATCGCCGTAAGGCTTATGGCCGAACATATAGGATGGGTTGCGGCGCGGGCAATGCGCGTCGGCGCCCGAAGCAAAGAAGGTTTGCGTTTCGGATGGATAGGACGACGGCGTTCAAGATTGCCTTGGTGGCGGCACTGGGGATTGGCATCGCGGGCTGCACGTCAATTCGCGAATCACGCGGCTATGTGGTTGACGCGCTGCTGGTTGATGCCATTCAGCCGGGGATCGACAACCAGCGCTCGGTCGAAATGGCTCTGGGACGGCCCAGCTTCACAAGCGAATATGGCCAGCCGATCTGGTATTACGTCTCAAGCGTTACCGGGCGGCGACCGTTCGTGCGCCCGCAGATAAAGTCGCATTCTGTGCTGGCAGTGCAGTTTGACGAGGCGGGCAATGTCATTTCTGCCGAACGCAGCGGGATTGAGCAGGTGGCCTTCTTTACGCCCGATGGCGACAAGACCCCGACACTGGGCCGCGAGCGCGGCTTTCTGGAGGATTTGTTCGGCAATATCGGCCAGGTCGGCGCACCGGGTGCCGGCGGCGCCCCAGGCGGCCCCGG
>LOET01000058.1 GCA_001515985.1 Sphingomonadales bacterium BRH_c3 | reverse complement strand
CGCGGCGCCTTGGCCACAAAGCCGAGCCGCGCCTGCCAGTCGAGCCGGTCAACCTTGTAGACCACGCCGTCAATTTCATAGGGCAGGCCGGGTCGCTTGCGGCCAATCTCCGCATAATGCGCCAACATGGCCTCGACACCACTGGTCACCGCCAGAAAGGGCGAGACGGGAAAGCCCCAGCTCTCGATGCGCCGCATCACCTCGTGCTGCGTCTTGCCGGGCACTTGCGAGGCGGCGCCCCAGCCATAGGCCCAGAAGCGCAAGGGCCGCTGCGCGGTGACGCCGGCATCCTTCTGCCGCAGCGATCCCGCTGCCGCGTTGCGGGGATTGGCGAACAGCTTGCCGCCCGCCTCCTGCTGCGCAGCATTGAGCGCAGCAAAGTCCTGTTTGGACATGTAAACTTCGCCGCGCACCTCGAACACATCAGGCACACCTTCGCCCGCCAATTGCTGCGGAATGTCGGCGATATGCCGCACATTGGCGGTCACATCCTCGCCCACCTGCCCGTCACCGCGCGTCGCCGCGCGCACCAGCTTTCCGCGCTCATAGCGCAGCGAACAGGACAGGCCGTCAATCTTGTCTTCGGCAGTAATCGCCACCGGCTCGCTTTCGGGCAGCGACAGGAACCGCCGCACCCGCGCCACCCAATCGCGCACTTCATCAGCGGCAAAGGCATTGTCGAGGCTCATCATGCGAACCTCGTGCGTCACCTTGCTCAAGGGCGAAGAGGCCACCGCATGGCCAACCTTGCGGGACGGCGAATCCTCCCGCACCAGATGCGGAAACGCCGCCTCCAGCTCGGCATTGCGGCGCACCAGCGCATCATATTCCGGGTCGCTGATCTCGGGGGAGTCTTCGGCGTGATACAGGCGGTCGTGATGCGCGATTGCCTTGGCCAGCCGCATCAACTCATTGGCGGCTTCTGCTTCGGAAATCTTGGCGAGGTTTGTCATGGTGCTTTGCAACCACCACCCCCAACCCCCTCCTCCAGGGAGGAGGGGGCTATTGCCGCTTCGGCGTCTCTCCCCCTCCTTCCCAAGGAGGGGGCCGGGGGGTGGTTCCGTTCTTTTGCCGCAGCAAGAATGGTGAGCAGCACTCCATCGAGATTGCGCATCACCTCTTCATTCGTGAAGCGCAAGATCATGATGCCGGTTCGGTCACGCAGCAATACATCCCGCGCCATGTCGATCTCGCGATCATGCGTATCTCCGTCCACCTCGATCGCGATCACGCTCCAAGGGCAATAGAAATCGACGATCCTCTGGCCGATCACCTGCTGGCGCCGGAACTTGAGGCATTCGAGTTGTTTACCCTTGAGCGCCTGCCAAAGCCGCTTTTCCGGCTCCGTCGGGTTGTTGCGCATTTCTCGCGCACGCTGCTTCAGTGTCCCTGGCGAGACGCCACCACCCCCCTTCTCCAAGGAGGAGGGAGCTATCGCAGCTTCGGAGATTTGCTCGATTCCCATGGATGACGCTATGCATGAGACGTTGCGCGGGGAAAAGCCCGCGCCATCGGGTCGCACCGGGTCATTTGGCTTTTGAGGGGGATACCGATGATCGACCGCGTTCTGAAATCCGCAATCACCGCAAGCGTTGCCTTGATGGCGCTGCTCTATGTTGCGCACAATTTCGCAAATTTGCAGCAGGCGTTCGACTTCTTCATTTACACCACCAGCCACGCCGATCAGGAAGCCTATCCGGTTACCTTGCTGCCGGTTCCGCCAAAATTCCTGATCGTGATAGCTATGGTCTTGGTATTCTCGCTGGAGCTGGTGGCAGGAATTGGCGGCCTGTTCGGCGCATGGAAGCTGTGGTCGCTGCGAGCGGCCGATGCCGCCGATTTCGAGGCAGGCAAGAAATGGGCGAAGATCGCCATGGGCGCCGCAGTTGTGAACTGGTGGGGACTGTTTCAGGGTGTGGCCATCGCCGGATATCAACTATGGCAAATGCCATTGGGCCAGGGCCCGTTCGATGGCTCATGGATATATGGCGCAATGGCCATGATGACGCTGATTTATCTGAGTATGCGCGAGGACTAGGTCCGAAAATGGGTGGGGGCGGACGCTTTTCCCATACCCGTCAGCCCGGGCTTGACCCAGGGTGAAGAATATCGGGGTGGCCGCGGGCAGCACGATCGCCAGTCAGTGCCTAAACACCCTCCAGCAGCCGGTCCGCCTGTGCGCGCGCCTCCGGCGTAACCTCTGCGCCGCTGAGCATCCGCGCAATCTCTTCCTGCCGCCCGGCACTGTCGAGCAGCGCCACACTGGTCTTCGTCACCGTGCCGCTGGATGACTTGGCGATCAGGTAATGCGTATTTCCGCGCGCCGCGACCTGCGGGCTATGCGTCACCGCGAGCAATTGCCCACCAGCTGCCAGCCGCGCCAGCCGCTCTCCAATCGCACTCGCCACCGCGCCGCCCACGCCGCGGTCAATCTCGTCGAAGATCACCGTCGCCGCGCCGCCCTGTTCGGCCAATGCCACTTTCAGCGCCAGGATGAAGCGCGACAGCTCGCCGCCTGATGCGATCTTGTTCAAGGGCGCGAAATCGGCCCCCGGATTGGTGGAAATGAGGAATTCGACGCTGTCGATCCCCGATGCGCCCCATTTCTCCTGTGGCAGCTTGCCGATCGAGGTGAGGAAGCGCGCCGCATCAAGCTTGAGCGGCGCAAGCTCCGCTGCCACTGCCTTGTCAAGCGCCTTGGCCGCCTTGATCCGCGCCTCGTGTACCGCCTGGGCGCGCGTGCGATAGGCTTCCCCCGCCTCTCGCGCGGACATCTCCAGCGCGTCAAGCTCTGCCTCGCCGCCTTCGATCGCGTCGAGCGCGCGGCGCATCTCGCGCATCTTGTGCGGCAGTTCATCGACCTCGCAGCGATGCTTGCGTGCCAGCGCGCGCAGCTCGAACAGCCGTGTTTCGGCGGCATCGAGCGCGGCGGGATCATGCACCAGCGCCTCGGCAGCGGCGCCAAGCTTGTCTTCGGCCTCGCCCGCCTCCACCAATGCGCGGTCAAGCGCCGCAAGCGCCTCGGCCAACAGCGGGTGTTCGCCCGCAATCCGGTCAAGCCGCCGCGCCGCGACCCGCAAGCTTGCCAGCGGCGAATCCGATCCGTCCCAGATGTGGCGCAGTTCTTCCAGGTCGCCGCTAAGCCTTTCGCCCTTCTGCATGGCTGAGCGGGTTTCAGCGAGGCGGGCTTCCTCGCCCGCTTGCGGTTCAAGCGCGGTCAGTTCGGCGAGATGCGCGATCAGCAGGTCCTGATCGGCCTTGGCCTGCTCCACTTCCGCGCGCGCCTCTGCCAGCCGGTCTTCAGCCGCACGCCAGTCTCGCCACGCACTGCCCAGCCCTTCCGTATCGGTGCCGGCATAACGATCGAGCAGCGCCCGGTGACCGCGCGGGTTGACCAGCCCCCGATCGTCATGCTGGCCGTGCAGTTCGACCAGCGCGCCCGAAATCTCGCGCAGCAGCGCCACCCCCACCGGCTGGTCATTGATGAATGCCTTGCTGCCGCCATCTGCCTTGAGCTGGCGCCGGATGATCAGCGGCTCGCCCGGCTCCATCTCGATATCGGCATCTTCGAGCACATCGGACACTGCGGCAGGCAATTTGGCGAACTCGAAACTGGCGCTGACGCTCGCCTTGCTTTCACCGCCGCGCACCAGCGCGCTGTCGGCCCGGTCGCCCAGCACGAGCCCCAGCGCATCGAGCAAGATCGACTTGCCCGCGCCTGTCTCACCCGTAAGCACGCCCAGCCCGCGCCCGAAATCCAGGTCAAGCGCTTCGATAAGCACGATGTTGCGGATCGAAAGCCGGGTCAGCATCACAGAAGGTGTTAGCGCATGGCGCAGCGCCAGTCACCGCCCATGGCAAAGCTTAGATGTGGAATTGTGCGCTGCGAGCAAACGTCGCGACTGTGCGGCTCAGCTCGCGGTCACACCAGGGGCGTGCTTGCCGATCAGCTTGTAGGCCTTTTCATACCATTTGCTGCCGGGATAATTCGCACCCAGCACAGCGGCATATTTCACCGCTTCATTAGGTACGCCCAGCGCCAGGCTGCTTTCCGTAAGGCGAAACAGCGCTTCGGGCGTATGGCTGGTGGTGTCGAATTCCTCGATCACATTCTGAAAGCGCAATTGCGCCGCCAGCATCAGGCCCGATTTCTGGTATAAGCGCCCGATCTCCATTTCCTTGCCGGCCAGGTGATCGTTCACCAGGTCAAGCTTGAGCCGCGCATCGGCGGCATATTGCGTGGTGGGAAAGCGCCGGTCGACCTCGCGCAGCGCGGTGCGCGCCTGCTCGGTAATCTTCTGGTCGCGCTGCACATCGCTGATCTGCTCGTAATAGCTCAGCGCCACCAGATAATAGGCATAGGGCGCGTCCTTGTTGCCCGGGTGGATCGACAGGAACCGCTGCGCGCTCTGGATCGCGGCGTTGTAATCCTGCGCGACGTAATAGCTGAACGCGCTCATCAGCTGCGCCCGGCGCGCCCAGGGCGAATAGGGGTGCTGGCGCTCCACCTCGTCGAACAGCGCCGCCGCGAGCTTGGTATTGCCGCGATCAAGCCGCCGCTTGGCCTCCCAGTAAAGCGATTCCACATCCCGCGCGACATAGGCCACATCTTCGTTTGCAGAGCCTGCCCCTCCCGCGCACCCGGCGGCCAGCAAGGTGGTTGCGGCCATCGCGGCGGCGATAATGGGCTTGGGAGTGAAGGCGATCACGCGCGAAATCCTCGTCATGGGGAAGAGCCTATAACCAGCACCCGGCTGAACGCCAAGTGAAGTTCTGCGCATATTCCGCAGCCTTGGCCCCTGCCCGCCGGTTTATGCCTTCGATCAGGTTAACCAGCCTCGCGACATCGCGTGTTAACCGCCCCTCGCCATGATGGGCGCAACAAGAGCCCTGCGTCCGGGTCGCATCGGGCGTGAATGCAACTGGAGTGGAGCGATGCTGCACGCGATCTGGAATGACGACACGGGTGCCACCGCGATCGAATACGGCCTGATCGCGGCGCTGATTGCGGTTGCGATCATCGTGGCGCTGGAAACCACCGGCAACGAGATCTCGGCCACGATGACCACGGTCAGCGACACGATGGCGGCCAGCAACACGGCCTGACCAGCCCGCCCCGCGCCAGACGA
>LOET01000057.1 GCA_001515985.1 Sphingomonadales bacterium BRH_c3 | reverse complement strand
TGCTGGCGCAGTACCTGCAGGTCGTTGGCAAGGCGAGCGACGGTGGTCTGGGCGAAAGCAGGGTATTCTGCTTCGCGCTCGTTCCACCAATCGGCAAGCGAGCCTTGCGGATCGATATCGATCAACACGACAGGTCCGGCGCCAGCACGCTGGGCCTGGACTGCCAGATGTCCGGACAGGGTCGTCTTGCCCGATCCGCCCTTCTGCGATGCCAATGCTAGTACACGCAACGCTGGTCCCCCTATAAGGCCAAATTCACCCGCAAGCGGGCACTTCCGTTCCACCGGGATCGCAGGATACCCCTAATTTTGGGTTAACGTCGGCGCTCAAATCCGCTTTGCGGTTAAGATCGGAGCATCAAGAAAAACAACAGAGCCTTGCCTCCTTCTTGTGTCGGGCTGGTTGTGATACGGGGCTCTATCGGGATGCTTCGCAGGGGGAACGGGTGGGCGATCTGGAAAGTCTGGAAAATGGGCAGACGGCGGCAGCGCCGCGCCCTGCCACTTCGAACGAGCGGATCGCCAGCCTGGATTTCATCCGCGGCATCGCCGTGATGGGAATCCTGGCGGCGAATATCGTGGCTTTCGGCCAGCCTTTCGGCGCCTATATGTATCCGGCGGGCTTCCTCACCGAACATGGAGTCACGTCAGACTGGCTGTGGGCGGCGCAATTTGTGCTTGTCGATGGCAAGATGCGGGGGCTGTTCACTCTGCTGTTCGGGGCCGGGATGATGCTGTTTATGGAGCGGGCCTGGGCGCGCGGCGCCACGCGCTGGCTGCAGGCGCGGCGATTGTTCTGGCTGGGCGTCTTCGGCCTGGTCCACTTTTTCTTCATCTGGCGCGGGGACATACTGTTTTACTACGCGGTAATCGGCCTGGCGGTGCTGCTAATGGTCGGCTGGCAGGCGCAAACCCAGCTCAAGGTGGGAATATGGGGCTATCTCGCCGGCGCTTTCCTGTACGCGGTGATGATGGCGCCGCTGCCGCTGGTGGCGGACACGGAGTTGGGCGAGCAGGCAAACTTCAGCGAGATGCGCGCGGAGCTGGAGGTTGCCAAGCAGGAGGCACTGGCCGATGACGTGATTGAAACGGAAATCGTGCAATCGGGCGATTATGCGGGATATGTCGTGCATCGCTTCAAGGAGCATGGCTCTGAGCCGTTATCCAACATCGCGTTGTTCTTCATGGAGACCTTGCCGCTGATGCTGATCGGCATGGCGCTTTACCGCATGGGTCTGTTCAGCGGCGAGTTCGATCCCGGGAAGCAGCGCCGCTGGGGCTGGACCGGGGTTATGGTGGGCGGCGCGCTTCATCTGATCATCGCGCTGTGGGCCATGGCAGGTGGTTTGACCTATTACGGGACCCTGGCGGCCTTCGTCGGGATCAGTCCGGTGCCGCGGCTGGTGATGGTGTTGGGATTGGCCGCGCTGCTATCGCTCTATGCGCCGCATGCGACCGGCTGGTTGGGGCAGCGGATTTCGGCTGCGGGCCGGGCGGCCTTCAGCAATTACCTGGGCACCTCGATCGTGATGCTGTTCGTCTTTCACGGCTGGGCGCTGGGCCTGTTCGGCAGGCTCGATCGCCCGCAGCTCTACCTGGTGGTGGCGGTGACCTGGGTGTTGATGCTTTTGTGGTCGAAGCCATGGCTGGACCGGTTCCGTTACGGCCCGCTCGAATGGCTGTGGCGTTGCCTGACCTATGGCAGGATTTTTGCAATGCGGCGCTGACAGCCCTTGCTATTGCGAATAATTCGCATAAATTGGTGTTTGCGAATCGCTCGCAGGAGAACACAGCCGATGTATGTCTGCATCTGCAATGCCATCAGGGAAGCAGAGCTGCGCCGCGTCGCGCAGCACGTGGTCGGCGATGCCGAAGCGGCCTATGCGGCGCTGGGAAAACAGCCCAATTGCCGCCAGTGCCTGGTCGAAGCCGAAGACATCCTGCTTGAAGAGCGCGCGTGCGGTCTGCGATCCGTCGCGGCCTGAGTCTGAATTTCTCACAAGGCGCGGAATACCGGCGGCTGGCGGACTGCATGGCTTGCCAATCCTGCCTGCGCCCCGCATAATTATGCCCGACCTGCTTCAGCTATAGGAGATGCGCCGTGAAGGGCGATGCCACTGTCATAGAGTTCCTCAACAAGGCACTGACAAACGAGCTGACTGCGATCAACCAGTATTGGCTGCATTACCGCGTGCTGCATGATTGGGGTGTGACCCGCCTGGCCGAATATGAGCGGCACGAATCGATCGACGAAATGAAGCATGCCGATCAGCTTGCCGAGCGAATCCTGTTTCTGGGCGCGCTGCCCAATTTCCAGGCGATCCACAAACTCAAGGTGGGCGAGACGGTGGAGGAGATCCTCAAGGCCGATCTCGCTGTCGAGTTGGAAGCGATCCCGCTGCTCAAGGATGCGATCGCGCATTGCGAGAAGGTGCGTGACTATGTCAGCCGCGACTTGTTTGCGGGCATCCTCCAAAGTGAAGAGGAGCATGTTGATTTCCTTGAAACCCAGTTTGACATGATCGAACGCATGGGCCTGGAAAATTATGTTCAGCTGCAGAGCAAGCCAGCTGAAGGTTGAGCCCGCTTAAATCGCGCGGTGTTCTGGCAGCGGTCAGCCCCGGCGGCAGTTACTTCGTTGAGTTATCAGTTTGACTCTGCAACGAATCAGGCCCAGCTTCGGCTCTGGGTGCGTGCAAATGCAAAACGGGGTCGTACACCATCCAGCTTTCGGGTCGCAGTCACCTGAAACGAATGGGGTACAAAATGAAATTTCTGAAATCGATCGGGCTTGGAACCGTGGCTGCCGCGGCAATGGCTCTCGCAACGCCTGCCGCAGCCCAGCTGCAGGAATGGAAAGACTACACGCCGCAAAAGGAAGTGGTCGAGCTGACATATGTCAAAGTCGACGAGGGGCAGCTCAACACCTATCTTGAGGGCTTGCGGCAAACCTGGGTCAGGGCCAATGAAGCGGCCAAGTCGATCGGCCAGGTTTCGTCCTACGGCATCTATGTGGTGCCTTATGGCAGCAACGAAGTGAACCTGGTGCTGCGGATAACCTATCCCAGCATGGCCTCACTCGATGCCGACAAGGCGGAATATGACAAGTTCATGGATGCGTGGGGCAAAGCGAACCAGGCATCCAGTAACAAGACCGTGCTCGAGCTTTACAACAAGATCCGCGAGATCAAGGGCACTTATGTGCTGCGCGAATTGAAGATGAAATAAGCGGAGCGGCCTTTGAGGTCGGAATTTCGGGGCGGGGCGCCATGCGCTTCGCCCCTTATTCTTGCCCTTGATCAACCGCGCCGGTCGTGGGCTCGCATTCTTGAGCGGCTTCGGCCTCTGCCCGCGCGTCGTGGCCGCGCGCCGCGACCAGCGTTTCGAGCACGAACTGGACCAGTGCGGTGATTAGCAGAGCCATGGTCATGATCCAGGACACGGCAGTCAGCGTTCCGATCTGCGGCTTGATGAAAGCACTGATGAACAGTAGCGCTATCACCACGCAGATAATCAGCGCTGCCGAGGTCGAGAATACCACTGCACGCTGGGCCAGTTGGCGGCGTCGCTCAAGCCAGGCGAGTTCGCGTGTGGCGCGCGTGCTTTGTTTTCCCTTTGTGCGAGCCTCAAGCCGCTCGATCCGTTCCGCCACCCAGATCAATCGGCTCATCATCACGTTCATGATCGCGCCGATGCCCGCGAGCAGGAAGGCTGGCGCGAGGCTGAGGCGCACGATTTCCTGCACGCGCACAGTGCTGGATGTGCGCTCTAGCAGTTCCACGGCAAGGTTAACGTTACTGGCGAGAAAATCGAACAACATCACTCATTACCCGCTGAAATTTCCGCCACCGCCCTTGTTGGCGTTGTAAGGGTTCTTGGGGCTTCGTAGCAGCAACCGCACCGGCACAGCATCAAAGCCCAGCTTTGCGCGGATCGAATTCACCAGATAGCGTTCATAGCTTGTGGGAAGGGATTCCAGCCGCGTGCCGAAAATAACGAACCGCGGCGGCCGGGTCCCGGCCTGGGTGATATAGCGCAGCTTGATCCGGCGGCCACCGGGCGCGGGCGGCGGATTGGCCTCCAGCGCATCGTCAAACCAGCGGTTGAGCGCTGCGGTCGGCACGCGTTTGCTCCAGCTGTCGCGGATTTCAAAGGCCGCACGCAGCATCTCGTCCAGGCCCTTGCCGGTCTTGGCGGATACGGCGAACAGCGGCAGGCCGCGCACTTGCGCCAATCCGTCGTCAAGTGCCCCGCGAATGCCGTTGAACAGCTTTGATGCGTCTTCGTGCCCAGTCTGGCCAGCAACGTCCCACTTGTTGATCGCCACCATCAGCGCGCGCCCTTCTTGCAGCACCATGTCGGCGATCTTGAGGTCCTGATGCTCAAGCCCCTGCGTCGCATCGAGCAGCAGCACCACAACCTCGGCAAAATCGACTGCGCGGCGGGCGTCGGCTACGCTGAGCTTCTCCAGCTTCTCTGTTACATTGCGCTTCTTGCGCATACCGGCAGTGTCGATCAGGCGGACGTCGCGCGTCTCGCCGCTTTTCGGATCGGTCCATTGCCAGTCAACCGCAATCGAATCGCGGGTAATCCCGGCTTCTGGACCGGTCAGCAGCCGCTCTTGACCCAGCAGGCGATTGATCAGCGTGGACTTGCCCGCATTGGGCCTGCCGACGATGGCCAGTTTGAGCGGACCGAGCGGTGCATCCTCATCTTCGCTGGCTGCAAACTCTGCTTCCGCTTCGGCAGCGTCTGCCTTTTCGCCGATAATCGGCCACAGCGCGCCAAACAGGTCCGCTACCCCTTCGCCGTGCTCGGCGGAAAGCGCAACCGGTTCGCCCAGGCCAAGCGAATAGCTTTCATATACGCCTGCTTCGCCAGCCCTGCCTTCGGCCTTGTTGGCCACCAGCACCACGGGAATATCCTGTTCGCGCAGCCAGCGTGCGATTTCCTCGTCAAGCGGTGTGATGCCGGCGCGCGCATCGATCACGAACAGCGCTGCATCCGCGCCTTCCAGGCTTACCTCGGTCTGCGCGCGCATGCGGCCGGGCAGCGTGTCCGCATCCTCGTCTTCCCAGCCTGCCGTGTCGACCACGGTGAATGCCATGCCGGCCACTTCGGCATTGCCCATACGGCGGTCGCGCGTCACCCCTGGCTGGTCATCGACCAGCGCAAGCTTCTTGCCCACCAGCCGGTTGAACAGCGTGGACTTGCCGACATTGGGGCGGCCGATAATGATGACCTGTGGTTTCATGTGCGCCTGCAAGTGGCCCTTAACCTGCCACTTGGCAAGCCAAGCGCAAGATCAGCCCTTTTTTGCGACCGGCGGGTTCTCGCCCAGGTCTTCGTACCAGGCTTCGACCGGACCGTTGAGCCTGATCGTCAGCGGATTGCCCTTGCGGTCCATCGTCTTGCCGGCCTGAACGCGTACCCAGCCCTCGGAAATGCAATATTCCTCGATGTCGGTCTGCACCCGGTCCTTGAAGCGAATGCCGATGCCGCGTTGCAACTTGTCGGCGTCAAAATATTCGCTGCGCGGGTTGACCGACAGGCGGTTGGGCGGGGTGTCTTGTGCGGGATTCTCAGTCATGCGCGGCCCTTAGTCGCGTCGAGACGACCAAACAAGCGGCTTCCGCTTGCCCTTTCGCGCCTGCGCGACTAATGGCGCTCCCCTACACGCGTTGCGGGCTGTTTCTGCGCGCGCGGCTTCGTTCGGGCTAGCGGGCGTGGCGGAATTGGTAGACGCGCTGGTTTTAGGTACCAGTATCGCAAGATGTGGGGGTTCGAGTCCCTTCGCCCGCACCAGTTCGCCCGGACGTAGCTATGTTATAGCGAAATTGTTGAAAAGGCTTCAGTTTAAATCCCATGAAGATCAAGGAAACCACCAACAACGGGCTCAAGCGCGCCTACCAGCTCACCATCGTGGCGGGCGATATCGCCGCCAAGATCGATGCCGAGATCAAGAAGATCGCGCCGCAAGTGAAAATGCCGGGCTTTCGCCCAGGCAAGGTCCCGGCGAATCTCGTCAGGAAGATGCATGGGGAACAGCTGCACGCACAGACTGTGAACGATGTGATCCGCGAATCGGTCGATCAGCTGATGAAGGACAAGGCGCTGCGGCCTGCCATGCAGCCCAGAATCGAGCTTGGCGAAGGTTACGAAGAAGGCAAGGATGCGGAAATCCTGGTCGAGCTTGAAGTGCTGCCCACGGTCGAGGCACCTTCGCTCGATGGCCTGAAGCTTGAGCGCCTGATTGTGCCGGTGGCAGACGAGGCGGTGGATGAAGCGCTGCAGGGCATTGCCGGGCAGAACAAGAGCTACAAGGATGCCGCCAAGAACAAGAAGGCGGGTGAAGGCGACCAGCTTATCATCGATTTCGTGGGCAAGCTGAACGGCGAGGAATTCGAAGGCGGCGAGGCTGAGGACGCAGCACTGGTAATCGGTTCGGGCCAGTTCATTCCCGGCTTCGAAGATCAACTGGTGGGTGTGAAAACGGGCGATACCAGAACCATCAAGGTCACCTTCCCTGCCGATTACCCGGCGGAAAACCTCAAGGGCCAGGAGGCTGAATTCGACATCACCGTGAAGCAGGTGAAGGTCGAAACCGAAACCAAGGTGGATGAAGATTTCGCCACCTCACTGGGCCTCGACAGCCTCGACAAGCTCAAGGAACTGGTCCGCGGCCAGCTGGAACAGCAAACTGCCGGGCTCACCCGTACGCAAATGAAACGTCAGCTGCTTGACGCGCTGGCCGCAGGCCATGACTTCGAAGTGCCTCAGGGCATGGTCAATGCCGAATTCGAACAGATTTGGGCGCAGCTGCAGCAGGAAGCCTCGCGCGAGGAAAATCCGCAGGATGCGCTCAAGGAGATCCAGAACGAACGCGATGAATATCGCGCGATTGCCGAACGCCGCGTGCGTTTGGGCCTGTTGCTGAGTGAAATCGGCCAGGCCAATGGCGTCGAAGTGACGGCGCAGGAAATGAGCATGCTGATCCAGCAGGCGGCGCAGCAGTACCGCCCCGAAGATCGCGATCGTTTCGTGCAATATGTCCAGCAGGAGCCGATGGCTGCTGCTCAATTGCGTGCGCCGCTCTATGAAGACAAGGTGGTCGATTTCCTGTTCGACAAGGCCGAGATCACCGAGCGTGAAGTGACGCAGGAAGAACTGGAAGCGGCCATCGAAGCCGAGGAAACTGCCGAACCGAAGCCGGCTGCGAAGAAGAAGGTTGCAGCCAAGAAGAAGGCCCCGGCCAAGAAAGCCGACGACAAGGCGCCGGCTGAAAAGGCTGAAAAGAAGGCGCCAGCCAAAAAGGCTGCGGAAGCAAAGCCTGCCGCCAAGAAAGCTCCGGCCAAGACGGCGGCTGAAAAGAAGGCGGCTGACAAGACGCCCGCTGCCAAG
>LOET01000056.1 GCA_001515985.1 Sphingomonadales bacterium BRH_c3 | reverse complement strand
CCGGTGCCGCCGACATTGGCGACCGAATTGCCGTCCCACACGGCGACCACGATATCCGACTGCTCGATCAGGATTCGACCGGCGAGCGCCGAGCGCTTGCCCGCCTCCGCGGCGAAGCTGCCAAGCGCCTGAGTGTCCCCAGGGCGCTCGAGCATGGTGAGGAACAATTGCTGCACCCGCTGATCTTCATCCGCCAGTTCGAACAGCCGCGCTTGCTGCGCCAAGGCAGAGATTGCCTCGACCCGCTCGGCCAGTTCGCGGTCGGCGACCGGGTCGCCCGCCAGTATCGCGCGCGCATCGACAGGGGTCGCCGCTCCGCCATTGATCGCTGCATTGAGCGCCTTGCCGAAGGGCAGCGGGATCACCAATTCCCAGCCGCGCGCCAGGGCCAGTCGAGCGGCGTGGTGATCGGTCCCGTCCGCCAGCAGTGTATTCAGACGCGGCGCGCAGGCTTCTGGTGCCCCGCTCTGTCCGCGGATATTTTCGAGCGCCTGCTCGACGGTATCGAATATTTGACCGAGGACATTATCGAGTGCCCCGGGGTCGCTTGGAAACGACGGGTGTGTGCTGCGGTGACCGGTTACACCCAACGAAAAACACGGACGCGGCAGCGGCGGCGCGGGGACAGTACCAGTCAATTCATGTGCGGTTGTATCGATCGCGCAGTACCCCCTTTCGCTTCGGTTACCGCATCCCGGACAGGCAGGCCCGCGCCGATCCACAACCGGGGTGAACCTCACCCATGCCCGCCCGCCCCTGTGCGCTCATTCGAACAGATATTTCGTGTTCGCCCGGCCCCGCCCCGCAGCGGCTTTGGCGCGGACGATCCAGTCGGTGTAATATCCGACATCGACATAGACGCCGGGAGTTTTCGCCAGCCCGCAGCCAGGACCGAAAGACACCAGCCCGACCAGAGTTCCGGTGCTGCGGTCGACCAGTGGCCCGCCGCTGTCGCCGCGGCAACTGTCGATCCCCGATTGTGATCCGGCGCAGAATTGCCCCGGGCGCAGTCGGTACTTCCTGATGCGGAAATTGCGATTGTTGTTGCATTCCGGGTCAGGCCGCAGGGTCACCGAGCCTTTGAGCAAACGCGCTATGGCTCGTTCCTGATATTCGCCGTCCTGCGCGCGGATATTTCCGGCGCTTTCTGTAGCACGCTGATAACCCCAACCCGTCAGCAGGAGCGGGGCCCCGTTGTCCAGCCCGGCGCGGCTCGATTGCGGCAATTTCGCCTCAGTGAGATTTTTGAAGCCTGGGGTATCCTTCAATTCGATCAGCGCGATATCGTTCTGGTGCGTCTGACTGTCGTATCCCTTGTGGCGAAGTACCGTTCTGATCTGCAGCAAATTGTGGTTCCCGTCGATCCGCTGCGTCCCGAGCCGCATACGCCGCCCCGCGAAGAATACCGCATCACGGCTGCTGTCAATGCAATGCGCTGCGGTCAGCAGGAAACGCCCGCCAATATAAACCGCGCCGCAGATGTGGTTGATTTCCCAATCATGCAGGTCTCTGCCGAATTGTTTGCGCTGAGATTCGCGCGCGGACGCCGAATGAAAGGCTTTCGTGCTCGCCCCGTGAAGCGCCAGTTGCGCCTGCCAATGCGCTTCATCGGGGTCCGCATGAACGCCTCTGACCACGCGGTAAGGGGTGCGCCAGTATTGGCCGCGGAAACCGAGTACCGCTTCGCTGCATATCTGCCCCTCCGCGGCTTGGGCCGGGGCCAGATCATCAGCAATCTCGGCGTTTGAAGTATCGTCTGCATAGCAAGCGTTCAGGTCTGCTTCGCCGAGCAGTTCGGCACGAACGGTCGCTTCCTGCTCGGCCTCGAGCAATTCAGGGATCAACTGCCATTTTTCGTATGTGCGCTCGCTCATATGACCGGCAACAAAATCTAGCTGCGCACTGTCGAAGCTGGCGAACAATGCGAGCATCCGGCGCGCCAGTCCGGTATCCATATCCATCAGCATCAGCACAAACGTGCCGTGCTGACCCTCGCCAAGGCGGCCGGTTACTTCGGCCAGTATCACCTTGTCGGCTTCGCTCAGCGAATCGTAAAAATCCCGAAAGCGCCCCGCTTCATCGTCATAAAGCTCGCCCGAAATCTGTTCATAGGCAGCGGACCCGGCGATGGGAGCAGGCGTAATAGGCCCGTTGGCGGCAACCGGCACGGGGAAAAGGCACAGGCCCAGAGCGGCAATCGCCCCTGTCCTGTGCCTGTTCGTGTTTCCCGCTCGCTTCATGGAAGAGGCCGAAGCCAAATTTCGATGCGAGGCAAGAATGATCTTAATTGCGCTGATCGACAGGATTTCCGCGTTCATCTTCTTCAACCGGCGCTTCGTTCGCCATGCCGTCGTCTTGCACACCGTCCATAGCCTGCAGATCTTCTTCCGGTGCGGGGGCAGCTTCTACCGCTGCTTCCGCCGGAGCTTCTGCTGCCTCTTCGGCCGGGGGGCTACATGCAGCCAAACCCAAGGCGGTGCCCATCCCGGCAGCAATAGCAACAAATTTCCTCATATTTTTCCTCCTCAGAAATGTCTCAGACGAAACCGAGACGGCTTTGTAATGCCTGAAATCTTGGGTCCTGTCGAATGGGGTCGAGATTGTGGTCGGTATGTGACAGGACGAGCCCGGAATCGCCGACGGCAAATGCGCGTTCGAGCGTTTCGAGCGCTTCCTCGGAGCGGCCCCATTGCGCGAAAATCTGCGCTTGCTGGTACAGGCTGTTGTCCCCGAAATTCTCCAGCAATTCGTCAAAGTGGCCTTGCGCGGCATCGGGCCGACCAGCCTTTGCCTCCAGGATTGCCAGTTCGGTAATGCGGGAAAGCACGCTCGGTTCGGCCGCATAAGCCGCGCGGGCATCGTCAAACCTGCCATCCAGCCGGGCGATATCGCCAAGTATGCGGTGCACGATGCTGGTACCATCCTTGAGCGCAATCGCGCGGCGCGCGGCGGCGGCGGCACGGCCATAATCGCGCGCGGCAAATTCCAGCACCGCCGCGGCGCGCAGTACCGGCCCGCTGAGCGGATCGAGCTGCTCTGCCCGGGCGATGGCTTCACGCCCTTCATCGAACAGCCCGACAAACGAGGCAAACAGGGTGTAGCCCATCAGAATCTCAGCGTTGCCATAACCAAGCTTGAACGCCTGATCATAGGGCTGGCGAGCTGCCGCGATGTCGAGCGTGCCATTGGTGAGCACGAAACCGAGCGCGGCATGTCCTTCCGCAAGATCGGGCGCAAGTTCGACTGCGGTTCGCGCCGCGTCCATCGCTCGCTGGTAATACCCGCGCAATTCCTCGCCCGTTGCGTGGCGATTGCCGATTGCCGTCAGCACCCGCGAGCGCGCGGCATGAGCGGCGGCATATTTGGCATCTAGCCCGATCGCCAATTCCAGCTCGGCCAGCGCGGCGCGGTCTTTCCCTTCCTGTGCCGAAGCCTGACCGTAAAGAGCCACTCCGCGCAGATAATGATCAAGCGCATCGGGATTATCGGTTCCCCCGACCCGCACGGTCCCGGCATCGGACGACCGCGTAAAATTGGCGATCAGCGCGTCGACAACCGCCGTGGCGATCTGCGACTGCACGATCAGGATGTCGTCCGCTTTGCGTTCGAACACATCCGACCATACATTGAGATTGGTGGCTCCGTCGATCAACCGCGCCGCCGTCCGCAGGGTCGCGCCAGAGCGCCGGACACTACCTTCGAGGATGTAGGCTACGCCCAATGCGTCAGCGATCTCGGACGCGGTCTCGCTGCCATCGCTGAACTTGTCGGATGAGGTTTGCGCCGCCACCAATAGCTGCTGGTTGAAGCTGAGGATGCTGCGCAATTCCTCAGACAATCCGGCGCTGAAATATTCCTGCTCGGGATCATTGCTCAGATTTTCAAACGTCATTACTGCAACGCTGTTCGACTGGGCGGCAGCGGTGAACAATTCACTCCACCACATCGCAGCTCCGCCTGAGGCGGCCAGCACGCCGGCACCGCCAAGGATCAGCGCCGACCGGCGCGAGAGTACAGGATGCTTGCCCTGCGGCCCCACTCCCCCATCCGCAAAAGTGAGGCGCGTTCCAGCCTTTCCGTGGATTTTTGCGAGCGCGGCCAGCACTTCGTCAAAAGCACTCCCCTTCGCTGGATTCCCGCTGTGCGACAGGTCAATATACTGAATCTGGCGAAACCCCAGCGGCGGCTGAGTGCCATCGAGCGAAATCGACAGCATCCTTCCGCGGTCCCGGCCGCGGGTTGCCTCATCGCGAACCCAATGGGAATCGATCGAACGGGCGGTCCATACCACCAGCACCACATCACTTGTTTCGAGCGCGGTCTCGGTCACTTGCGAAAAGCGGTCGCCGCCTTCCAGCAGACCATCCCACCAGACATCATGCCCGGCAGCGCTCAGCCGTTCGATAAGCGGCAGCACTTGCGCCCGGTCTTCCCGCGAATAGCTGAGGAATACCGACGCAGCGGCCTTGTCTTCGCGGGATGGATCGTCTTCGCGGGATGGATCGTCTTCGCGGGATGGATCGTCGGTCGCTGCGCTGTCCAAAATCCGTCCCCCAACAAATCCGCCTGGCCGCCGGTATGCTGACATTTTTCAACGAATTATGCCAGCCAGTGACCACGCAAGACCATTAACTACAACAATTGATCCGCTTGTGCTATTGGCTTTGCTTTAATCGGTAGCAAGGGGGCGGTATGGCATCGCAATATTCGGCTGATGTTTCAGTCCGTACGGCAGTTTTACTGCTCGCGCCACTGGCTCTGTTCGCCGCCGGATGTAGTGACAGCAGTGAGGACAAGTCCTCAAGCCAGCAATTGTTCGAAAGCTCGGTTGCTCTGCCCGAGGCCGCGCCCGCTTCTTTCATCAACCAGGACGATCTGCCGCAGGAGGAATACACTGACCTGCTTCGGGCAATCGCGAAAGAACGCGTGATCGCCGCAGTGTTGCAGCGCAAGGGGGAAACCGGTGAAGCAACCGAAGCTACGGGCGAGTTCGATTACCAGAGTGCCGCTACCCGCTTGCGGGCAATCAACCGCTCGCTCGCCGAATTGTCTGAAGGCGGCCCGGAAACCTACGCGCTGGTCCACACAATACTTGGCGACGGCCGCCTGAAAAGCTGGCTGATCGCGCCGGGAGAGCGGATCGCCTCGGGCATCTCCAGCAAACCTTATGACGGGACCGGTTTCCTGACCGACGGGCTTGGCGTGACCGCGCTTGCCTCTGCCCGCGCACCGCGAGCCGAGGGCGTGCCTGCAATCTCCGCCGCCGAGAGCGAGGCAATGCTGGCCCGCGACCAAAGCAAGGAAGCGGTCGCCAAGCGGTTCGCCAGCCTGGCGGAAGCCCGCGATCAGTTGCTTCCCGGCGCGGTGCAGGATGCACTGGGCACGCATTCGGGCCGTCTGCTGATTGTCGGCACTCGGGATACGGCGACCGCGCCCTATGCCGCGATGTTCCTGCGCAATGGTCGCGCGCTGCTAAATTGGTCGTTCGTGTCGGTACCCGATATCGATACGATCAGCTCTGTCGCCGGGCGGTTCGACTACCACGATATTGATCTGTCCAATGCGGTGATCGTGGGCGATCCCGATTTGTCCGGAGATCCGCAATATGACTGGGAACCGCTGCCCGGCGCACGCGCGGAAGCGGTCGAAGTTGCCCGGCTGCTCGGCGCCCATCCGTCACGGGTGCTGATTGGGGTAGAGGCGACCACGCCTTCGCTGCGCAGGGCGATCAATCGGACCGAGGATATCGGCCTCGTCTATATGGCGACCCATGCGGTGGCCGATCCGAAGAACCCGCTGACCAGGGGCTTCGCAGCAATGACCGGGGGGCATTACTACGCCGGCCATATCCGGCAGGAACGGTTTCCGGGATGGGAGGATAGCGAACCACTGGTGGTGATGAGCGCGTGCCAGACCGCACTTGGGCGGGTGTTCGATGGCGGCGGCTTCGGCGTCGCACAAAGCTGGACCGTGGCGGGCGCGGGGCAGGTCGTGGCGAGCCTGTGGAATGTCAGCGATGATGCAACCAAGCTGCAGATGAGCCGCTTCATGCACCATCTGAAAAATGGCGACGCGCCCGAAATCGCGCTGCAAAAGGCGCAGATCGAGACGATGAACTACACCGATGAGCAAGGGCGAAAACCCTATCTCAACAATCCGAAAATGTGGGCGAGCTTTTCAATTTACGGAAAACCGTCGAGCTGGACCGCAATCGACTGGAACTAGGGTCACATCCGGAAGCAGGGCTCGCCTGCCCATTTGGATTTGGTCCGCCACCCTGCTTTTCAACCTTGCTGCGCGGCTGTGGGTGCTCAATTCCGGGGACAGAGCAATTCCGGCAATTCCGGGGGACAGTTTATTCAATGCGCCGCATGGTAGAACTGAACAGTTACGGCGGCGACTAACCAGATCACCCAAATCACACCGATTTCCTACTGTGGCGCGCGGCCCTATCCTCGCGGCATGACCAGTCACTCGCAACATTCCGCCGCCTCCGTGCAAATCAGCGCCGCGCATCAGGCGATTTTCTTTCCCTTTGACTGTGTTCCATGTGTTCCATCTAGCAGGAATCGGGGGCGGTTTGCGCGGTGCCAAAGCAGCGCGGCCAGGCGCCGGGCAAACTCAAGTCAATGCTTGGTGGATTTATCGCCGGGGCACAGTGGCGGAGACGGAGGGATTCGAACCCTCGATACCCGGTACGGGTATGGTTCCTTAGCAGGGAACTGGTTTCAGCCACTCACCCACGTCTCCGCAAGACACACGCTGATCGGGCATGCACCTCTGGCTGCGAGAGGCGCGCTATAATGGGGCCGCGTTCGCGCATCAACCCACCACGAGAAAAAAGCGACTCTGCCTCGATTGGTCGGCCGGGCGACTCGGTTCACCGCATTTTCGATTCGGTTCACCGCCGCGCAATTGTGACTGCGCGATCAAGCGATTCAGATGAACACTGGATGGGTCTGCATCCGGACCGGGAACCTATCATGATAACGCCATTCACATATCGTTTGAGAAACGCCGCCCTGGCCCTTGGCGCCGCGCTTGCGATGGGCGCGGGCACCGCCCATGCGCAGGAGCTAGAGGCAATCGACCCCGACAGCGCTTATGATACAGCGCAAAGTGGCGCGATCGACGGCGATCTTGCATCGCCTGCTAACCCACAAAATTCACCTGCTGCCGACACTGGAAATGATCTGGTTGCCTTTGGTTCCGCGTCCCAGCAAACCGAAGGCGAACAGCCCGCCGCCGTTCCTGCCCCCGCCGAAAACGCTGCTGCCGGATCGGCCACGGGAACCGGAGAGCCAACCTTCGCAGGCAGCGAAACAACCTATGGCGAGGATGACCTTATCGGCGCAGCCGAGGGGGTGTTCGGCAAGGGCGCCAAGGGGCTTGCCGGCGTGATCGAAGATCTGCTGCGCGAACAGGGCGAACCCAATGCCTATATCGTGGGGCGCGAAGGCGGCGGCGCACTAGGCATCGGCGTGCGCTATGGTTCGGGCACGCTTTACCACAAGATTGAGGGCAGCCAGCCAGTCTACTGGACCGGCCCCTCGATCGGTTTCGATGCCGGTGCCAATGCCGCGAATACCTTTGTGCTGGTCTACAACCTCTATGATACCGAGGAACTATATGAGCGCTTCCCGGCTGGAGAGGGCCAGGCTTATTTCGTGGGCGGCATGCATGTCAGCTACATGCGCAGGAAGGATGTGGTGCTGATCCCGATCCGGGTTGGTGCCGGCCTGCGGCTGGGCGTCAATGCCGGTTACATGAAATTCTCGAAGAAGCAGCGCTGGTTGCCGTTCTGATCCTGTCAGGCGCAATCGGCGCATAAGTATGCAATCGCTTGCGGCAGGGAATTCCCTGTTGCGGGCTTTCCCGTCCCGTTGCATGGCGCGCCCATGCTCGAACGACTCACTCCGCAAGCCCCCGATGCGCTGCTCGCGCTGATCAAGCTCTATGCCGCCGATCCCCGGCCGGACAAGATCGACCTTGGTGTAGGCGTTTATCGCACGGGCCAGGGCGACACGCCGATCTTTGCGGCGGTCAAGCAGGCCGAACAGCGGCTGCTGGACGAGCAGGACAGCAAGTCATACCTTGGCCCAGAGGGCGATATGGGCTTCGTCAATGCGCTGATGCCGCATGTCTTCGGCGCGAATGCGACCATGCGCGGGCGGATCAGCGGGATGCAGACTCCCGGCGGTACCGGAGCTGTGCGGCTTGCAGTCGCGCTGGCGCAGCGTGCCGGCGTGGAGAAGCTGCACCTGGGCAAGCCGAGCTGGCCCAACCACGCGCAGATACTCAATGATATCGGGCTTGATATCGTGTGGTTCGAACATGCGCGCAGTGATGGCACCGCCAATCTCGAAGCCGTGCTGGATACGATCAGCGGCGCCGGGCCGAATGCTGCGGTGCTGCTCCATGGTGCCTGCCACAATCCGACCGGGATCGACTACACGCCCCAGCAGTGGGACGCGATCGCCGATGCCCTTGCCGAAAGCGGCGCCTTCCCGATCATCGACCTTGCCTATCAGGGGCTGGGCCACGGAATGGAAGAAGATGCCTATGGCATGCGCCGCGTGCTGGGCGCAGTGCCCGAGGCGTTCGTTGCTTATAGCTGCGACAAGAATTTCGGCGTCTACCGCGACCGCGTGGGCGCCTTCTACGCCATGGTCCGAGAATCAGGGGACCTCGACAAGGTGTTTTCCAATGCCAATGCGCTGGCGCGTGCAGCATGGTCGATGCCGCCGGATCACGGCGGCGCGGTAGCGCGGATCGTGTTGCGCGATCCGGCGCTTACCGAGCTTTGGCTCGATGAACTTACCCAGATGCGCGAGCGCATGCGGCAGGTGCGCGAAAGGCTTGGTGCGGCGGGCATCGCGGGCAGCGTGAACTTGGCGCCGCTGGCGCACCAGAACGGGCTTTTCTCGACACTTCCGGTCACGCCCGAGCAGGTGGTGCAGCTACGCGAAGAGCACGCCATCTACATGGCGGGTTCTGGCCGGATCAACATTGCCGGTTTGACGGCGGGCAATATCGACAAGTTCATCGGTGCGGTGGCGGCGGTAACCAGCTAAGCTGATCCGGCACGCTCAATAGCCTCCGGGCGGATCGCTTGCCGGGAAGCTTTCGTCCAGATCTTCGTCGGTTTCTGTCCATTCGCGCTGGGTCTTGTCGCGCATGGCCGAAGGGCCGGCATCGCGAACATCGGTATGGCTGCGCTGCGGTTGGCCCTCGGCATAGGCTGCGTTACCCGCGATGCGCTTGTGCCTGAAAAAGCTGTAGCCGAGCAGGCCCAGCGCACCGAGGGCGAGTATCTTCACAATCATCTTCACTCTCCTCTCGTTACAAGAACGAGCGAAGCGCGAGTTGGGTCCGGGACTGGGGGCTGTGCCACATCGCAGACCCTGCCGACGCGCGCGGGGTGAAGCGTTGCCAACCGGCGACAAGTGACATGCTTTGCTGCGTCAGATATGCTAAAGTTAAATCACCATGCATTTGAACGAGTTATATTCACTGCATCAACGCGAGCTTATCCAGGCGGCTGCCGCGGACCGTGTGTGGGAGCGGCATCAACATGAAGCGGCGGCAGACAGGCTGGCATCGCAGATCACCTCGATTCAGAACGCCAATGGAGTCAACGCGGTAGGCTTGTTGCCCGCTGCATCGATCTAGTCCTGCGCTCCGGCATGCTCGAATATCATCAGGATCAGTCCGAGAAATACAAGCCCGAAGCCGATCAGATGTGACCACTGGAAGGTTTCGCCAAGCAGCAGATATGAGGTTACGAGCGAAGTCACCGGCATGACGGACATGGCACCGGCAGAGAGCAACGCCGGTGCCTTGCGTACTCCCCTGTACCACAGCACAGGCGCCAGCCCCCCTGTCATTGCGCCCCAGAAAATCAGCGCCGCCCAGGCTTCCTGGCTTGCCCCGGCGAACGCGAATGGTTCGGGGTCGAACTGCCACGCCAGCAGAATGAAGACTGGTGCCGCCATCAGAGATGCGGCCAGTGTCGCCTCGATCGAGGTAATGCCGATAGAGAGCCTGCGCGATAGCAACGTATAGGCTGCCTCGAAACACACCGCGACGACAACCAGCGCGGCACCGAGCACGATCGCGTTGCCGCCTCCGCCATCGTTGCCGTGCAGCAGGTTGATGGCGGCGATCCCGGCCACTGCCAGCGCCAGCGCGCCCGCATTGCGCCAGTTCATCGCAGCGCCCAGGAAGAGGACCGCTGCCAGTGCAGTAACGGCAGGCGTGGCGCTCATGATGGTCGAGCCGATCACGCCGGTGGTCAAGCGCATGCCGAACAACATTGTGGCGGTGAACCCGACCATTCCGAATGCGGCAATCGCGGCGATGACAGCAATGTCGGATCGCTTGGCCTCCTTGAAGCGCTTGGTCGCTGCCCAAACGAAAGGTGCCAGCACCAGGCTCGCGATCGCCATGCGCAGGAAGGATGCGGTGAATATCGGGAAGTTCTGGCCGATGATCTTGCTGAGCGGCGTGGCAGTGCCGAACAGCGCCATCCCTGACAGAAGCTGGATGAGGGTGCTGGCTGATATACGCTTGCTGTCTGATGCCATGCGATCAGCCATAACACAGAGATGCGGGGCAGTGCGATGGCCGCGCGTGGGCCCTCGCACTCGCGCATGGCCCCAAAAAAAACCGCGCGCTAAGCTGTCAGCGCCTGCATCCGCTTGAGGTAGCGCGCCAGCACGTCGATCTCGAGGTTGACCTTATCGCCCGGCTTGAGGGTGCCCAAGGTGGTTACTTCGCTGGTGTGTGGAATGATGTTGAGCATGAAGGTGCAGCCCCCATCGCTTTCATCGGTGAGATCATTGACAGTCAGCGACACGCCATGAACAGTGATTGATCCTTTGGGCGCGATAAAAGGGGCCAGCGAAGCGGGCGCGCGGATATCGATCTGCACACTGCCACCTTGCGCCTCGGCGCGGGTCACTTCGCCCACGGCATCGACATGGCCGGTCACGATATGGCCGCCCAACTCGTCACCCATGCGCAAGGATGGCTCGATATTGAGCTGCGCGCCTTCCTCCCACAGGCCGGGCACGGTGCGCGAAGTGGTTTCGCCCGAAACATCGACATCGAACCATGCCATATCCCGCTCAGCCTGAGCCTGTCGAAGCCCGCGATCGACGACCGTCAGGCAGACGCCGGAACAGGCGATCGAAGCGCCAATCTCGATCCGCGCGGGATCAAGCGGGGCGGTGATGCGCAGGCGCAGATCGCCGCGTTGCTCAGCCTTCGCGATGGTGCCAATGGCGGTGACGATGCCGGTGAACATGCTATCTCCTATGCGCTGACGCGGCTGTAGGCGGCGAAAGTGTCGCTGCCAAGCTGGCACTGTTCGACAAGGCGCCATGGGCCATTTTCGGCGGCGAGCATTTCCGACGCAAGGCTTTCAGGTGCCTTCACGCCGGCGCCGATGGTGACAGGGGCGGTGTAGATCTCGAGCCGGTCGACCAGGCCAGCATCAAGGAAGGCTTGCGCGGTCGCGGCACCGCCTTCGACATAGAGATATTGCACACCTTCAAGGTTGAAGATTGCTTCGGGTGAGGCCAGCGCCTGCGTGCCAGCGGGCGCCGGCCCCCGCGTCAGCACATAGCGTTCGGGTGAAAGGTGTTCGATCCCCTCCAGGCGCACGTCGAGTCGGGGTCCGTCGGCGCGCCAGGTGCCGCCGCCAACCAGGATCGCATCCTGCTGCGCCCGCCGGGCATGCACATGCGCACGGGCGATCTCGCCGGTGATCCACTGCTCCTTGCCCGGTTCGCGTGCAATGAAGCCGTCTGCCGACATGGCGAGCTTGAGCGTCACGAAGGGGCGGTGTCTTTCCTCGCGGGTAAGGAACCCGGCCAGGCTTTCCCGCGCAGCAGGATCATCCAGCACGCTCACCGTGATCCCTGCTGCATCGAGCTGTGCGATACCTTTGCCGCTGGTGCGGGGATCAGGGTCTTTGACGCCGATCACCACCCGCTCTGGAGCTGCGCCGGCAAGGATATCGGCGCAAGCAGGGCCGCGATCGGAATGGTGGGCGCAGGGCTCGAGCGTAACATATATTGTGGCACCCCGCGCGCCGCCTGAAGGCAGTTGGGCCAGTGCGTGCGCTTCGGCATGCGGGCGCCCGCCA
>LOET01000055.1 GCA_001515985.1 Sphingomonadales bacterium BRH_c3 | reverse complement strand
CGCGTGTTTCGCGCCAAGGTCGGCCAACCGCCAGGTCAGCGGGCTGAGCACGGAGAATTCGCGCCCTTCGGTCAGCGGTGAACGGTCTGACAGCACAAGTTGCAAATGCTCGCGGCTTGCCCCCGGCGCTATGTTGCCCGCCGCCAGCGGGTGATCCGGCGCAGCAACCGGGACCAATTCAATCTCGCCGATCGCCTGGCGTTCGAGCGCGGGGTCCTCGCTCACCACCGGCCCGGCCACAGCCAGATCGGCCTCGCCATCAAGCAGGCAGGCGGTGACCGCGCCCAGCGCCTCGATATTGAGCCGCAGCGCCACGGTCGGAAACATGCGGCGGAAATCGCGCAGCACCGCAGCGGCGGCCTCGCCCGGCACCATCACGTCAAGCGCCAGCGCAACATCGCTTTCGAGGCCTGCATGAAGGCTGCGCGTTTTGGCGAGCAAGGCGTCCGAAGCCTCGGTAATTGCGCGCGCTTCGGCCAGCAATCCGCGGCCTGCCTCGGTCAGCACGGGCTTTCGCGAACCCTCGCGCGAAAACAGCGTAACGCCGAGCTGTGCCTCCATCTGCTGCACGCCGTAGCTGATCGCGGAAACCGCACGGCCCATGCGCCGCGCGGCACCGCCAAAGCTGCCCTCTTCCTCAATGGCGAGGAAGATGCGGAGCTGGTCCAGGGTCGGCTCGCCCAGCTTCATTGTTCAGGATATTCGAACATCTTGAGCAATTTTATCGCGGTTTTCAGGATACGGCGCAAGAACTATCTCAGCTGTCACAACCTTACTCCAGCAGGAGACAGACCATGATCGAACTACGTCCTTTCGAAACCCTCGGCGCGGCCAATCACGGCTGGCTTGATGCGCGGCACCACTTTTCCTTCGCCGGCTACCACGATCCCGCGCGGGTCAACTGGGGTGCATTGCGCGTGTGGAACGATGACCGGATCGCGCCGAAAAGCGGCTTTCCCACCCACCCGCATAACGACATGGAGATCATCACCTATGTCCGCAGCGGCGCCATCACCCACCGTGACAGCATGGGCAACGAAGGCCGCACCGAAGCTGGCGACGTGCAGGTGATGAGCGCCGGGCGCGGCGTGCAGCATTCCGAATTCAACCTCGAGGATGAGGAAACCACGCTGTTCCAGATCTGGATCATTCCCGACGAGCGCGGCGGCGATCCTGGCTGGGGCGCACGCAAGTTTCCCAAGGGAGACCGCTCGGGTGCCTTCGTGCCGCTCGCCAGCAACGCCGCTAATGATGGCGACGCTGCCGCAGGGGCACTGCCGATCCGCACCGATGCCCGCGTGCTGGGTGCCACGGTAAAGGCAGGTGAAAGCGTGACCTATCGCCCCCGCGATCCCTCGCGCCACCTCTATCTCGTGCCCGCCACGGGCAAGGTGAAGGTCGAGGATGTCGAAGCAAACGCACGCGACGGTATCGCGATCACCAATCAGGAACAGGTCACCATCACCGCGCTCGAGGATTCCGAGCTCGTATTGGTCGACGCCGCCTGATCCGTACCCCCTCGCCGCTCCCCTGAATCCCCCTCCCCCACAGGGGAGCGGCACCCCCACTGGCCAAAGGACATTGCCATGACCAAAATCCTCCACATCACTGCCAGCATCCGCTCTGATGAATCGGTTTCGCGCGATCTCAGCGCGCGGCTCGTAAGATCGCTTGCCGAAAGCCACAGCGCTGAGGTGACTACCCGCGATCTCAGCGCGAACGACCTGCCCTTCGTCTCGGCCGAGCGCTTCGGCGCCAACCTCACCCCTGCAAGCGTGCGGACACCCGAGCAGCAGGAACTGGCGGCCATTGCCGACGAATTGATCGCCGAACTGCAGGCCGCCGACATCATCGTGCTGGGCGTGCCAATCTACAATTTCGGCGTGCCCGCCACGGTCAAGGCCTGGGCCGACCTCGTCGCCCGCGCTGGAACCACCTTCCAGTACACGGCCAATGGGCCGGAAGGGCTGCTGAGGGGCAAGAAAGCCTATCTCGCCATCGCTTCCGGGGGTACGCCTGTCGGCAGCGACTTCGATTTCATGACCCCGTGGCTCAAGTTCTTCCTTGGTTTCCTCGGCATCGAAGTGATCGCCCATGTCGCGGCTGACGGGATCATGGGCCAGGATGGAGAGGCTAAAATCGCAGCAGCCAAATCGCAAGCCGTTCAACTCGCAGCCTGACCGGGCCTGCCACCCGAAGGGAATTATGAATGACAAGTTTGACCGAGAACCCCACCACCCCGCAGCAGGACTGGATGGCGCTGGTGGCGCGCATTTTCCTCGCCGCGCTGTTCATCATCGCCGGCCTGGGCAAGCTGGCCGATCCCGCAGGCACGATCGGCTACATCGCATCGGTTGGTCTGCCGCTGCCGAGCGTGGCCTATGGCGGCGCAGCCGCGCTGGAAGTGCTCGGCGGCCTGGCAGTGCTCGTCGGCTTCAAGACGCGGCTTGCCGCCCTCGCAATCGCCGGCTTCAGCCTGGTCTCCGCGGGTATTTTCCACAACCAGCTGAGCGACCAGATACAGTTCGTAATGTTCATGAAGAATGTCGCGATTGCGGGTGGCTTCCTGCTGCTCGCAGCATTCGGTCCGGGTCGATATTCGTTCGACCGCAGGTAACCGAAATCAAACGCAAATACAGTACAGCACCGGAAGGCGATCCGCCTTCCGGTGTCGGCATTTCAGTCGATCCGTGGTTTCAACCTGTCATCATGCGGCAGCTTGGCCGCAAGTGCGGCGTAATATTCCGGGCGGCGCGGATATCGCACGAAGATTAGCAAAGTTAGCGCCACGGCCATACCCGCCCCCACGACCAGGAAGATCGAAGGCAAGCCGCCAAAACCGTCAACCTTGCTCAGTGCAAATGCGCCGATACTGATCCCGAAATTGGAGATTGCCATGTAAATGGTGAACTGGGTCGCCGCCGTACGCGGATCGCATAGCCGCATCGAAATTGGCAGGCAGGAAACGGTCAGCAACATATCGAGCGAGATCCACGCATAAACGAAGGCCATGAACAGCATTTCGTTGCTCCACTCGGAGACCGAAAAATACATGGTGGCGCACATCCCCAGCTGGACGATCAGCCAACCGATCGAAGTGCGCTTCGCGCCATATCTGTCACCTAGCCAGCCCCCCAGGGTTAGACAAAGGACGCCAGCCACCAGCCCTGCCGCGGCAGTAAGCGAGGAAATCTCCGCCTCGTTCCAGCCGAGATAGTTCGAACCAATCAATGGAGTAACGCCGGTCAGCCCGCCATAGAGCAATCCGCGCCCCAGCAGCACAGGAGTCCAGAGCACGCTAGGCGCCTTAATCATCGAAACAAAAGTGGTTTTGAGGATCGGCCACCAGGCGCCGACCTGCATCTCGATATTTCGCGGATGGGCCGTGCCCACTTGCCAGGGCAGCTTGCGCTCCCCTTCACGCTCGTTGAAGGCGAGGATGTACAGGCACAGCAGCAGAATCAATCCAGCCACTATGGCGTAGGCCGCCGGCGCACCATATGCGCCGATCACAGTGCCTGTTAAAGCAGTAGCGGTGGCAATTCCGATCGATTGCCCGCCAAACATCATCCCGCTGCCTCGGGCGCGCTCGTCCTCCTCCATGATATCGACCGCCAGGCCGTCGACCGCGACATCCTGGAAAGTGGTTGCCATGTTGACGACGAAGCCGATCCCGCCGAGAATCGCCACGTCACTTACCGCCGGATTGAGAAATATTGCCGCGACCAGGCATGCAATCATGACCGATTGAGCTCCGAGCAGCCAGATCCGGCGGCGCCCCATCGGCAAGTAGGTGTAGCGATCCATGAAGAAGCCGTTGACGAACTTGAGCGACCAGGGGAGCGCGGTGAGCGCAATAACCGAACCGACGTCTGCCGCAGGGGCCCCATTGGCTGCCATCCAGGCCGGGATGGCAAACCAGAACAGGCCTATCGGCAGGCCTTGTCCGACATACAGGATGAACAGGGTAAACAGGCGCAGCCGCCTACTACGGGCAAGGATCAACCCGCTTTGCCCCGCAATTGTCGCCATCAGCCCCCCAACCCGCCCATACCAGGCACGCGAGCGACCGCTTGACCGGAAAACTACCTACATCTCCCGATTGCGCAAGGCTCTTGTGTTTTCGCCTTAAAAGCGGGCTTTGACCAGGAGCGGCTTGAAGATGTTCCGGCTGGGCCGCAGCACGATGATCGCCACACCCACCAGCGCCAGGGCGCCGCCCGCCAGCAGACGCCAGCCGATCGGGTCATTGGTAATGATCGCCCCGAACACGATCGTCAGCAGCGGGGTGAGCAGCGTAAGCGGAACGACCAGGTTCGCGTCATTATCCTGCAGTACCTTGAAGTAGGCCGTATGCGCGCCCACCGAGACGACGATGCTGGCGAATACCAGCGCTGCGGCTATTTCCCCTGGCGCGGCCATGACCGCGCTAAGCTGGCCATGCTCGAGCATTGCCGATAGCGGCGCCAGAACGATGACGGAGGCCACGCCCGACCATGCCTGCATTGCGCGCGCGGAAATATCGATCTGCTTGAAGAAGACCGATCCGAGCGCGCCGATGACTGCGGCAGCAAACAGGAACAGCACGCCCGCGCCGCCGCTCATCGCAGAGGGCGAACCCATTGCCATCAGCACCCCTGCCAGTGTCATCAATATGCCGAGCCCGCGGCGCCAGCGCACCCGCTCCCGCAAGAAGATCATTGCGAAGACAACCGTCATTGGCGCCCCTGACAGGCTGATCACCCCCGCCACCGAAGGCGAGGCGGTTTCCAGGCCAATGAACATCAGTGCAAAGGAGCCACCGCCGATGGCAAGTCCGATCAGCAGCACCTTGCCCAGTTCCTTCGGCAATGGACGGAGCAGATAGGCCAGCGCCAGCGCGACCAGCCCGGCACGCGCACAAGCGTAGAACAGCGGCGGCACGGCCAGATCGTCGACCACGATCTTGCTCACCACCACGTTGAGTGCCCACACGAGGTTGCACAGCATGAGAATCAGGACGGTGCGCAGGCTCATGGCGCCTAGTGCCTTCAATCGCGCCGCTCAGGCAATCCCTTGCGCAGCTCATCGAGCCATACGTCAGCAACAGCGTCGGAAGGCGCGCGCCAGTCGCCGCGTGGGCTCAGCGCCCCGCCCGCACTCACCTTGGGCCCGTTGGGGATCGCGCTGCGCTTGAATTGGCTGAAGGCGAAGAAGCGGCGGATGAATTTCTCCAGCCAGTTGGCGATCGTGGCGAGATCGTACTGGTTCTTCTTCTCCTCAGGGAAATCGGCCGGCCACTGGCCGCTGCGCGCATCCCGCCACGCGTGCCACGCCATGAAGGCGATCTTGCTGGGCCGCTGGCCCCAGCGGATGGTGTGGTGGATGAAGAAATCATTGAGCTCGTAGGGCCCGATGATGCTTTCGGTGCTCTGGATCGCACCGCCTTCACCCGGCGGCACAAGCTCGGGCGAAATCTCCGTATCGAGGATCGAGAGCAGCACTTCGTCGGTTGCGGGATCGAACTGGTCGGTGCTCACCGCCCAGCGGATGAGATACTGGATCAATGTCTTGGGCACGCCCGAATTGACCGCATAATGGCTCATCTGGTCACCCACGCCATAGGTGCACCAGCCCAGTGCAAGCTCGCTGAGGTCACCCGTGCCGATCACGAAGCCCGAATGGTGGCCGGCAAGGCGGAACAGGTAATCGGTACGCAGCCCCGCCTGGACGTTCTCGAAGGTCACATCATGCACCGGCTCACCGTCAGCGAAAGGGTGCTTCATGTCTTCGAGCATACGTGTAGCCGCCGGCCTGATGTCGATCTCCTCTGCAGTAATGCCCAGCGCATTCATCAGCTTCCAGGCATTCGACTTCGTATGATCGGAAGTCGCAAAGCCGGGCATGGTGTATCCGCGAATGGTGCTGCGCGGCAGGCCCATACGGTCACAGCATTTTGCCGCCACGATCAACGCATGGGTCGAATCGAGCCCGCCCGAAACTCCGATTACCATGCTCTTGGCGTGGGTTGCCTCCAGCCGCCGCATCAACCCGTCCACCTGGATGTTGAAGGCTTCGTAGCAATCCTCGTCGAGTTTGTGCTGGCGGTTGGGCACAAAGGGGAAGCGGCGGATCGGCCGCACCAGCCCGCGATCTCCTCCGGTGGGCGCGAACTCGAAACTGATGGTGCGGAAACTGTCCTCGGGCCGCCCTGCCGCCTCGGCGGCGTCGTTGAAGGTCTGCATCCGCGCGCGCTCGGCCAGGATGCGCTCGCAATCGACGTCGGCAATGCACAGCTCGGCATTCAGGCTGAAACGCTCGCTTTCGGCCAGCAGATCGCCCAGTTCGTAGATCATGCCCTGCCCATCCCATGCAAGATCGGTGGTGCTTTCGCCATGCCCGCTGGCACAATAGAGATAGGCGGCAACCGCGCGCGAGCTTTGCGCCCGTGCGAGCAGGTGGCGCTCATCGGACTTGCCGATGGTGATATTGCTCGCGGATAGATTGGCCAGCACGGTCGCGCCCGCCAGCGCCCCCTGCGTCGATGGCGGCGTGGGCGCCCAGTAATCCTCGCAGATTTCGACGAACAGCTTGAAGCCGGGCAGGTTCCCGGCGGCAAAGATCAAGTCGGTGCCAAACGGCACCTTTTGGCCTGCCACCGCGATTTCCCGCCCCCTGATCTCGCGGCCATGGGCAAACCAGCGCTTTTCGTAATATTCGCGGTAATTGGGCAGGAAACTCTTCGGAACCACACCCAGCAGGCGCCCGCGCGCCACCACCGCGGCGCAATTATAGACGCGGCCGTTGTGCCGCAGCGGCGCGCCCACCAGCAGCATTGGATCGAACTTCGCGCTCGCCACCACGATATCGGCAAGCCCTGCCTCTGCCGCATCGAGCAGGGCCGATTGCAGATGCAGATCGTCGATCGCATAGGAAGAGATGCACAGCTCCGGGTAAACCACCAGGTCGACCCCGGCATCCTGCGCGCGCTCCGCCTCTGCCAATATGCCAGCCACATTGTAACTGACATCGGCGGTGCGCGTTTTGGGCGTGCTGGTGGCGACCCGCACGAAACCATGGCGCCGCATGTCGTAAAAGGGATGCGCGCGCCCCTGCTCCGCTCCTATATCCTTTGAGGATACACTAGCTGCCGCACCGGTATCTTCACCGGGAGCAGGCTCCAGCCAGTCCTCGGGCGCGCAAATGCCCAGCTCCGCAAGCCGCTTCTGCACCGGCCCCCTGGCAATCTTCCCTTTGGATTCCCAGCCATACACCGTCCGGCTGGGCCAGGGATCGCCAAATTTGATGCCGAATTCCTCAGCTGAAAGCGGCGGGTCCTGCCGCTCGCGCCATTCGCGAATCTTGTATCCTGCCAGATGCATGGCCAGATTGGTATCTTATAAGGATACTTATGGCAAGTATGCCTATCGCATGCCATAGCAAATGCAACCGCCCGTCGCATTCGTGCCGCTTGCACAAGTGACCGCAATCCCCCAGTTTTCAGATACAACGAGAAAACGCTACACCAAGGGAGCTGCACGCATGGCCGATACCTATACCCCGCCCAAAGTCTGGACCTATGACAAGGAATCGGGTGGGCGCTTCGCCAATATCAACCGGCCCACCGCCGGCGCGCGCGAAGACAAGGATCTGCCGGTTGGCGACAATCCCCTCCAACTCTATTCGCTGGCTACGCCCAACGGGGTGAAGGTCACCATCATGCTCGAGGAACTGCTCGAGTTGGGCCATAGCGGCGCGGAATATGACGCCTGGACGATCAATATCGGCGAAGGCGAACAATTCACCAGCGGCTTTGTTTCGCTCAACCCCAATTCCAAGATCCCTGCGCTCGAAGACCGCAGCGGCGACAAGCCGTTCCGGGTGTTCGAATCCGGCGCGATCCTGCTCCACCTGGCCGAGAAATTCGGCGAGTTCCTGCCCACCGATCCAGCCGCGCGCGCCGAAGTGATGAGCTGGGTGTTCTGGCAGGTCGGGACCGGCCCCTTCATCGGCGGGGGATTCGGCCATTTCTACGCCTATGCGCCGGAGAAATGGGAATATCCGATCAACCGCTATGCGATGGAGGTGAAGCGCATTTTCGACGTCGCCGACCAGCGCCTGGCGCAAAGCCGTTTCCTCGGCGGCGACGAATATACCATCGCCGACATGGCGAACTTCCCCTGGCTTGCGCCCTTCACCACCGGACACATCTACGAAGATGCCAAAACCTTCCTTTCGATCAACGAATACAAGCATGTCGGGCGCTGGGTGCAGGAGATCTTTGCCCGGCCTGCGGTGCGCCGCGGGCGGATCGTCAACAAGACCTGGGGCGATGAGAATACGCAGCTGCGCGAACGCCATTCAGCGGAGGATTTCGAAGGCAAGGATATTTAACCGCATTTGTGCGTTTGGCTTGGCGGGCGAGCGTGATACCGCTCGCCTTCCTGACCTGGCGGAGAGCGGTGCTTGGCTTACACGGCGCATGAGCGCATCGGACTGAAGGAGAAGCTGGGCTATGGCGTGGGCGACCTCGCCTCGGGCCTCTATCTCAATTTCTTCGGCGTCTTCCTGTTCTACTTCTTCGTCAACCTCAATGGCGTGGCGCCCGCCGCCATCGGGCTGATGCTGCTGCTGACCAAGCTGGTCGACGCTGTGACTGATCCGATGATGGGGATAATCGCTGATCGCACCCGCACCCGCTGGGGGCGCTATCGTCCCTATCTACTGTTCGGCGCAGTCCCCTTCGGCCTGTTCGGAGTGATGGTGTTCGCGGTGCCGGACTTCGGCCCCACCGGCAAGCTCGTGTGGGCCTATGTCACCTATACGCTGGCCATGCTGGTCTATACCGCGGTCAATGTGCCCTATGGCGGCTTGCTGGGAGTGATCTCGCCCAGTGCGGCGCAGCGCGGCAGCGTGACCGCCTACCGCATGTTCTTCGCCGCGCTGGCAGGCATATTGATCGGCACGCTCGGCACCACACTGGCGCGCGAGCTGGGCGGCGGTGACGAGGCACGCGGCATCATGCTGACCATGGGCTGCATTGCCGCGCTTTCGATCTTCTGCCTGCTGGCCACCTTTGCCACCACCAGGGAACGGATCGTACCGACTGCCGAGAACGGCTCGATCGGGGGCGATCTCAGGGAATTGCTGCGCACCGGCCCGTGGATCGCCGTGGCCATTGCCGCGATCCTGGGGGTCACCGCGATCGCGGCGAGGCAAGCGAGCGCGTTGTTCTATTTCGAATATGTGGTGGGCGATGAGGGAGAAACGATGCTGGGTTTCCTCGATCGTCCCGCGCTGTTCCTCACCGCGCTTGCGCTGGGGCAGGTAACTGGCGTGATCCTGGCCAATTTCCTCCAGCGACGCTTCGAAAAGGCGCATCTCGTGATCGCCGCCGGCGCACTCAAGGCCAGCGCGATACTGCTGTTCTATGTCCTGCCGCTCGATGCGGTATGGCCGCAAACCGGCGTGCAGTATTTCGTCGGCATCGGCTTCGGCATGCTGATGGTGCTGGCCTATGCCATGTTCACCGACATCGCCGAATATGTCGACTGGCGTTCGAGCAAGCAGATGACCGGGCTGGTCGTCTCGGCATCGATCTTTGCGGTCAAGGCCGGGGTGGCTTTCGGGCTGGCATTGCCCGGCTTCGTGCTCGACATGACCGGCTTCGTCGCCGGGGCGCAGCAGAGCGAGCAAGCCATGCTGGGGATCAACCTTGCCTTTGCAATCATCCCTGCCGCTTTGCTGATTCCCGGCGGCATCGCGATGCTGTTCTATCATCTGGACAGGCGCATGATTGCGACGGTTGAACGCGAACTGGCGCAGCGCCGCATAGGGCCTGCGTGAAGCCCCTTCACATTGCGAACAGAGCCGCTATAGGGGGCGCCCCGCCAGTGCTGCGGGCCTGTTGGGGTGTAGCCAAGCGGTAAGGCACCGGTTTTTGGTACCGGCATGCGCAGGTTCGAATCCTGCCACCCCAGCCAGCTTTCTGTCCATACATATCCGGGGATCGAACCTGCCTGCGAAGCAGCCAGCAGGTTCGGAGTCGAGGCGCCATGCGCCGAGACGACCGAAGGGCAATCCTGCCACCCCAGCCAGCTTTCTGTCCATACATATCCGGGGATCGAACCTGCCTGCGAAGCAGCCAGCAGGTTCGGAGTCGAGGCGCCATGCGCCGAGACGACCGAAGGGCAATCCTGCCACCCCAGCCAGCTTTC
>LOET01000054.1 GCA_001515985.1 Sphingomonadales bacterium BRH_c3 | reverse complement strand
TCCTGCGGGGCAGCAGCCTGGCCGATCATTGTCGCCTGTGGCTGCGGGATGCCATCTTCAAAATGCACAAACAGCGTCAGCTGGTCCTGCAGGATGCGCGCAGCATAGGCCACCGCATCTTCAGGCGCCACGGTGCCATCGGTCTCGACCGTCAGCGAAAGCTTGTCATAGTCAAGCTCTTGCCCGACGCGGGCGTTCTCAACCTTGTAGCTAACCTGGCGTACCGGCGAATAAAGGCTGTCGACCGGGATCAGGCCGATCGGCGCATCGACCGGGCGGTTGGCCACAGCCGGGACATAGCCCTTGCCGGTGTCGGCGGTCAGCTCCATGTTGAGCGTCGCGCCTTCATCGAGGTGACAGATCACCAGATCCTTGTTCATCACTTCGATGTCGCCCGAAACGGCGATGTCGCCGGCCTTGACTTCGGCCGGGCCAGTGACGGAAAGCTGCAAGCGCTTGGGGCCTTCGCCCTCCATCCTGAGCGCAATCTGCTTCACGTTGAGCACGATATCGGTCACGTCTTCACGCACGCCGGAAAGCGAACTGAATTCGTGCAGCACGTTCTCGATCTTGATCGAGGTGATGGCGGCGCCCTGAAGCGAGCTCAGCAATACCCGGCGCAGCGCGTTGCCAAGAGTAAGGCCAAAGCCACGCTCAAGCGGTTCGGCAACGAAAACCGCCTTGCGGGCCTTTTCGCCGCTTTCCTTGATCTCGAGAGTGTTGGGCTTCTTAAGTTCCTGCCAGTTCTTGATATTGACGGACATGGATTTCCCCTAGGGTTCAAGTGCGGACAGGACCGGAGCGCTGGTGGCGCGTCCGGTCCAAATTCTGAATGGCGACCCGAAGATCGCCCGTCAGCAACGGATCAGACGCGACGACGCTTGGACGGCCGCACACCATTGTGCGGGATCGGCGTAACGTCACGGATCGAAGTGATGTTGAAACCGACTGCTGCAAGACCGCGCAGTGCGCTTTCACGCCCCGAGCCCGGCCCCTTTACTTCGACTTCCAGCGTGCGAACGCCGTGCTCGGCAGCTTTCTTGCCAGCATCGTCGGCAGCAACCTGGGCGGCATAGGGAGTCGACTTGCGGCTACCCTTGAAGCCCATCGTACCAGCTGAAGACCAGCTGATCGCATTGCCCTGCGCATCGGTGATTGTAATCATGGTGTTGTTGAAGCTGGCGTTGATATGCGCAACGCCGCTTGTGATATTCTTTTTATCGCGGCGCCTAATGCGGCCGGGTTCGCGTGCCATGTCTCGTATTCCTCTTTAACAATCCAAAGAAGGCAAAAGCGTGAGGCCCAAGGGCCCGCCGCGCTTACTTCTTCTTGCCGGCAATCGGCTTCGCCTTGCCCTTGCGGGTACGGGCGTTGGTGTGGGTACGCTGGCCGCGAACCGGCAGCTGGTTGCGATGGCGCAGGCCGCGGTAGGAACGCAGATCCATCAGGCGCTTGATATTCATCGCAGTGTTGCGACGCAGGTCGCCTTCCACGGTGAGCTCTGCGTCGATCGTCTCGCGGATGCGCAGCACTTCCTCATCGGAAAGGTCCTGCACACGGCGGGTGTGATCGATACCCAGCTTATCAGCAATCTGCACGGCCGTGGTGCGGCCGATACCGTGGATATAGGTAAGCGCGATAATCACGCGCTTGTTGGTGGGGATATTGACCCCGGCAATACGAGCCACTTACTTCTCCATGCTCCACAGGGTCTAGGCAGCTTGGGCCACCTGCCCCTATCTCAACGCTTTCAATCTCGATGCCCGAAACCGCCAAGCAGGTGCTCGAACGGCAAAAAGCCCGGTTGGCGCGCATCGGGCTGCCGCCTGCCGGACTGTTTTCGAACATGTCGAATGAATGGGGCGCTTAGTGCGATTCTTGGGCCACGTCAACAGCCAAGCGGACGCAGCACATCGTGCAGCCAGATATGGGCCGCCGCATTGCAGTTCCGAGCCTATATCAGTTTTTAACGGCGGCCAAAAGTGTCAGCGATCAAGCTGTGTGAAAACTATTCGTCCGCCAGCGCGTCGATAGCTTCCTCCAGTGTCGGTTCAGCGGGCTCGGCGCGCTCCGCGACTTCACCTTCGCCGCCTTCGTCCAGCTCCGTTTCGGCCTTGCCTGCGCCGGCATCGGCGGGCTGATCCACCCGGCCCAGCAGAGTCGCCAGACCATCAAGTTGCTGGCTCATCACCCCGTCAACCGCGGCCGCGATCACCGGCCCTTCGTATCGCATATATCCGCCCACTACATATTCCCACACGATCCTTGTACCGGTTTCGGCTTCGCTGATCGAGATCGTCAGGACGCCGCTCGCCGGTTCGCTCTGCAATGGCCCCAGCCCCCCGCGCATGCGCAGCGCGCGTTCGGGATAGGCCTGGATTACGCGCATATGCTCAACACTGCCCTCGAGCGTGATGCGCCCGGGATCGGGATTTTCGGGAATCCGCTCACAAAAACACCCGCCGGCCTGCGGCTTGAGCGTCAGATTGGCGGCATCGGCTGACCAGGTGTGGGCAGAATTCCACCACTTGGCGGGGCTGATCAGTGCCAGCCACACTTCCTTGGGAGTCGCATCGACCACCGCAACATCGCGGGTAACGAACCCCGTATCATCGCTGGCAATCACTTCGGCCTGAGCAGCCGTGGCCCATGCCAGTAGTGGAGCCAGCGTTGCAGCCGCCAAATATCTCATGGTGACAGGTCCTCCCTTGCCCAAGGTACTTAGGCGATGGGCGCGGGCAGGGAAAGTTCGATTCTGGCGAGGCGCACCTGCGCCCGCACAAACATCATTTCAGGATTGCGTCGATCGCCGCGGCCACTTCGCCGATGCTGGCCATGCCGTCCACCCGGCGCACGATGCCGCGCGCCTCATAGCCCGGCAGGATTGGCGCGGTCTTGGCACGATATTCCTGCATCCGCGTGCGCACGGTTTCCTCATTATCGTCGGGGCGCCGCTTGAACTCGGTCGATCCGCACACGTCACACACGCCCGGCTTGGCGGGCGGATTGGCAGTATCATGATACAGCGTGCCGCAATTGGCGCAGGAAAAACGGCCGGTGATACGTTCCACCAGCGCATCTTCATCGACTTCGAGTTCGATCACGTAGTCGAGACTGCGCCCGTGCTTTTCAAGCAGGCCATCAAGGATCTGCGCCTGCGCTGCAGTGCGCGGATAGCCATCAAAGATCGCACCGGTATCGGCCTCCATTGTGGCAAGTTCGACGTCGATCAGGTCGGATACGATCTCGTCGGACACCAGTTCGCCTGCGTCCATCACGGCTTTCGCCTTGATGCCAACCGGTGTTTGCGCCTTCACCGCCGCGCGCAACATATCGCCGGTGGAAAGCTGACGCATGCCGTATTGTTCGACCAGTCGCGCGCTTTGCGTGCCCTTGCCGGCACCCGGAGGCCCAAGAAGAATGATATTCATCTGACTACTCAACCCCCGAAGAGCGTGGCCGGATTAGCGCGCGCGGCCCTTTAGCTTGGCCTTCTTGATAAGGTCACCATACTGGTGTGCCAACAGGTGTGACTGGATCTGGCTGATCGTATCCACGGTAACATTGACCACGATCAGCAGGCTGGTGCCACCAAGGAACAACGGGATACCGGTCTGCGCGATCATATACTCAGGGATGACGCAAACCAGCATAAGGTAGAGTGCGCCGACCACCGTGATGCGTGTCAGCACATAGTCGAGATAGTCCGCAGTCCGCTTGCCCGGGCGGATCCCGGGAATGAAGCCGCCATTCTTCTTGAGATTTTCGGCCGTTTCTTCCGGATTGAACACCACCGCAGTGTAGAAGAAGGCGAAGAAGATGATCCCGATCCCATACAGCGACATGTAGATCGGCTGGCCGTGCTGCAGATACTGGTTGAGCGACTGGATCACGCCGCCTGTGGTGCTCGAAGGATCGATCGAGTTGCCGGCAAACTGCGAAATAGTCAGCGGCAGCAGCAGCAGCGAACTGGCGAAGATGGGCGGAATAACGCCGGCAGTGTTGAGCTTGAGCGGCAGGTGCGAGCTATCCGCCTGCATCATGCCGCGCTGCGTCGCACGCTTTGGATACTGGATCAGCAATCGTCGCTGGGCCCGCTCCATAAAGCTGATCAGCAGGATCAGTACCACCACCATGACGATGAAACCGATGATGATGGCCGGCGCGATCGAGCCCGTGCGGCCGCCTTCGAGCAGGTTCGAGACGAAGGTCGGGAATTGCGCCACGATCCCCGCCATGATGATCAGCGACACGCCATTGCCGATGCCGCGGCTGGTGATCTGCTCGCCCAGCCACAGCAGGAACATGGTTCCGCCAACCAGGCTGATGACCGCGCCCACGCGGAACATGTAGCCCGGATCGACGACCGCCTGAAGCCCGGCGGAATTGGAGAAACTTTCAAGACCCGCTGCCAGGAACCAGCCCTGGATCGAGCACAGAAAAACCGTTCCATAGCGCGTGTACTGGTTCAGCTTTTGCCGACCGGTAGTGCCCTCTTTCTTGAGCGCGGCCAGTGTCGGATGGAGCGCGGCGGCCATCTGCACCACGATCGAGGCGGTGATATAGGGCATCACGCCAAGCGCGATCAGGCTCATGCGTTCAAGGCTGCCGCCCGTGAACATGTTGAACATGTCCAGGATTCCGCCCTGCGTCTGGTCGGCCAGTTGCGCCAGGGTGAGCGGGTTGATCCCCGGCAGCGGCACAAAACTGAGGAAACGGAACACGATGAGCGCTCCGAGCGTGAACCAGATACGCTGGCGCAGCTCGGTGGCTTTCGAGAAATTGGCGAGGTTCAGATTGCTCGCGATGCTATCGGCGCGTGATGCCATTGTTTCAGGTTAATCCTAGCGTCTGTGCGTTGTGTCGCCGGACCCTCCCCGGCTCAGACAGGATAGATAGGGAGCGGGGAGAGCATTGTCGAACCCCCCGCCTGCCATTTCATCAATTACTTGGCCTTGGCGGCCTTGTTTGCCTCGCGGCGCGCAGCCTTCTTTTCATGCTCTGGCTGGGCAGCAGGGATAACTTCAACGCTGCCTCCGGCTTTTTCGATCGCTGCGGCTCTGGCTGGGCAGCAGCGATAACTTCAACGCTGCCTCCGGCTTTTTCGATCGCTGCAATCGCGCCCTTGGTTGCGCCGGTAACGACGAATTTGGCCTTGGCCGAAATTTCGCCCTTGCCCAGCAGCCGCACGCCATCCTTGCCGCCGCGCACAAGGCCGACTGCACGAAGGGCTGCTTCGTCGATGTCCTTCTTGGCGTCGAGCTTCTTGGCGGCGATGAACTTCTGCACCATGCCCACGTTCACTTCGGCATAATCCTTCGCGAAGGGATTGTTGAAGCCGCGCTTCGGCAGGCGCATGTGAAGCGGCATCTGGCCGCCTTCGAAGCCCTTGATGGCCACGCCGGAACGAGCCTTCTGGCCCTTCTGGCCGCGACCCGAGGTTTTGCCCTTGCCAGAACCGATGCCCCGGCCGACGCGGATGCGGCCCTTGCGGGCACCGTCGTTGTCACGAATGTCGTTGAGTTTCATTGTGTGCACTCGCTTTCGCTTTGTTTCGCGCTGAAATGAGCGACCCGGCAATACGCCGGGCCACTGATTGATGTCTGTCTGCTTAATCGACCACCGCAACCAGATGCGGGATCTTGGCGATCGCGCCGCGCACCTCGGGGGTGTCCTGGCGCTCCACGATCTTGTGCATCTTGTTCAGTCCAAGACCGATAAGGATCTTGCGCTGGCTCTCGGGGCGACGGATCGGCGAACCGATCTGCTTGATCTTGACGGTTTTCTTCTCAGCCATCGGGGTTACTCCGCTATCGCGGCGGCGCTGGCTTCTGCCTCCGCCTCGCTGGCGCCACCACGGCCAAGCAGGTCAGCGACCTTCTTGCCGCGACGCTGGGCAACCGACTTCGGCGAAGTCTGGTTGACAAGCGCGTCAAACGTGGCGCGGATCATGTTATAGGGGTTTGACGAACCGACCGATTTGGTCACCACGTCAGCAACGCCCAGGCTTTCGAACACGGCACGCATCGGGCCGCCGGCAATGATGCCCGTACCCGCCGGTGCTGTGCGCAAGGTCACCTTACCTGCCCCGAAACGACCATTGCCATCATGGTGCAGCGTGCGACCGTCCTTGAGCGGGACGCGGATCATCTTCTTGCGCGCGGCGGCTGTGGCCTTGGTGATGGCTTCGGGCACTTCGCGTGCCTTGCCATGCCCAAAACCGACGCGGCCCGAACCGTCACCCACAACAACCAGTGCCGCAAAGCCAAAGCGCTTGCCGCCCTTCACTGTCTTGGAAACACGGTTGATGTGGACCAGCTTCTCGATGATCCCGTCATCTTCTTCTTCGCGGCGGTTGCCACGGCGATCGTCACGGCCGCCGCGGGCACGGCCACGGCCACCATCACGGTTGCCGCCACGGCCCCGGTTTCCGCCAGGTCCACGGCCTTCCTGCTGCGGCTGCTCGGCTTCCGCAGCTGCCGGTGCAGATTCAGCCGCAGGTGCGGCTTCCTCAGCGGCAGGCGCAGCTTCCTCAGCGGCAGGCGCAGCGTCCTCAGCGGCAGGCGCAGCGTCCTTCGATGCAGCTTCCTGAGCCGGAGCCTCGGTCGCCTCGACCTTCGCTTCTTCGTTCTTGTTTTCGGTTTCGTTTGCGTTTTCAGCCATCATCAGAACTCCAGCCCGCCTTCGCGAGCGGCATCGGCCAGCGCCTTGACGCGGCCGTGGAACAGGAAACCGCCGCGATCGAACACGACGGATGTCACGCCCGCCTTCTTGGCGGCGGCGGCGATGTCCTTGCCCACCTTGGCAGCGGCATCGACATTCGCACCCGAATTCTTGGCCCCAAGGGTCGAAGCTGCGGCGAGCGTCTTGCCTTCCTGATCATCGATGATCTGGGCATAGATGTGGCGACCGGTGCGATGCACCGACAGGCGAGGACGGCCACCACCCTTGCTCCGGAGAGCAGTGCGCACACGGCGGCGGCGACGTTCAAAGAGAGAAAGCTTTGCCATCTTACTTCTTCTTCCCTTCCTTGCGGAAGATATATTCACCGCGGTACTTGATGCCCTTGCCCTTGTAGGGTTCAGGCTTGCGCCAGCGGCGGATCTCGGCGGCGAACTGGCCAACGGCCTGCTTGTCGATGCCGGAAATTTCCACAGTGGTCTGGTCCGGGGTCTTCACCTCAAGGCCTGCCGGCACATCGAGATCGACATCGTGGCTATAGCCGAGTTGCAGCTTGAGCTTGTTGCCCTGTGCCTGCGCACGGTAACCAACGCCGGAAATTTCCAGAACCTTGGTGAACCCGTCGGTCACGCCTTCGACCAAGTTCGACACCAGCGTGCGCTGCATGCCCCAGAAAGAGCGCGCCTGCTTCGTGTCATTGGCCGGCTTGACCTGGATTTCCTCACCTTCGACCTTGTAGTCGATCAGGTCGGAAAGCCCGAGCGAAAGGTTGCCCTTGGGGCCCTTCACGGTAAGCGTTCCCTGTTCGATGGTGGCTGTCACCCCGCTGGGGATCGCCACCGGCTTCTTGCCGATGCGGCTCATCAGAACACCTCCGCCAGCACTTCGCCGCCAACGTTCTGGCTACGCGCTTCGGCATCCGAAAGCACGCCCTTGGGCGTCGAGACGATGGTGATGCCAAGGCCGTTGCGGACAGTCGGAAGTTCTTTCGAACCCGAATAGATCCGCCGACCAGGCTTGGAGACGCGAGCGACGTGCTTGATCGCCGGTTCGCCCTCGAAATACTTCAGTTCAATCCGCAGCGCCGGGTGCTTGCCGGTCGCGTCTTCGCTATAGCCACGGATGTAGCCTTCACGCTGGAGCACTTCGAGCACGTTCGCACGCAGTTTGGAAGCCGGCGAAAGGACGCTGTCCTTCTTCGCCTGCTGGCCGTTGCGGATACGGGTGAGCATATCACCCAGTGGATCGGTCATTGCCATAATCTAGATCCTCACCAGCTCGACTTGGTCAGGCCTGGAATCAGGCCCATGTTGCCGAGTTCGCGCAGCTCGATGCGGTTGATGCCGAACTTGCGGTAATAGCCGCGCGGGCGGCCGGTGGTGGCGCAACGGTTGCGCACCCGTGTAGGGTTCGCATTGCGCGGAATTTCGGCCATCTTCAGGCGTGCCATCAGACGCTCGCTCTCATCGAGCGATTCATCGTCCGCAATCGCCTTCAGCTTGGCGTACTTGTTTGCGTACTTCTTCACGAGCTTCTTGCGCCGCTCGTTCTTGTTTATGGAACTCAGTTTCGCCATTGGACTTAAGCTCTCTTCCTTATCTCAATCAAAGGGGGCGGCTTACGCCGCTTCCTTTTCTTCCGACGCTTCGGCCGGGAACGGGAAACCGAACAGCTTCAGCAGTTCGCGCGCTTCCTCGTCGGTTTTCGCAGTGGTGGTGACGATGATATCCATCCCCCGCACCTTCTCGATCTTGTCGTAGCTGATCTCCGGAAAGATGATCTGCTCCTTGATGCCCATGGCGTAATTGCCATTGCCATCGAACGATTTCGGGTTGAGGCCACGGAAGTCGCGGATGCGCGGCATCGCAATCGTCACCAGACGATCGAGGAATTCATACATCCGGTCACGGCGCAAATTGACCTTGCAGCCGATCGGCATGCCATCGCGCAGCTTGAACTGTGCGATCGACTTCTTTGCCTTGGTGATGACCGGCTTCTGGCCGGCAATCAGCGCCATTTCCTCAGCAGCCGTCTGGACCTTCTTCTTGTCCTGGCTCGCTTCGCCCACACCCATGTTGAGTGTGATCTTTTCAAGCCGGGGAACTTCGAGACGATTCTTGTAGCCGAATTTCTCGGTCATCGCCTTGACGATCTGGTCTTCATACATCTGCTTCAGGCGTGGGGCCGAAGCTTTGGACTTATCAGCCATCGATGGTCTCCCCACTCTTCACGGCCACGCGCACCTTCTTGCCGCCCTTTTCTTCAAAGCGGACACGGGTGGGCTTGCCGGATTTCGGATCAGCTACAGCCACCTTGGAGATGTGCATCGGGGCCTCGCGGCGTTCGATGCCACCCTGCGGGTTGGCCTGGCTGGGCTTGCGATGACGGGTGGCGACGTTCACGCCCTCGACAAGGACCTTGCCTTCCTTGGGCAGAACCTGGGCGACCGTACCGGTCTTGCCCTTGTCCTTGCCTGAAAGGACAACGACGTTGTCACCCTTCTTGATCTTGGCAGCAGACATCACAGCACCTCCGGCGCAAGTGAAATGATCTTCATGAAGCCGCGGCCACGCAACTCGCGCACCACCGGGCCAAAGATACGGGTGCCGATCGGCTCCTCGTTCTTGTTGACCAACACGGCAGCATTGCTGTCAAAGCGGATCACGCTGCCATCGGGACGGCGAACGTCCTTCTTGGTGCGCACGATCACGGCGCGGTGCACGTCGCCCTTCTTGACCTTTGCACGCGGCTGGGCTTCCTTCACGGAAACCACGATCACGTCGCCGACGGACGCAGTACGGCGCTTCGAGCCGCCCAGCACCTTGATGCACTGGACGCGCTTGGCGCCGCTGTTGTCCGCGACGTCGAGATTGGATTGCATCTGGATCATTGATCCGTTTCCTTCTCACTGGCTTGCCGGAACCAGTCCGGCAGTTCCCTACGTCTAAATCAGTTACCGGCGGCTTCGACTTCGAGATCAGCCTCGATCGCCTGCGTGCCACCTGCTTGCACCCGGTCCTTCACGGCCCAGGTCTTGGTTTTCGAGATCGGCTTGGTTTCCTCGATGCGGACAACATCGCCAATCGTGTATTCGTTCGCTTCATCGTGCGCATGATACTTCTTCGAACGACGGATGATCTTCCCGTAGAGCGGGTGCTTCACCTTGCGTTCGACCAGCACGGTCACAGTCTTGTCGGTCTTGTCGGAGGTGACAGTTCCGATCAGGATACGTTTCGGCATTGTCTGACTCCTTAAGCCTTGACGGCGGCAGCGGCCGCACGTTCGCTCTGCAGCGTCTTGATCTTGGCGATCGTGCGACGCACTTCCCTTACCCGGGCCGACGCTTCAAGCTGATTGGTTGCCGCCTGGAAGCGCAGGTTGAACTGCTCGCGCTTCAGCTCGACAAGTTCGCCAGCCAGCTGGTCGTCGGTCTTGGTGCGCAGATCTTCGATCTTGCTCATTTGTCGCCTCCCAGGTGCGAAGTGTCACCCAGGCGGGCGACGACCTTGGTCTTGATCGGCAGCTTCATCGCTGCGCGCTCGAAAGCGAGCGCGGCAAGCGGGCCGGGCACACCATCGAGTTCGAACAGGATGCGGCCCGGCTTTACGCGGGCGGCCCAGTATTCGACCGACCCCTTGCCCTTGCCCTGGCGGACTTCGGCAGGCTTCTTCGAAACCGGCACATCAGGGAATACGCGGATCCACAGACGGCCCTGGCGCTTCATGGCACGGGTGATGGCACGGCGAGCAGCCTCGATCTGGCGCGCGGTAAGGCGATCGGGCTCGAGAGCCTTGAGGCCATAGGCGCCAAAATTCAGCGTGGTGCCACCCTTGGCATTGCCATGGATGCGGCCCTTGAACGCCTTGCGGAACTTGGTTTTCTTCGGTTGCAGCATTTTATCTTACCTATCCTGCAATCAGCGCGCCGGACGGACGCCAGAGGTCTGGGCTTCCATCATGAGGCGATCCTGTGCGGTCGGATCATGAGCGAGGATTTCACCCTTGAAGATCCACACCTTGATGCCGATGATCCCGTAAGCGGTGAGCGCTTCGGCTTCGGCATAGTCGACATTGGCGCGCAGGGTGTGCAGCGGCACACGGCCTTCGCGATACCATTCGACACGTGCGATTTCTGCACCGCCCAGACGGCCGCCGCAGGTGATCTTAATGCCTTCAGCCCCAAGGCGCAGCGCCGATTGCACGGCGCGCTTCATCGCACGGCGGAATGCGACACGGCGAACCAGCTGGTCAGCCACGCCCTGAGCGACGAGCTTGGCGTCAATTTCCGGCTTGCGGATCTCAACGATGTTCAGCTTCACTTCGCTGTCGGTCATCTTCGACAGCTGGACGCGCAGCTTCTCGATATCTGCGCCCTTCTTGCCGATGATGACACCTGGCCGCGCTGCATAGATCGAAATGCGGCACAACTTGGCCGGACGTTCGATCACCACCTTCGAAATCGCTGCCTGCGGCACGGTTTCGACGATGTACTTGCGGATCTCGATGTCTTCCTTGAGCAGCTTGGCATAGTCACGCCCTTCAGCGTACCAGCGGCTGTCCCAGGTGCGGTTGATCTGCAGGCGCAGACCGATCGGATTGCTCTTCTGGCCCATGTTACGCCTCTTCCTGCTCGCGCACCACGATCCGAAGCCGACTGAACGGCTTGAGGATCCGGGTCGACTTGCCGCGACCGCGGGTGTGGAAACGCTTCATGGTGATCGACTTGCCAACCGAAGCTTCGGCCACGACGAGCGAGTCAACGTCCAAATTGTGGTTGTTTTCCGCATTGGCAATCGCCGATGCGAGTACCTTGCTGGCGTCTTTCGCCATCGCCCGCTTCGAGAAAGCGAGGATGTTCAGAGCCTCTTCAGCCTTCTTGCCGCGGATCAGCTCAGCAACGAGGTTGAGCTTCTGCGCCGAACCACGGATCGTGGTGCCGACGGCCAGCGCCTCGTTATCGCCTACGCGGCGGGGTGCCTTTGCCTTGCCCATTAGCGCTTGCCCTTCTTGTCGGCAGCGTGGCCGGGGAAGTTGCGCGTGGGCGCAAATTCGCCAAGCTTGTGGCCAACCATTTCCTCGGAAACCGAGACGGGGATGAACTTCTGCCCGTTGTAGACGTTGAACGTCAGACCAACGAACTGCGGGAGGATGGTCGAACGGCGCGACCAGGTCTTGATCGGCTTTGTGCTGTTCGCTTCCTGTGCGTCCTCCGCCTTCTTGAGAAGGCTGAGTTCGACAAACGGACCTTTCCAGACGGAACGTGCCATGTGTCCTTACCTCTTCTTCTTGGCGTGGCGCGAACGGATGATCATCTTGTCCGTCTGCTTGTTGCTGCGGGTGCGTGCACCCTTGGTCGGCTTGCCCCACGGGGTCACCGGATGGCGGCCCCCGCTGGTGCGGCCTTCACCGCCGCCGTGGGGGTGATCGACCGGGTTCTTGGCGACGCCGCGGGTCAGCGGCTTCACGCCCATCCAGCGCTTGCGGCCGGCCTTGGCAAAGTTCTGGTTCTGGTTGTCGGGGTTCGA
>LOET01000053.1 GCA_001515985.1 Sphingomonadales bacterium BRH_c3 | reverse complement strand
CAGCACCGCTGCGCCGCCATCGGCCAGCGCGCCGAGCACCTGCGGCATCACGGCGTTGATCGGAAGCTCGCTCATGGCCTTGCCATGCCGCATCCTATCCCATCGGGTAAGGGATTTCTCGCGAGACCTTGTTGATCGCCTTGAGCGTATCCTCACCCAGCACGACATCGGCGGCGGCCAGGATCGGATCGAGCTGGTCGAAACAAGACACGCCGACAATCGTGGAAGCGACAAAATCGTGTTGCTTCGACCATGCAACCGCCATGGTCACCGGATCAAGCCCGGCCTCCTTGGCGATTTGCGCATAGCGCGCCGTCGATTCGAGCGATCGTTCGTTGACGAACCGCCTGCCCATTTCCGCCTGCCGCCCTTCCATCCCGAGATAGCGGCTGAACCGCGCACCATCGGGCCGCGCGCCGCCATTGTACTTGCCGGAAAGCACCCCGCCCGCAATCGGCGAATAGGGGATCAGGCTGACACCTTCCTTGCGGCAGACCTGCTTCAGCTCGTCTTCGAACCGCCGGTTGTTGAGGCTGAAATTGTTCTGGATAGTCTGGTAACGCGCGGTTCCCAGCCGCTCGGCCGCAGCAATGGACTTCATCAGGCCCCAGCTTGTCTCGTTCGAGCAGCCGGTAATGCGGACCTTGCCCGCACGCACCAGCTCGTCGAGCACTTCCATCGTCTCGTCATAGGGTGTGTCGTGATCGGGCCAGTGGGTCTGGTAGAGGTCGATGTAATCGGTACCGAGCCGCGTCAGGCTTTCTTCCACCGCGACCATGATGTTCCGCCGGTCAAGCGCGGTCATGCCCGCGCGCTTGGGGCTGCGAAACCACACATGGCTGGGGCCGGAAACCTTGGTCGCCAGGATGATGGCATCGCGCGGCTTGGTCTTGAGCCATTTGCCGACGATGTCTTCTGTCCGCCCGACCCATTTGGCATCGGGCGGGACCGGATAACCTTCTGCTGTATCGTAGAAATCGATCCCGGCATCGAAACAGGCGTCGAGAATCCGCAGGGCCTCGCCCTCATCGGTCTGGCTGCCGAAGGTCATGGTGCCCATGCAGATGTCCGACACGACGATTGCTGATGAGCCCAAGCGGCGACGCTGCATATTCAATCTCCAGGGAAAAGTGGCGGCCTCTAATAACCCCGCGCGACCGCGAACTGTGCCGCTTCGGCCATCGCCTGGCGCGCCTTGCTGTCGGGAAAAATCGAAATCGCGTCTATGGCGCGCTGGGCAAAATGGCGGGCACGTTCGCGCGTATCTGCAACCGCATTGTGCCGTGCCATCAACCCGATCGCATGGCCCAGGTCCGCATCGGATGAGCGGTGGCCCAGGATCGCATCTTTCCAGAACTTGCGCTCCTGCTCGCCTCCGCGAGCATAGGCCAGGATTACCGGCAGGGTCATCTTGCCCTCGCGGAAATCGTCACCTTGCTCCTTGCCCATTTGTGCCGCGTCCGAATCATAGTCGAGAGCATCGTCGATCAGCTGGAATGCCACGCCCAGATTGCGGCCGTAATCCTCAAGCGCGCGCTCCTGCTCGTGACCGCATTCGGCCACCACCGCACTGATCTGGCTGGCAGCCGCGAACAGCGCGGCGGTCTTGGCGCCGATGATCTGGAGATAGCGCTCTTCGCTGGTTTCAATCTGGCGCTGGGCGGAAAGCTGCGACACTTCGCCCTCGGCGATCACGGCACTGGCATGGCTCAGAATCTTGAGCACGCGCAGCGATCCGTCCTCGGTCATCAGTTCGAAAGCGCGGCTGAACAGGAAATCGCCCACCAGCACCGTGGCCGGATTGCCGAAAATGATATTGGCCGCCGCCTTGCCGCGCCTGAGCTCGCTGCCATCGACCACATCGTCATGCAGCAGCGTTGCTGTATGGATGAACTCGACCGCGGCGGCGAGCTTGTGGTGGCGTGTGCCCTCGTAGCCAACCAGCGCCGCACCCGCGAGCGTCAGCATCGGCCTCAACCGTTTGCCGCCGCCGGAAATCAGATGCCCTGCCAGCGCCGGTATCAATGGAATCTCGCTCTGCATCCTCTCAAGGATCACGGAATTGACCGCGTTCATGCCGCCTGCCGTCAGCGACAGCATCGGTTCCAGCGAAGGCTGCTTGCGGGGGAGAGGGACGACCTCGGCGCTCATGCTGCGGCCATGGCGCTCGCAAGCCTGCTTGGCAAGCGTGGATTTGCTGCTAGCAATGGCGCCCTATGTCAAGCCAACCACCCTATAGCAACGATGGCGATGCCGCTTCCGGCAGCGCCCCCGATCCGGTTCTTGCCAGTTTCCGCAAGAGCATCGACAATATCGATGCTGCGCTGATCCATATGCTGGCTGAACGATTCCGCATCACTCAGGCAGTGGGTGAATACAAGGCCAAGGTGACCCTGCCGCCGGCAGACCCGGCGCGCGAAGAAAGGCAGATCGCGCGGCTGCGCAAGCTATCCGAAGAGGCCGATCTCGATCCCGAGTTCAGCGAGAAATTCCTGCGTTTCATCATTGATGAGGTGATCCGTCACCACGAAAAGGCGCAATCCCGGCAGAATTGATACCAACCGGCGCAGCTGAATCGGTTGCGGATCGGGCATAAGGGGGTTGCCCGGGTACTGCCTTCTGTCTTTTACAGTCGCTTTGCTTTAAGGCGCTGAGCGTGGAAAAGAAGCTGCCAGATTTGGCGGCGCACACGCATACGGGAAGACGTGCTGCTGCGCGCTTACGGCTTTACATGCCGGCTCGCCTGGTCCTTGTCGACGGGGTGCTTCCTTGTATCCTGGAAAATATATCGCAGACCGGTGCCAGGATAGTCATTCAGAAAGCACGACCGATCAGCCAAAGCGGCATTCTGGAATGCCCACCGCTGGACGCCTTCTTCGATCGCGTATGGGCCCATGGCGTCAGGTTCGGCGTTACTTTCGAAGAACCCGTCCCGGCTGAAACCCTGCATGCACTGCGCCAATTGCATGATAATTACGATTCAATGTCACAACAGGAACTTCTCCGCACTGCACGCGCATGGGTTCGCGGAGATTCGAGTTAGCATCATCCCCCGGCGCCTGCTGCCCGCGGCAATGACAGCTTCACCAGCAAACCGCCCAGATCCTCGCTATCGTCAAGTTCAACCGAACCGCCATAGATCTCTGCCACGTCGCGCACGATCGCAAGCCCCAGCCCTGTGCCGGGTTTGCCGGTGTCAAGCCGGGCACCGCGCACAAAGATTTCTTCGCGCTTTTCCGGTGGAATGCCCTTGCCATCATCTTCCACCCAGATCGAGCATGCAGGCGCGTCAGGATCTTCATCGACCGTCACGAACACGCTGCCGCCGCCATACTTGGCCGCATTCTCGATCAGATTGCCCAGGATTTCGTCAAGGTCCTGTCGCTCGATCGCCACCAGCGCCTGGCGATTTCCGGCAATGTCGACGCGAACTTCCGGGTAGAGCCGCTCGACCGCGCGGCGAACCGCCTCGGCGCTTTCACACACTGGCGTGCGTGCACGCCCGATCGCGCGCCGTCCCACTGCCCTTGCCCGCGCCAGATGGTGATCAACATGGCGGCGCATGGTGCGCGCTTCGCGGATCACCGTTTCGGCGAGGTCGGGCGCATGTGCAGTCGCGGCATTGTTGACCACGGTCAGCGGAGTCTTGAGTGCATGCGCAAGATTGCCGGCATGGGTGCGCGCTTCCTCGGCCTGGCGCTCGGAATGTTCGAGCAACTCGTTCAATTCCTGCACCAGTGGCTGCACCTCTTCGGGAAGTGGTTCGGAAATCCGGTTCGCCCCGGTGGTTCGCAATTTCTGAATCGCCGCGCGCACGCGCCGCAAGGGCGACAGGCCATAGCGTATCTGGAACAGCGCCATCAGGAAAAGGCCAAGTCCGAGCACCGCGAAACTCCATGCCAAAATAGCACGGATTCTGGCGATCTGATCGTCCAGATCTTCCGTCGCGGAAGCCACCGCGAAGGACCAGCGTGTTTCGCTGCCTGGCAGGATCACAGTACGTTCAGCCATTCGCAGCGGTTCACCCGCAAACTGGTTTGAATCGTAAAAGTGCGCTTCGTTATCGATGTGGTCGCCGCGCAGGCTGAGCGTGCGATCCCACAGGCTGCGCGAGGGCCATGGCTCGAACCCGTCGCCAGTGATCTGCCAGTAAAGCCCGCTGTTGGGTTCAAGGAAGCGCTGGTCGCCCAGCGTGCGGTAGAAGAACACCTCGCCATCAGGCCCGATTTCCGCCGAGGCGATCATCGCGGTCAGCATGTACTCGAGCTGTTCGTCAAAATTGCGCGAGACGAGGCTGGTGAGCGTGCGATCGAGCGCAACCCCGCCAAGCAGCAACAAAACCGCAATCCACCCCGCTGCGATCAGCGCCATGCGCCTGGCCAGGCTTCCCTGGCCCGCGACAAGCGGCACTGCTTGCGGAATGTCAGCCGGAGCTGGCCGGATAACCGGCTGCGGCGCGGGGGGCACTGTGCCCTCCTGCGCTACATCCGGATCAGCCCCGTGGCTGGTCAGCGGGGTCGTCGAGGCTGTATCCGAGGCCACGTATCGTCGTAATCACTTCTGCGCCAAGTTTCTTGCGGATGCGCGTCACGAACACTTCAATAGTGTTCGAATCGCGGTCGAAATCCTGGTCATAGATATGCTCGATCAGTTCGGTGCGGCTCACCACCTTGCCTTTATGGTGCATGAGATAGGACAGCAGCTTGTATTCCTGCGCAGTCAGCTTGACCGGTTCGCCATTTAACGTGACGCGGCCCGAACGCGTGTCGAGCCGCACGTCGCCCGCAGTCAGTTCGGCAGAGGTATTGCCTGAAGCACGGCGGATGAGCGCGCGCAGCCGCGCGATCAACTCTTCCGTCTGGAACGGCTTGGCGAGATAATCATCCGCCCCTGCGTCAAGCCCGGCCACCTTGTCTGACCAGCTGTCGCGCGCGGTCAGCACCAGAACGGGAAAGGCGCGCCCTTCCTTGCGCCACATGCCCAGCACCGTCAGCCCGTCAATCTCGGGCAGGCCCAGGTCAAGAATGACCGCGTCATAATCTTCGGTACTGCCCATGAAATGGCCGTCCTCGCCATCGGTGGAAAGGTCCACCGCATAGCCGGTCTGCTCAAGCGTCGACTTGAGCTGCTGGCCCAGGGTCGGTTCGTCTTCGACGATGAGGATGCGCATAAATTCCCTGCTGTTCCTGTATCCAATGGCGCAATCTGTTGGGCCTTTGTGCCAATGGCGTCAAGCGGCTGAGGGGGTTCTCCTCCCGCGCAAAATCGGCCGATCAGCGCGATCGATTGATGATGCGCCCGGTGCGCGCATCGACATCAACAAAGGTCACGCGCCCGTCCTTGATGAATTTGAGGCGATAGGCGAGCGCGGTCGAATCATAGGATGGCCCGAGATACTCGCTGCCGCGCATCTGGGGCAGGACGCGGCGCTCGATCTCGCGCAGCGACAGGACATTGCCGGCCCGCATTTCCTTGCGCGCCTCGCCCTGATCGCTGCGAGCCTGGCCTTCGTTCGCAAGCGCACCGGTGGTACCGGTGAGCGCCAATGCGAGAGGCGCAAGAATGAGGGCAATCCGCTTCATAATGGCACCGTGCCTAGGCGCGCAGCATTGAACAAGGTGTGAATATGCCGCGCGCCCGGCGTTCAGAAATCACTGGCCGTTCCTGACCATTTCGTATTTCACCAATAGCGACACTCCGGTAGTGATCATCCCCGGCTCGACCGGCGGGGCCGCACTCTCTTGAGCCGCCATCACCCGCTTATCGGCCATGGGTAGCGACCCGCTGCCCATCAGCGCTTCGTTTATCTCCAGCAATCGAAGACCGTCATAACCGGCCATGGCGGCATAGGCCTCGGCACGCTGGCGCGCCCTCTCCATCGCCCGCTTGCGGGCAGTGTCCTGCGCGGCGCTGTCATCGTCGACCGAAAAGCTCGGCCCGCCGATATCGGTGGCACCGGCTACCACCAGCGCATCGAGCACCTCGCCTGTCTGTTCGATCTTTCGCAATTTCACTGAAACGCGGTTCGAAACCTGATAGCCGCGAAAGATCTGCTTTTGGCCTTCCCGGTCATAGTCGTAGCGCGGACTGAGGCTGATCCCGCTGGTCTGGATGTCCTTTGCCTCAATGCCAAGCGACTTGATCCGCTCAACCACGCGCCGCATCTCGGCAGAATTGGCGCGCAAGGCCTCGACAGCAGTCAAAGCCTCGCTGGTTACGCCCGCGCTGATGGTGGCGATGTCGGGCTCGAGCTCGACCGACTCATAAATGCTCAGCTCGATTACCGGGCCGGTGGTTGTCATCTGCACTTCGCCCGCATGGGCGACAGGATGAACTGCGACGGCCGAGATCGCCAAGGCTGCGGCCATAAATGGATATTTCATTCGGATACCTCCTGAAGCCCCCGCTGTAGGAAATGATGTTACCATGCGCTGAATACCCCTGTTTGCAAGCGACAATGCGCGCGCTAGGTGCAATCTGACAGGGAGAGCGCAAGATGCTGAAGAAATTCACGATCGGATTGGCCGCCATATTGTTCGGCGCGGCCCAGCCGCTGAGTGCGCAGGCGCAGATGGAACGCGTGCCCGATCGCCCGGCCAGCGAGGGTGAAGGGCCCTATCAGACGTTGCTGATCCAGGGCGCAACCATGATTGACGGCACCGGTGCGCCGCCTGAGGGGCCGGTCGACATCGTGATCACGGGCAACCGCATCGCGCAGATTGTGCGCGGTGGCGGCGCGCGCGTGGCAGCCGACCGGGTAATTGATGCCAGCGGCATGTATGTGATGCCCGGTTTTGTGGATGTGCACGGCCATAATGGCGATCCCTCCAAGGCTCCGCAGCCCTCCTATGGTTTCAAGCTGTGGCTGGCGCACGGCGTCACCAGCGTGCGCGGGGTTGGCTTCGGCTGGGGCGCGAACGATCCCTCGATTGAGCAGAAACGGCGCAGTGCCGCCAACACCATCACCGCGCCGCGGCTGTTTGCCTATGCCGTGCCGGGTGATGTCTGGCCCAATGGCGCGATCGACAGCCCGCAGAAGGGGCGTGAATGGGTGCGCTGGATCAAGGCGCGCGGGTATGACGGGGTCAAGTTCTTCAACAATGAACCGCCGCACATCCTGGGCGCGATCCTCGATGAGGCGGAAACGCAGCAGCTGGGCACGGTTGCCCACCTGGGCCAACGGGGCGTTGCCGAAGTCAATGCACGCAAGGCGATTGAACTTGGGCTTGACGGGGTAACCCATTTCTACGGTCATTTCGAAAGCCTGCTCGATGGCAGCGCGATCCCGCAATACCCCGCCGATTACAATTACCTGGACGAACAATCGCGGTTTGCCTGGGTGGCGAGGCTGGCTGATCAGGCGGGCGAACCGGGCAGCGAAAAGTGGAACGAATACATCCAGTTCATGATCGACAGCGGCGTAACGCTGAGCCCCACATTCAACATATATTCCGCCAGCCGCGACGTGATGCGGGCGCGCAACCTTGAATGGCACGAAAAATACACTCTTCCATCGCTGATGCAGTTCTATGCGCCCAGCCTCACCAATCATGGCAGCTATTACCATGACTGGACCAGCGAAGACGAAGCGGCCTGGCGGGAATTTTATCGCAAGTGGTTCGATCTGACGCGCGAGTTCAAGGATCGCGGCGGGCGGATCACCGCGGGTTCCGATCCCGGCTATATCTACCAGACCTGGGGCTTTGCCTATATCGGTGAGCTGGAAATGCTGCGCGAAGCAGGCCTTACCCCGCTTGAGGTGATTCAGGCGGCTACCATCAATGGCGCCCGCGAGATTTACGATCCTCTGGGCAGCGAGCCACCCTTCGGATCGATCAAGGAAGGCAAACTGGCCGACCTGGTGATTGTGCCGGAAAACCCGCTGGCGAACCTCAAGGTGCTTTACGGCACCGGGCATACCCGCCTCAACCGCGTAACCAACCGGCCTGAAACCGTGGGCGGAGTGCGCTGGACGATCAAGGACGGTATCGTGTTCGACGCCCCAGCCCTGCTCGAAAGCGTGGCAAGAATGGTTGAGGCGGAAAAGCTGAAGCACAACGCGACCGCCGCGAAGTAGCGGGTTCGGCTTGCCGCGCGGCGCGCCCTCGCCTAACGGGCGCGCTCTATGGCGCAACCACCGATCCTTTCCTGGGAAGGCCTTGGCCTGCAGCAAGGCGGCCGCTGGCTGCTGGGCGGGCCG
>LOET01000052.1 GCA_001515985.1 Sphingomonadales bacterium BRH_c3 | reverse complement strand
CGGCGCTCGCGCGCAGAAACCATCGCCACCGCCTTGCCGCCGGGCGCCCAGTCCACCGCCAGGTCATTGCCCGGATGCCAGGTCAGCCGCTTGGGCGGGCCGCCATTCGCGCTGATCACGAACACATCGTCATTGCCATCGATATTGGCGGTGAAGGCGATCATGCTGCCGTCTGGCGAGAAGATCGGATCGCGCTCGTCCGCCGTATGCGATGTCAGACGGCGCGGGTTGCTGCCGTCGCGATTGGCGATCCAGATATCGCCTGCATAGGCGAAGGCAAGGGCGTTGTCCGACACTGCCGGATCGCGCAACAACCGCGTCTCAGCATGGGCCTGGGTGGACATGATGCTGCCGGCCAGCAGTGCGGCGGCAAACCAGCGAATGGTCATGGTGTTCTCCCTGTTTCCAGGCTCTACATTGCCCGTCCCGGCAAGGAAATGCCAGTGCCTGGCAACTTCGTTTGTCGAAAGATAACAACGTTCGCGGAAAGAAATGCCAGGGGGCCTGTAAGCCGGGTTCTGTCCTGCGAGCGGTATGTTCACACACCAGCCCCGCAGGGGCAGCCATTCGTCTAGGCCATGGATCGCTCCATGGCTCAAGCAGCCAACCCGGGCCTCTCGGGGCGAAACGCCCCTGCTGCGTTACAGCGCGAGGCCCCTATTTGGCCTTGCTCCGGGTGGGGTTTGCCATGCGGGCGCTGTTGCCAGAACCCCGGTGCGCTCTTGCCGCACCCTTTCACCCTTGCCTGTGAGGTTTCCCTCCATCGGCGGTATACTCTCTGTGGCACTTTCCCTCGGCTTCGCGCCCGAAGGCACTCGCCGGGCGGGCGTTACCCGCCACCCTTGTTTCGTGGAGCCCGGACTTTCCTCGGCCTTCTTCCCGCTCATCCTGAGCTTGTCGAAGGACGCGGCTGCCCGGCCCCCTGGCAGGGCCTATCTAGTCGCTCCGCGGTCGCGATCCAAGAGCAATTGGAACAGAATCGCCCGAACCTGGCCGTCGATCTGGCCATCAATGCGCTGTGGCCGCCAGCGGCGCTGAAAAGCCTCCACCGCCTTGTGCCCGTCTGTAATGTCATAGCCGAACCGTTCGAGCGCGAGATAAAACGCCCCGTCATTGTCGAACGGATCGCCCAGTTCGAGCTTTTCCGGCTTGGGCAGGCATAGGCCGTATCCGGCCAACCGGTCCCACGGGAACAGCTCGCCCGGATCGGTCTTGCGCGCGGGCGCGACATCCGAATGGCCAACAACATTGGCGCGCGGGATATCGTAATGTTTCACAATCCAGTGCAGCAGCGGAACCAGCGCCTCGATCTGGGCATCGGCAAATTCGCGATAACCCAGGGCGTGGCCCGGATGGTCAAGCTCGATTCCGATGCTGGCCGAATTCACATCCTTGTGCCCGCGCCAATATGATGCGCCGGCATGCCAGGCGCGCTTCTCTTCCGGCACCAGGCGGGTCACCTGCCCTTCCTCGCTGATGAGATAGTGCGCGCTGACCTGCGCGGCGGGATCGCACAGCCTTTGCAGCGCGGTCTCGACCGGCTTCATCTCGGTATAATGCAACACCACCATGCTCACGGGCAGGCTGCGCTCGTTGAAATTGGGCGACAGCTGTTCGCGGTGGACCAGCTCGCTATCCATCTCAGCCAATCATCCCGTGCGGCTGCGGCAACACCGCCCCCATCACCAGCGCATCCTCGCTGCGCTTGTATTGCAGCCCGCCGCCAATCTCTTCGGCCAGGGTTGCGATCATATGAGCAGCGGCAGTGCGGCTGGAAAGCTCGCCCGGCGCCAAATTGCCTTGCAGCGCACGCCCGATGGTTTCGTCAAAGGCGATGCGGTCACCGCTTGCGCGCACCACGATCTCGTAATTGCCGTCATGCAGTTCGGCCCCGATATCAAGCGTTCCGCCGCGGATCAGGGCGTCGAGCCCGATCTGCGCCAGATTGAGCATCACCTTCACCGCGGGTTTGGGCAGGCTGCTATCGGGGATCGCCCAGTTGACCGTCACCCCGCGTGCTTCGCTCACCAGCGTGTCGATCACGCTCTGCGCCTCTTCAACCGGCACCGCATCGCCGAATCCGCCCGCCGCACCAAAGGCAAGGCGGAAGAACTTGAGCTTGCCGGTGCTGATCCGCGCGCTCTGTTCGAGCAATTCGATGCAGCGCGCCCGCATCTGCGGATCTTTTTCGTCGGCCAGCAGCTCAAGCCCGTTCGAAAGCGCACCGACGGGCGAAAGCATGTCATGGCACAGCCGCGAGCACATCAGCGCGGCGAGTTCTGTAGCGGATGTGGAATTCATGGAACGGCTTCAATTCCTGCAGGATGGAACACTTGGAACACAGTCCTAAGGATAAAAAACCCGGCTCGCCAGTCATGGATCGACCGATTGCCCCGAAAAGCTGCCAAAGATTGCGCTTGAACCCGCTGCATTGGGGCAAACTATGCCCGAACGACCTGGTAGGAAAGCGCGAGAAACCCACCGGACGCATCCTGCCAGAGCATCACGCTGTCATGCCCGATGATCGCCCAGACCAGTCCATCGCCCGCTGCCATTGCGCGGTCGGTGGCAGAGGGTTCCGGCGGGCCGGAGGGATGCGAATGGTAATAGCCGATCACTTGCGGGCCGCCGCCGCGCGCGCTGCGGTGGGCATCGATCAGCGCCTGCGGGTCGATCTCGAAATGTGTCTCGGGCGAAGGGTGGACATTGGCAGTGGGTCTGGCCTCGCTTATCCGGCCGGCTTCGCCCAGCAGGATACCGCAGCATTCGCGCGGGTGGGCGGCGTGGGCTTCATCGATGAGCAGAGAAATAACTGATTTTCCGATGAGCAGCATCGTTCGGTCCCTTCAACCGTTCACCCTGGGCTTGTCGAAACCATGGTCTTACCTTGCCTTTTTCGTCATTCCCGCGAAAGCGGGAATCCATGGATCGCGCGCAATTTATCTGGACCCCTGCTTTTGCGGGGATGACGAACGAACGGGGCTGAGCGAGCATAGTGGACGGAAACGACATCATCACCGGCACTATCGCGACCTCCGATCGCCTTGACAAGGCGCTGGCCGAGGTAACCGAGCTTTCGCGCGCGCGCATCCAGGCGCTGATTGCCGCAGGCCAGGTCGAAGTGGAAAGCCAGCCCGCCACCAGCGCCAAGATCAAGGTGGCCGCTGGCGCACGGTTCGCCATCCAAGTGCCGCCCGCTGTGGCGGCAGAGGCACAGCCGCAGGACATCCCGCTCAATATCGTTTACGAGGATGAGCACCTGATCGTGATCGACAAGCCTGCGGGCATGGTGGTCCATCCGGCAGCGGGCAATCCCGACCGCACGCTGGTCAATGCCTTGCTCCATCACTGTCAGGGGCAGCTCTCGGGTATTGGCGGGGTGGCGCGCCCCGGCATCGTCCACCGCATCGACAAGGACACATCGGGCCTGCTGGTCGTGGCCAAAAGCGACAAGGCGCATGAAGGGCTGGCGCGCCAGTTTAAGGACCATTCGATCGAACGGCGCTATCTGGCGGTCTGCGCGGGCCATCCCAGCCCGCCCGAGGGCACGATTGCCACGCGAATCGGAAGATCGGACGCAAACCGCAAGAAAATGACCGTGCTCGACAAGAATTCCTCGCGCGGCAAACACGCGGTGACACACTATAAAACCATCAGAAAGCTGCATTCCGCCGCGCTGATCGAATGCCGGCTTGAAACCGGGCGAACCCACCAGGTGCGCGTTCACTGCGCGTCAATCGGTCATGCGCTATTAGGAGACCCGTTATATGGACGCACTCCAAACGATTTACGGCCTGTTCTCAAGGAGTTGGGCTTTGAACGGCAGGCACTGCACGCGGCAGTGCTGGGATTCGAGCATCCGGTGAGCGGCGAATGGCTCGAATTCCGGTCGGAATTGCCCGCCGATATGCAGGAACTAATCGGCCGAACCGCTCGTTGAAATCGATGAAACGCACTGCAAATCGCTGCAAAAGCGTTTATATGTAACTGAGTAACCCGCACCTGCGGATGCCCATCAGGGGTCCGGTAACGACGGGTTGACGCAAGAAAGGTTAGGGAAGAAGTGAACAACAAGACTACCCCGTCGGTCCCGGCGCTCAGCGGTGAGCAGAGCCTCAACCGCTATCTCGCCGAGATCAAGAAGTTTCCCGTGCTTACGGCCGAGCAGGAATACATGCTGGCCAAGCGCTATGCCGAACATGACGATCCCGAGGCAGCTGCCCAGCTGGTGACAAGCCATTTGCGGCTCGTGGCCAAGATCGCGATGGGCTATCGCGGCTATGGCCTGCCGGTCAGCGATCTCATTTCCGAAGGCAATGTGGGGCTGATGCAGGGCGTGAAGAAATTCGAACCCGATCGCGGCTTCCGCCTGGCCACCTATGCCATGTGGTGGATCAAGGCGAGTATCCAGGAATTCATCCTGCGCAGCTGGTCGCTTGTCAAAATGGGCACCACCGCGGCTCAGAAGAAGCTGTTTTTCAACCTGCGCCGGATGAAGAAACAGCTCGAAGCTTACGAGGATACCGATCTTTCTCCGGAAGACGTGACCAAGATCGCCACCGATCTGGGCGTGCCTGAGCAGGAAGTGATCAATATGAACCGCCGGATGATGATGGGCGGTGATGGTTCGCTGAACGTGCCGATGCGCGGCGGCGAGGAAGGCTCGGGCGAATGGCAGGATTGGCTTACCGATGACCGTCCGCTGCAGGACGAGACGGTGGCCGATGCCGAAGAGGCGCAGATGCGCCATGAAATGCTGGCCGACGCGATGGATGCGCTCAACGAGCGTGAGAAGCATATCCTGACCGAACGCCGCCTGACCGAGAACCCGCAAACGCTCGAAGAACTGTCACAGGTCTATGACGTCAGCCGCGAACGCATCCGCCAGATCGAAGTGCGCGCATTCGAAAAACTGCAAAAGGCAATGCAGCGCATCGCGGGCGAAAGGCTGCTGCCGGGCGTTGCGTGATCGACTATGAAATTGGAGAAAGAAGGGGCGGCCATGTGCCGCCCCTTTGCATTGGCGCCACTATTCGCCCCGCTACTCGGCGGTTGTCGGATCGATGATCGTGCGCACCTCCGAGACTGAATTGGCCGGGAAGCCCGCAGTCTCGGCGTGCTTGCGGATTAGCTCCGCATCGGGCGCCCGATAGACGCAGTAGATCTTGTCATCGGTGACATAGGAATGGACCCACTGGATCTGCGGCCCCATGTCGCGCAGCACGCTGCAAGATTGCTGCGATGCACCTTTCAACTCATCGGGAGACAGCGATCCCGCCCCCGGCATGTCACGTTCGATCACGAATTGCGGCATGGCTATCCTCCTGCTGCATCGCGACCCGCAGCCACTATACACTGCGACGAGTTGCCCGGTCGAATCCAATTCGAGGCTGCTCGCATTGGCACGCCCACCGCCATGTGCCTAACGGGTCCTGATCCTACTCCGCCCCGGCCAGATCCAGCACTGCCGCGATCATCGCGCGGGTGCCGGTGGTGACCGATTCCTTCGGCGCGATCTTGAACAGCGGCGAGTGATGGCTGGGCACCGGCGGGCCGCCATTGGCCGCCGCATCAAACGCGGATTGCGGGGTTCCGCCAACCGCGAAGTAATAACCCGGCACGCCCAGCTCCTGTGTCACGAAGAAGGCAAAATCTTCTGCGCCCATGTTCTGCTGCGCGAAGGGCGGTACCGCCGCCTCGCCGAAGGTTTCCTTCATCACCGCGTTGAGCCGCCGCGCCAGCGCCGGATCATTATAGGTCACCGGCGTGCCTTCGGTCACGGTGACTTGCGGCAGCATATCCTCGGGCAGGCCGTGCGCACGCCCGACATTGACCGCGATGCGCTCGATCGCCGCCAGCGTTTTGGCGCGCACCTTCTCGTCATTGGCGCGTACCGTCAGCTGCAGGTCGGCCCGGTCGGAGATGATGTTGTGCTTGGTGCCCGCGTGGAATGCCCCCACGGTGATCACCACCGGGTCCAGCGGCATGGTTTCGCGGCTCACGATCGATTGCAGGGCATTCACGATCTGCGCGCCGATATAGACCGGGTCACGCCCCGAATGCGGGCTGGCGCCATGTGCACCGATCCCCGGCACCATGATATCGACCGAATCCGCACTCGAATACTGGATCCCTTCCGATGCCGTAACCATACCGGTGGGCAGCACGGAGGCGACGTGGAAAGCAAGCGCATAATCCGGCTTGCCGAACCGCTGATAGAGCCCGTCCGCGATCATCGCACGCGCCCCGCCCACGCGCTCTTCGGCCGGCTGGACCACGAACATCAGCGTGCCGCTCCACTGGTCCTTCATCGCCATCAGGCGGCGCGCGGTGCCCACCATCGAGGTGATGTGCACATCGTGCCCGCAGGCATGCATGACCGGATATTCCTGCCCGTCCTGGCCCACCTGCGTTGCGGTCGAGGCATATTCGACGCCCGACTTCTCCACCACCGGAAGCCCGTCCATATCGGCGCGCAGCAGGATCAGCGGCCCCTCGCCGTTCCTGAGCATGCCGACAACGCCGGTGCCGCCCACGCCCTCGGTCACTTCCAATCCCGCCGCGCGCAGCTCCGCTGCCATGCGCGCAGAGGTGTTCGTCTCAAGGAAGGAGAGCTCCGGGTTCATGTGAAAATGCACGAACAGCTCGTCAAGATAGGCCTCGTAATCGGCGTCGACCGCAGCCGCGACCTCCTCTGTATTCGCCAGGGCCGGGCTTGCCGCCAGCATTGCACCCACACTTGCCGCCAACATCAACCTGCGCATCGAAATCATCGAATCCCTCCTGTGATCCCCATTCGCTCCAATCCAAGCAGCTTCGCACTGGCCGTGCAAGCGCGCATCACCGATTGCGCAAGTCGTGCAGGCGCATTAATCGCTAGGGCTCTATGCGTTTCGCCTTCTTCCCCGCTGTCCGCGATGGCTTCGCCAACCTTCGGCGCGCGCCCGGCCGCACGCTCGCGCGCTGGCTGGCCAAAACTATCGTGTGGTTCATCGCGATCAGCCTGGCGCTGGTGCTGCTTTACAAATGGGTACCGGTGCCGATCACCGCGACCATGCTGCTCGACGACAAGGTGTGGGAGAACGGGCTGAGCAAGGATTGGGAGTCGCTTTCGAACATCGACCGCAATCTGGTGAGCGCGGTGATCGCTGGTGAGGATGGCAAGTTCTGCAGCCATAACGGTTTCGATACCGAAGCGATTGCCACTGCCGCTGCCCGAAACTTGCAGGGCGGGCGCATCCGCGGCGGCTCCACCATCACCCAGCAAACCGCCAAGAACGTGTTCCTGTGGCAAGGCGGCGGCTATTTCCGCAAGGGACTTGAGGCCTGGTTCGCCTTCCTGATCGAGCAGGTGTGGGGCAAGCGGCGGATCATGGAGGTCTATCTCAATGTCGCCGAAACGGGCATTGGCACTTACGGTGCCGAAGCCGGGGCGCAGCGCTATTTCGGGCATTCCGCTGCGCGCCTGACGCGCGATGAGGCCGCGCGCATGGCGGCCGTCCTGCCCCAGCCAAAGAAGCGCGCGGTGATCGCCCCTTCGGGCTTTACCCGCCGTTACGGCAATACGATCGCTGCCCGTATGGGTGCAGTGCGGCGTGACGGGCTCGACACCTGCGTCTATGAGTGATCGCGATGGGGCCGGGACACCAGCATGATCACGCCAACGCGCATGGCCACGGCCATGCTCCGCCCGATTTTGGGCGGGCATTTGCGGTGGGCGTGGTGCTCAACACGGTATTTGTCATAATCGAAGCGACCTATGGCATCCTGTCAGGATCGATGGCGCTGGTGGCCGATGCGGGCCACAACCTGTCAGACGTTCTGGCGCTGATGCTGGCCTGGGGCGCGAGCGTGGCCGCGAAAAAGCCGGCTTCCCCGCGTTATACCTATGGCTTCAAGAGCTCGACCATCATGGCCGCGCTCGCCAATGCCATGCTGCTGGCTCTGGCAATTGGCGCGATCCTGTTCGAAACGATCAACCGGCTGGTCAATCCGGCCCCGGTGGAAGGCATGACCATGGTGGTGGTGGCCGGCATCGGAATCGCGATCAACACCGCCACCGCGCTGATGTTCATGCGCGGCCGCAAGAGTGACCTCAACATCCGCGGTGCCTTCCTGCATATGGCCGCTGACGCGCTGGTATCGCTGGGCGTGGTGCTGGCGGGCCTGGCGATCCTCTTTATCGGCGAAATGTGGATCGACCCCGTCACCAGCCTGGTGATCGTGGCGGTAATTGGCTGGGGCACCTGGGGCCTGGCGAGAGACAGCATCAAGCTGGGCCTGCACGCTGTGCCAGAGAATATCGACGAGACCGCAGTGCGCCTGCACCTCGCCAGTCAGGACGGCGTCGAAACGATCCACGATCTCCACATCTGGCCTATGAGCACAACGGAGACCGCGCTGACCGTGCATCTGGTGATGCCCGGCGGCCATCCGGGCGATGACTTTCTCAACGACGTCGCGCACGGTCTTGCGTGCAATTTCGGCATCGGTCACGTGACCGTGCAGATCGAGAATTCACGCGATTGCGCTATGCCAGGGTGTTGTTGAAATCGCGATTGGAAGCGATTCAGAGATAGCCCAGCCATTGCGCCAGTGGCAGCAAGGCATAAGCCGCAAACAGGCTGATCAGCCAGATTGCGAAGGCAATTGTTAAGAGCCGCCGGTTCCAGCGATCGGCAGTGTTGCAGGCACGCGCCAGTTCGGGATCGGCGGGGCAGGCACGCCCCGGCCTGAACAGTGCCCAGGCCGCCGCCAGCATGATCAGCGCAGTGATCGCAAATGTCCAATCCTTGTGGAGGCCAAGGAAGGTGAGGAACGGAAAATTGCCATAGAGCGACGCCACCGCCCCGCCCAGGCCCAGGAAAACCAGAGCGATAGGAATGACGCAGCATACCAGCGTGGTGGTGCTGGTCAGCAATACCAGCCAGCCCCATCTGCGCGGCGTGGGCATTGCATCAGGCGCGGGCATCACTGGATCCCTTTTCAGCCTGGATCGGCGGGCACGGTACGTCACCAAAAGAGCAGAACACGCAGCAATCACCCGCCAGTGGCTTGAGCCGGGCCTGGCAGCCCTCGCACTCATAGAAGAAGCGGCAGGCATCGGTTGGCATGGTTTCGAGCCGGGCATGGCCGCATTGCGGGCAGGTGATGGTCGAATGCAACACGGTCACGCCGGGCAGGCTCCGCGCTTCGACTTGCCGCGATAGGTAAAGCCCTTGCCCTTGAACAGCTTGGCAAGAGTGGCATCGGAAATGTCCGCCTTGCTCTCATCGGCGCATAGCGTGATTGTGCCCTCGTCAAGATTTGCAGACACCGCGCTTACACCCTTGATCTTTTTCAGCGCTTTTTCCGATGTCGCGACGCAAAACGGGCAGGTGATGCCATCGATCCGCAGGACATATTGCGCTTCCTGCGCCATTGCGGGGGCTGCGGGCAGCGCCAGGGCCAGCATTACTATCGGCAAAGTGAATTTCGGTCTCATGTCGGCGATCTCCTTCAGATATTGGCTCGCACACCAAACCGCAGCACGAAGTCCTGACTGAAGTTCGATTGATCGAGGCTTTGGGTTACGGGAATTTGCAAGGCCGCCTCGGCCATCCAGCGGCGCTGCGAATATTGCAGCACTGGGGATATAAAGAGCCGCTCGCCAGCGGTTCCGGGTATCGGAACTCCCGCCAGGCGGCTGCGGCGCTGATCGAGATAGTTTAGCTCCAACCCGCCAAACAGGAACCCGCGCGTTCCGGCATGGATCGCGGCAGGCAGCAGCCTTTTCTGCACCGAAAGATCGGCGCGAAATACATCACCCTGCGCCTGCAATCCGGCTTCGCGGTTTTCCTGCCAGGCCAGTTGCGCGTCGAGGTTCCAGTCGATTGAAGCAATCGAGCCGACCACCCCGCCCACCAGATCGAGCGAACCTGAACCCGGCTGCAGACCGGGCGGCAATTGCCCCAATTCGTCAGCGGCCGAATCCTTGCCTGTCGGCAATTCCACTCCCACGAATGGAGCCAGGCGCAAGGTCTGGCCATTCCGGTCACGCTGAATCAGGGTATAGCGGGCAAAGGCGCGCACATCGCCAAAACCCGCGACTGACCTTTTGCCTGCGAATGCGGCGTGCAACTCCCGATCGGCCCACGGCACCGCCACAAACAGCGCCAGATCAGGGGTTAAACCATATCCCCCCACGGTTTCGAGGGTGCGCTCTTCCAACCGGTCGCTGCCCCGATCGGCCTCTGCCACGATAATCTGCTGGCGCACCACGACATGGCCCTCGCTCACCGGAAGGGCAGTATTGAACGTGGCCGGTGCCGCATCGGCCTGCGTGGGCACCAGCACCATGAGCACTGCCGCCGCCACGCAAGATCGGGCGCGGTGCAATCCGGTTTGTGCTGGCAATCCAATTCTCCTGTTATGCAGCGCCGGCAGGAAGTATACATGCTGTAGCCGCTACAGGATCAAGCGATAAATCGAGGCAGTCTTATGACGGAAATTCAACATACTATCGGATCAGTTTCGCGCGAGAGCGGCGTGCATATCGAAACGATCCGCTATTATGAACGGATCGGATTGATACCCCGGCAACAGCGCAACAACAGTGGCAGGCGCATCTATGATCCCCAGGACAGGCAGCGATTGAGCTTTATCCGTCGCTGCCGCGAACTGGGTTTCTCGCTCGACGACATACGCTCGCTGCTCGATCTTGCAGGCTCGAATGATCGCACCTGTCAGGAGATCAAGGATTTGACCGAGGCACATCTCGCATCGGTGCGCTCGCGCCTGTCCGACCTCAAACGGATGGAAGCCTCGCTCAAGGCGCTGTCGCAAAGCTGCGAAGGTGGCGGTTCGCCGGATTGCCCGATATTGGCGCGGCTATTCGTGTGAAGCCGGGGCAACAGGTGCCTTGGGATCAGGCACCCAAGTCGGTGACCTAGGCCGCCGCTTCCTTACCGCCTTTCTTGGCATCGCCGTTGACAACGTGGATCGGATCCTTGCGGCCCTCCACCACGTCCTTGTCGATCACGATCTCGCTGACGTTCTCCATGTCGGGCAAGTCAAACATCGTGTCGAGCAATATGCCCTCCACGATCGAGCGCAGGCCGCGCGCACCGGTCTTGCGCAGGATGGCTTTCTCGGCAATTGCTTGCAGCGCTTCGGCGGTGAAAGTCAGCTCGACATCCTCAAGCTCGAACAGCTTGTGATACTGCTTGACCAGCGCGTTCTTCGGCTCTTGCAGGATGGTAACCAGCGCATCGACATCAAGATCATGCAGCGTGGCGATAACCGGCAGACGGCCGACGAATTCGGGGATCAGACCAAACTTGAGCAGATCCTCAGGCTCGCTCTTTTCCAGCAGCTCGCCCACGCGGCGCTTGTCAGGATCGGCGACGTGCGCACCAAAGCCGATCGAGCGCTTCTGCAAGCGGTCGGCGATGATCTTGTCGAGACCCGCAAACGCCCCGCCGCAAATGAACAGGATATTGGTGGTGTCGACCTGCAGGAACTCTTGCTGCGGATGCTTGCGCCCGCCCTGCGGCGGCACGGAGGCGGTGGTGCCTTCCATCAGCTTTAGCAGCGCCTGCTGCACACCCTCGCCCGAAACGTCGCGCGTGATCGAAGGGTTTTCGGCCTTGCGGGTGATCTTGTCGATCTCGTCGATATAGACGATCCCTTGCTGCGCCTTTTCGACGTTGTAATCCGATGCCTGGAGCAGCTTGAGAATGATGTTCTCCACGTCCTCGCCAACATAGCCAGCTTCGGTCAGCGTGGTGGCATCGGCCATGGTGAAAGGCACATCGAAGGTGCGCGCCAGCGTCTGTGCCAGCAGCGTCTTGCCCGATCCGGTCGGGCCGACCAGCAGGATGTTCGATTTGGCCAGCTCTACATCATTGCCCTTGCCGCTGTGCTTGAGCCGTTTGTAGTGATTGTGCACCGCCACCGAAAGCACGCGCTTGGCGCGGTCCTGCCCGATAACATAATCGTTGAGCGTGCCGAAAATCTCTGAAGGGGTGGGAACATCGCCTTCCTTGCGGCCAGCGACACCTGCCTTGGTTTCCTCGCGGATGATGTCATTGCACAGCTCGACGCATTCATCGCAGATGAACACGGTGGGGCCTGCAATCAGCTTGCGCACTTCATGCTGCGACTTGCCGCAGAAGCTGCAATACAGGGTACTCTTACTATCAGTTCCGCTCAATTTGGTCATTTCCTAAGCTTCCTGAACCCCGAAACCGAGGGGATTCGGCGACTCTATAGCCGCATAATCGTGAATCAACCTATAGCGCGCACATTTCACCGGGTGGCCTGACAAATCCGCGCAAATAAGTGGCTTTCTGGCCCTTGATGTCCCGTGAAGGGGCAAAAAATACCGGATATCCTTACTCGGGCGCGCCGCCCGAACCCTCTGCATCGCTATCGGAATCACCTTCCGGGCGGGTTTCGAACACTTTATCGACAATCCCGAATTTCAGCGCTTCGTCTGCTTCAAGGAAGGTGTCGCGATCCATCGCCTTCTCGATATCTTCGAGGCTCCGGCCCGTATAATTGACGTAAAGATCGTTCATGCGCGCCTTGATGCGCAGGATTTCCTTGGCCTGGATCTCGATATCTGACGCCATGCCGCGCGCACCGCCCGATGGCTGGTGCACCATGATCCGCGCATTGGGCAGCGCGATTCGCATGCCCGGCTCGCCCGCTGCAAGCAGGAAGCTGCCCATGCTGGCGGCCTGGCCGATGCACACGGTCGACACGCGCGGCTTGATGTATTGCATGGTGTCATGGATTGCCATGCCGGCCGTCACCACCCCGCCGGGCGAGTTGATATACATGCTGATCGGCTTGGATGGATTCTCGCTTTCGAGAAACAGCAACTGCGCCACTATCAGCGATGCCATATTGTCCTCGACCTGACCGGTGACAAACACGATGCGCTCGCGCAGCAACCGGCTGAAGATGTCGAAGCTGCGTTCGCCGCGACTGGTCTGCTCGACAACCACCGGCACCAGCGCCCCGGTTACCGGGTCACGGGTGAATTGGTCTTGGCTGGCATAACCGCCGGTGCCGAACAGATCGATCATGGAACATTCCTTGTGCATTTGGTTGAGCGCCTATTTCGGATGCCCGGCGCATATGTTCAAGGGCATTAACCCTTGCCCGCCAAAATGCATGTGGAACTTGCAAGTTTGGCCCCGCGTGGCAGTGTAGGCGATATGAAGAAATACGCACAATTTGCAGCTGCCGCTGCCATCGCGTTCGCCGCCCCCGCCCACTCCAGCAACGACCCGCAGACAGTCGAACTCGAATTCACCGGGGAATTTGACGGCGCCGCGGGTGCGGAGCTCTATCTCAAGCGGATCGAGGCTGTGGATGATGCAGGCCCGGCCATCAATGCGGTCATTGCAGTGAATCCAGATGCAATGGGCGAAGCATTCAGGGCCAAGCAGGCGGGGCTGCCGCTCGCCGGGCGAACGGTGCTGGTCAAGGACAATGTCGAAACGCGCGAATGGCCCACCACCGCCGGTTCGCTGGCGCTCAGGGACAATGCAACCGGCCGCGACGCACCACTGATCGCCCGCCTGCGCAAGGCGGGTGGCGTGATACTGGGCAAGACGAACCTTTCCGAATGGGCCAATATCCGCAGCAACAATTCGACCAGCGGGTGGAGCGCGATTGGCGGCCTCACCCGCAATCCGCATGCGACAGACCGAAATACCTGCGGCTCCTCTTCAGGAAGCGGGGCCGCGGTGGCGGCGGGCTTTGCCTGGACGGCGATCGGCACCGAAACCAATGGCTCGATTACCTGCCCGGCCAGCGTCAACGGCATCGTCGGTTTCAAGCCCACGGTTGGCATGGTCAGCCGCACACACATCGTGCCGATCAGCGCGACTCAGGACACTGCCGGGCCGATGGCGCGCAGCGTCGTGGCTGCGGCGCAACTGCTTAGCGCGATGGCAGGCAGCGATCCGGCCGATCCGGCAACGACCGAAGCAGATCGACATGCCGTCGATTTCACGCAAGGCTTGGCGGACTATTCGCTTGATGGCGTGCGGATCGGTGTGATGACCAGTCAGGTCGGTTCGCATCCGGGCGTCACGGCGCTGTTCGAGCAGGCGAAAGCGGATCTGGAACGTGCTGGCGCAGAGCTGGTCCCGATCGAATATGACTGGCCCGAGGGATTCTGGGAGCGCTCGCTCACGGTGCTGCTGTTCGAGCTGCAACGCGACATGAATGCCTATCTCGCGACCCTTACCGACCCGGCGATGCCTGATACGCTGGCCGATCTGGTGGCGTTCAACAATGCCAATGCCGACGCGGAAATGCGCTGGTTCGGGCAGGACCTGTTTGAACAAGCGCTCGAAACGACGGATGAAGTTGCCTACCGGGAAGCGCTTGAGGCAATCCTCAAGGCAACCCGCGAAAACGGGATCGACCGCCTGATGGCCGAGCACGATGTGCAGTTCCTGATCGCGCCGACCACCGGCCCGGCGTGGTCGACCGATCTCGTCAATGGCGACAATTACGGTGGCGGTATCGGTGCGGGATCGCTTCCTGCGATCGCGGGCTATCCGCATCTGACCGTGCCGATGGGGGCGGTAGAGCGCCTGCCTGTGGGGCTCAGCATCTTTGCCGGAAAGTGGCAGGATCATGCCGTGCTGAAAGCCGGTGCGGCATATGAAAGGGCGCGAACAGCACCGCTGCCCGCGCCCTCATTCAGGCCTTGGCAACCGGCAGAGTGATCCCCCCGCCAGCCGCGCAGCTGATTACTTCTTGGCGGCCTTTTTGGCAGGAGCCTTCTTGGGCGCCGCTTTCTTGGGTGCAGCCTTTTCAGCGGCAGGCTTCTTAGCCGGGGCCGTCTTGGCAGCGGGCGTCTTGTCAGCCGCCTTCTTTTCAGCCGCCGTCTTGGCCGGAGCTTTCTTGGCGGCAGGCTTTGCTTCCGCAGCCTTTTTGGCTGGCGCCTTCTTTTCAGCCTTTTCAGCCGGCGCCTTGTCGTCGGCTTTCTTGGCCGGGGCCTTCTTCTTGGCTGCAACCTTCTTCTTCGCAGCCGGCTTCGGTTCGGCAGTTTCCTCGGCTTCGATGGCCGCTTCCAGTTCTTCCTGCGTCACTTCACGCTCGGTGATCTCGGCCTTGTCGAACAGGAAATCGACCACCTTGTCTTCATAGAGCGGCGCACGCAATTGAGCAGCAGCCATCGGCTCCTGCTGGACATATTGCACGAAACGATCGCGATCTTCGGGGCGGTACTGCTGCGCCGCCTGCTGGATCAGCATGCTCATTTCCTGCGCCGTCACTTCGACGCCATTGGCCTGGCCGATTTCACTCAGCAACAGGCCCAAACGCACGCGGCGTTCGGCAATCGCGCGATATTCATCGCGTTCGTTCTGGATCTCCTTGAGCGCATCCTGCGGATTTTCCTCGCGCGAGGCTTCCTGCTGCAGCTGCGCCCAAATCTGTTCGAATTCGGCATTGACCATGCCCTGAGGCACTTCGAAGTCATGGCCTGCGGCCAGCGCGTCAAGCAGCTGACGTTTCATTTGCGTACGGGTGAGCCCGGCAGTTTGCTGTTCCAGCTGGCCGCGGACCAGTTCCTTGAGCTTGTCGAGGCTGTCGAGGCCCAGTGAGGTGGCGAAATCTTCATCCACCTTGGTTTCGGTTTCGACCTTCACCTGCTTCACGGTGATGTCGAATTCAGCCTCCTGGCCCTTGAGGTTTTCCGCCGGGTAATCGGCAGGGAAGGTGACCTTGATGGTTCTGGTATCGCCCGTTTTCACACCCACCAGTTGATCTTCGAAGCCGGGAATGAACTGGCCCGAACCGATCACCAGTGCTGCGTCCTCAGCCTTGCCGCCTTCGAATTCCTCGCCGTTCAGCTTGCCGAC
>LOET01000051.1 GCA_001515985.1 Sphingomonadales bacterium BRH_c3 | reverse complement strand
CGCCGACATGGCGCGCGAGCTGGAAGGGCGCGGGCAGGGTGCGCGGCGGCTTGAGCTGGCGCTATGGCGGGTCGATGGCGAAGTGATCATCCGCGCGATCGAACTGTCCGCAGCAACCCGCGATCCTGCGCATATCTGCCGCCTGTTTGCTGCCAGGCTTGATGGCGTGGATGCCGGTTTCGGGATCGAATTGCTGCGCCTGCGGGCCAGCTGGATCGAACCCTTGGCATTGGCACAGCGCGATATCGAGAGTGCTGCCGAAGCGCACGGCACCTCGCTTAGCACCTGCATCGACCGGCTGATGGTTCGCCTTGGCGCGGGCGCAGTGCGCCGCCCGGTGCCATATACCAGCCATTTGCCCGAACGCGCGCAGCGCTGGCAGTTACCACTGCAGCCTGAACCTGCCAGTCAGGGCGAGCTGGCGTTTCATCAGCGCCCACTCAAGCTGCTCGACCGGCCTGAGGCGATCGCGGTGCTTTATGCCACGCCTGACGGCTATCCGCGCGCGTTCCGTTGGCGCGGTACAGTCTGCGAAGTCGCGCGGGTGGAAGGGCCCGAACGGATCGCGCCTGAATGGTGGCGCGAACGCTCGAACGCGCGTCTGCGTGATTACTACCGGATAGAGGACGAACGGGGGCGACGCTACTGGATCTATCGCCATGGCCTGGCAGGAGATGGCAGGGGTGATTTACCCCTCTGGTATCTGCACGGGCTCTATGGTTAATAGCCAACTCACTATAAAGTAATGGAAATCACCACTAGACATTTCTTTACCAGTTTCCGTCATGATACGCGCATGAAAGAGATCGCATCATCCCGCTCATCCGAACGCAAGCCGCTTGAGATGTTGGTAAAGGGGCGGATGCGTTCGCGCCCACTCTATGTTGAAGTGGTCGATGTGTCCGAGGGCGGCTGCAAGGTCAAAGGTCGGGCTGGTTTCGCGGAAGTGGGCGAGAGTGTTCTGCTGCGGATCAAGGGAATCCATACTCCGGTAGGCAAGTTTGTTTGGGTCGATGGTAAATATGCGGGTATTGCGTTTGATGGCAAGATGCACCCGGCGGTGATTGAGCACCTCTACAATGAACGGCTCAGGCAGAAGAAAGCACAGGGCAGAGGCGAAAAGGCAGCCTGATTTCGGTGCATCGCCGGGCCTACTACCCATTGAAATCCTGGATAAGAACATATAGTGAACATAGAGTCGACCTGGTAATTACACCAGTCGCCCTGTGACCTATGCCCGATGCACCACTGACCCCTGCCAAACGCCGGATCGAGCTTGATCCTGATACGATCAAGCTTCCACGGCGCGCACCATTTGTCGAGCTGGGGCTGGTAAGCTGTTTCAGCTTTCTGCGCGGGGCATCGGATGCAGTCGATCTCGTGACTCGCGCCCGCGCGCTTGGCTATGACGCCGTCGGAATCGCTGACGCCAATTCCATGGCCGGCGTGGTGCGGGTCCATACCGAGGCGAAAGCACTCAAGATGCGCCCGGTAATCGGCACACGGATCGAAACGGTCGAGGGGCTAACCTTCCTTGCCTATCCGCAGGACCGTGCCGCCTATGGGCGCCTGTGCCGGTTGATCAGTGCCGGACGGATGACCACGCTCGAGGGCGAATGGCAGGGCAAAGGGGCGTGCGAGATTTCACTGCCCATGCTTGCTGAACACAGTGAGGGCGTGCAGCTGATCCTGCTGCCGCCTGCCAACCTGGAGGTGAAGTGCACGATGCCCGCATGGGCAAACAATGTGGTCGCGCTTGACGGTCGCGAACTGCCAGAGACGGTTTCAGGGCAATTCATCGATCTGTTGCCGCATTTTGTGGCCGGGCTGCCCACCCTGCGCCACCTTGCCGCGAGCTATCTCTATCGCGGCGATGATGTGGCGCGGATCACCCGGCTCGATGCGCTAGCCAAAGCGAACGGCCTCACCCTGCTGGCCACCAATGACGTGCATTACGCCACGCCTGACAGGCGCCCGCTGCACGATGTGATGACGGCGATCCGGCACAAGACCACGGTTGCGCAGGCAGGACACCTGCTTGCCGCCAATGCCGAACGCCATCTCAAATCGCCCGCGGAAATGCAGCGCCTGTTCGCGCGCTGGCCGTATGCGATTGCTGCCGCGCGCAAGGTGGCTGATGCCTGCCGTTTCAGCCTCGACGAGCTGCGCTACGAATACCCCGAAGAGATCTACCCTGACGGCATGACGCCGCAGCAATATCTGGAAGCTGAAACCTGGAAGGGGGCGAGGGGGCGCTATCCCGGAGGCATTCCCGAAAACGTCGACAATACATTGAAACGTGAGCTTGGGTTGATCGCCAAGCTCGATCTCGCGCGCTATTTCCTCACCATCAAGGGCATCGTCGATTACGCGCGCTCGGTCGATCCGCCGATCCTGTGCCAGGGGCGCGGCAGTGCCGCCAATTCGGCGGTGTGTTATTGCCTCGAGATTACCAGCGTCGATCCGGCCAAGCACCAGCTGCTGTTCGATCGCTTCATTTCGGAAGAGCGCAAGGAGCCGCCCGATATCGATGTCGATTTCGAGCATGAGCGGCGCGAGGAGGTGATCCAGTATATCTATCGCAGATATGGTCGCCACCGCGCAGGGCTATGTGCGACGGTGATCCATTACCGCCCGCGCATGGCAATCCGCGAAGTGGGCAAGGCGATGGGGCTGAGTGAGGACGTAACCAGCGCGCTCGCGCGTACCATATGGGGCAGTTACGGGCGCGAGATCGGCGAAAAACACGTCGCCGAGACAGGCATGGACATCAGTGATCCGCACTTGAGGCGGGTAATCAAGCTGGCCGAGCAGATGATCGGCATGCCGCGTCACCTTTCGCAACATGTCGGCGGATTTATCCTGACAGAAGGCGCGCTTACCGAAACCGTGCCGATCGGTAATGGCGCCATGCCCGATCGCAGCTTCATCGAATGGGACAAGGATGACATCGAAGCGCTGGGCATTCTCAAGGTCGATGTGCTGGCGTTGGGCATGCTCACCTGCATCAGGAAATGCTTTGACCTGCTGGAGGTGCATCATGGCCGCGCGCTGACACTGGCCACGGTTCCGCGCGAAGACCCGGAGACTTACGCCATGCTGCGGCGTGGGGATTCGCTCGGCGTGTTCCAGGTTGAAAGCCGGGCGCAGATGAACATGCTGCCGCGGCTGCGACCGCGCGAATTCTATGATCTGGTGATCCAGGTCGCGATTGTCCGGCCCGGCCCGATCCAGGGGGACATGGTGCACCCCTATCTCAAGCGGCGGCGCGGTGCGGAAGCGGTGAAAATTCCGGCACCGGCGCCCGAACACGGTCCGCCTGACGAGCTTTCCAGCATCCTCGCGCGCACGCTTGGCGTGCCGATTTTCCAGGAGCAGGCGATGAAGATCGCGCTCGACGCCGCGAAATTCACCGGTGCCGAAGCCAACCGGCTGAGAAAAGCAATGGCAACCTTTCGCAGCCGGGGCATGGTGCATGAGCTGGAGGATATGATGGTGGGGCGGATGGTTGCGCGTGGCTACGATCCCGATTTTGCGATGCGCTGCTTCAACCAGATCAAGGGCTTCGGCGAATATGGCTTCCCGGAAAGCCACGCAGCAAGCTTCGCGCATCTGGTCTATGTCTCAAGCTGGCTCAAATGCCATTTCCCGGCTGCCTTCGCCTGCGCGCTGCTCAATTCGCAGCCGATGGGCTTCTATGCCCCGGCTCAGATTGTGCGCGACGCGCGCGAACACGGCGTGCAAGTGCTGCCTGCCGATGTGAACCATTCGATGTGGGACAACACGCTGGAGAAGGCGGGCACGTTGGCCCTGCGCCTCGGCCTCAGGCAGATCGACGGCCTGCCTGAACATGTCGCTGCCGCACTGGTGGCAAGCCGCGAGGCGGGCGGGCCTTTCCGCGACATCGCCGATCTGCGTGCGCGGGCGGGATTGTCTCCGGCGCATATCGAACGGCTTGCCAGCGCGGATTGCTTCACCTCGCTTGGGCTATCGCGGCGGCAGGCGCTATGGGATGCCCGCAGCCTGATCGCCGCACCTGACTTGCCGCTGTTCAAGGCGGCAGCCGAGCGTGACGAGGGTGCGGAACAGGCGCGCACGCGATTGCCGCAAATGCCATTGAGCGAAGAGGTGGTGGCCGATTACCAGACCACGCGCCTTAGCCTGAAAGCGCATCCGATGGCCTTTCTGCGTGCCAGCCTTGCTGAACGCGGTTTTGTACGCGCCTGCGACCTCAGGGAACGCAAGTTCCGCTCCATGGTGCAGGTCGCCGGGTTGGTGTTGATCCGCCAGCGCCCGGGATCGGCCAAGGGCGTGTGCTTCATCACGCTGGAAGACGAGACAGGGGTCGTCAATCTGGTGATCTGGCCTGATCTGATGGAGAAGCAGCGCAAGGTGATCATGGGCGCGCGGTTGATGGAGGTGCGCGGCCGGGTCGAATATGATGACGAGGTGATCCATGTGATCGCGCAGCGCCTGACCGATGGGACCGATGCGCTTTACGGCCTGGCTGACGATTTGCTGGCTTCGCCTATCGCGCACGCCGATCATGTCACCAGCCCGCTAGCCGGGCGCCAACCGCCGATGACCAGACCACGCGATCTTATCGACGAGCGGCCTTCATCCGGCCGCGGGCACCCGCGCAATTTGCGGATACTGCCCAAATCGCGTGACTTCCATTGATCCTGTAGCTAGCGCGCGTGCGCCATGCTCGATCCCGAAAAACTCTTCGCATTCATCATCGTAACCGGGGTGACCAGCATCATTCCCGGCGTGTCGATGACCTTCGTCATGGGGCAGGCAATCTGGCGCGGCACGCGCTCTGGCTGGGCAGCCCTGCTGGGGATGCAGATCGGTTACGGTGTGTGGTGGGTGCTTGCGGCGCTCGGGCTGGGAACGCTGGCCAAGGCATATCCGATCGCCTTCCACGTCCTTGCGCTGGCTGGTGTGGGCTATCTCATGTGGCTCGGGATCAAGGCGGTCCATCACTCCTTCAAGGCTGAGGAGGGGCATATGGCCGCGACGGAGAAGGCATCGCGCCATGCCTTTCGCGACGGCATCTATGTGGCGATCGGCAATCCCAAATCGCTGATCTACATGGTTGCCCTGATCCCGCCCTTTGTCGATCCGGACAAATCCATCGGGTGGCAGATTGCCCTGTTGGCCATAGTGGCACTTGTCATCGACCTGATCGTGGGCGCGCTTTACATATTTGCCGGGCGCCAACTCGCGCGCATTCTGGATCGTCCAGACACACGACGCTGGATCGATCGCGGAATCGGGGCAGTATTCCTGTTGATTGGCGCGCTGATCCTGGCGGATTTGCTGGGAAGCGCGCCCGCGGACCTGATCTAGACCGCTTCGAGCGCGTAACCCGCCGAACGCACCGTCCGCACCGGGTCTTTCGCGCTGTCAATCTCGATCGCCTTGCGCAAACGGCGGATATGCACGTCTACCGTGCGTAGCTCTATATCGCTGCCAGTACCCCATACACCGTCGAGCAATTGCCCGCGGCTGAAGACCCGGCCCGGGCTTTCCATGAAGAACTTGAGCAGACGGTATTCGGTTGGGCCGAGCTTCAGATCCTTGCCGCGCCGCTGCACCTTGTGCGCCACCGGATCGAGCTTGAGGTCGCCAACGCTGATCGTCTCGCCCGCCAGAACGGGGCGGATGCGGCGCATCACAGCGGAAACACGGGCGAGCAATTCGCGCGGGCTGAACGGCTTGGTGAGGTAATCGTCAGCCCCGGTTTCAAGGCCGCGCACCCTATCATCCTCGGCCTCGCGGGCGGTCAACATGATGATCGGAACATGCGCTGTATGCTTTTCACGCCGCAAGCGGCGGCACACCTCGATGCCGCTGGTGCCTTCGATCATCCAGTCAAGAATAATCAGGTCAGGCAGTTCTTCTGCGGCCAGTATCAGTGCCTCGTCGCCATCGGCGGTGCAGCGCACGTCATAGCCTTCGTTGGAAAAGCGATATTCGAGCAATTCCGACAGGGCTGGATCATCTTCGACAAGCAGCAGTTTGGCAGCGGACATTGTGCGCTTCGCTCCTATGATGCGCGACTACAATTCCGCCCCTATGTCACTTTCAAGACAGATTGATGTCAATCGTCATGATCGGGCGGATAAGTACCCGTTGCTGCAAAATGCACCATCTCGGCCACGTTGGTCGCATGGTCGCCTATCCGTTCGATATTGCGGGCGACAAACAGCAGTTGAGCGGCACTCGAAATGGTCGAAGGATTCTCGACCATATGGCTGACAAGATTACGAAAAATGCTGTCATAAAATGCATCGACCTTGTTGTCGGCGGCGATAACTTCGCGTGCAAGTTCGGGGTCACGCGCGGCATAGGCGGTGAGCACGTCATGCACCATTTCGGCGGCAAGCTCACCCATTGCAGGCAGCAGGGTTAGAGGTTCGAAGCGCTTGCGATCCTCGATCGCACCCACACGCTTGGCAATGTTTTTCGAATAATCGCCGATCCGCTCAACCACTCCGGCAATCTTCAATGCGGCGATCACTTCGCGCAAATCATCAGCCATCGGCGCGCGCAGCGCGATCACCCGCACGGCGAGTTTGTCGACTTCCATTTCCAGCGCATCGATTTTCTTGTCGCGTGCCACGATCTGGCTGCCAAGATCTTCGTCGCCGCGCACCAGCGCATCGAGTGCCTCTTGCAGAGCGACCTCTGCAAGGCCACCCATCTCCGCGATCAACCCCCGCAAGCGGGTAATGTCTTCGTCGAATGCCTTGACTGTGTGCTCGGCCATTATCCGTACCGTCCTGTGATGTAGTCCTTGGTCCGTTCTTCGATCGGATTGGTGAATATGTCGGAAGTCTGACCGTATTCGACAACCTTGCCAAGGTGAAAGAAGGCTGTGCGCTGCGATACTCGCGCGGCCTGCTGCATCGAGTGAGTCACGATCACGATGGCATAGCGATCAGTCAGCTCGGCGATCAGTTCTTCGATCTTTGCAGTGGCGATCGGGTCAAGCGCTGAGCATGGCTCGTCCATCAGAATAACTTCGGGATCTACGGCGATCGCCCGTGCGATGCAGAGGCGTTGCTGCTGTCCGCCTGACAGCGCTGTCCCGCTGTCTTGCAGCCGGTCCTTCACTTCTTCCCACAGACCGGCGCGCGTGAGCGATTTCTCGACCACCTCCTCAAGTTCATCCTTGGCTTCTGCCAGGCCGTGAATACGAGGCCCGTAGGCGATATTTTCAAAGATCGACTTGGGAAATGGGTTGGGCTTCTGGAACACCATGCCCACGCGGGCGCGCAGCTGCACCACGTCCATACCAGAGCGGTAAATGTCCTCACCATCAAGTTCGATGGTGCCTTCCACGCGAGCAGTGGGGATGGTGTCATTCATCCGGTTGAGCGCGCGCAGGAAGGTCGATTTGCCGCACCCCGAGGGGCCGATAAAAGCCGTGACATGGCGTGCGGGAATGTCGATCGAAACATTGTCGATCGCCTGTTTGTCGCCATAGAAAACCGACACGTCTTGTGCACGCATCTTGGGATTGACGATCTCTAGTCCGGGATGGATTGCTGTCACCACTTCTTCTCGAATTTGTTGCGGAGGTAGATCGCGAGGCCGTTCATTAGCAAGAGGAACAGCAGGAGGATAATGATTGCCGCGCTGGTGCGCTCGACAAAACCGCGGTTGACCTCGTCAGACCATAGGAAGATCTGAACTGGCAACACGGTGGCAGGCGATGTGAAGCCCTCTGGCGCACTGGCGACAAACGCGCGCATACCGATCATCAGCAGCGGCGCGGTTTCGCCCAGTGCACGTGCCATGCCGATAATGGTGCCGGTCAGGATGCCCGGCAATGCGAGCGGCAGCACATGATGGAACACCACCTGTATCGGGGAAGCTCCGATCGCCAGCGCGCCGTCGCGGATAGATGGTGGAACAGCCTTGATCGCATTTCGGCCTGAAATCACGATCACCGGCATGGTCATCAGGGCCAGCGTCATACCGCCAATAAGCGGAGCCGAGCGATAATTTGGAAATATCCACAGGAACACTGCCAGGCCGAGCAGGCCGAAGATGATCGAAGGCACTGCTGCAAGATTGTTGATCGATACTTCGATCACATCGGTCCATCGGTTCTTGGGGGCATATTCCTCAAGATAAAGGGCCGCCAGAACGCCGATGGGAAACGCCAGCAGCAAGGTGACAATCATAGTGAGAATTGAGCCCTTGAGCGCACCCCAGATACCCACATTTTGCGGGCTGGTGGCATCGGCACGGCTTAAAAATCCAGGGTCAAATTTGTTCGCCAGCTTGCCATCAGCCTCAAGCCTGTCGGCCAGCGCCTGCATTTCGGCCGAGCCTTCGTTGTTGAGGCCTGAGGCGAGATTGTTGTTGGCGGGCAGGCTGAAGGTATGGGTGCCCCGAAGCAGTTGTGGATTCTTTATCAGTTGATCGGCAACATCGCGCCAGGCCTCGTTACTGAGGCCGCTTGCAGCCTCGCTGCCGAGCGATTGCTCGGCATAAAATGCCACTACGTCAGCCAGGCCCTGAGATTGCAGCGTCTGAAGCCCGCCATCCTTGTTCAGCGTGCTGGCATCTCCCGAAATGCCGGAAGCGGGAAAATCGATTGTTACTTCGAGCTCGGCCCGCTGGAAACCGCCCAGGCCGTTGTATGTCATATTGCCGAGCAGGAAGATCAATACCGCCACCGATATCAGCACCGCGCTGAGCCCGGCCAGCTTGAATCGACGTTCGGCAGCATAGCGCTTCTGGAGCCGCTTGTGGAACACCTCGCTGCGGGTGGGCGCGAAGTCTTCCTGGTTGGTGGGGGCGTTACTCATAGGCTTCGCGGAACCGCTTGACGACACGCAGGGCGATAAAGTTAAGCCCCAGCGTCACGAGGAACAGGACCAGGCCCAGGGCAAAAGCGCTAAGCGTGGCAGGATGGTCGAAACTGCCTTCGCCGGTGAGCATCGCAACGATCTGGAATGTTACCGTGGTCATTGCTTCCAGCGGATTGGCGGTGAGGTTGGCGGCGGCGCCTGCGGCCATAACTACGATCATGGTTTCACCGATCGCGCGGCTGATCGCCAACATAACGCCGCCAACAATGCCGGGCAGGGCGGCGGGCACAATCACGCGGCGGATCGTTTCCGAAGTAGTCGCGCCGAGTGCCAGGCTGCCGTCGCGCATGGCGCCTGGCACGGCAGCGATGCTGTCATCCGCCATCGACGAAACGAAGGGAATGATCATCACCCCCATGACCACGCCGGCAGCAAGCGCGCTCTCGCTTGACGCGTTGCTGATGCCCACTGCCATGGCTGCGTCGCGGATCGCTGGGGCAACTGTGAGTGCAGCAAAATAGCCATAGACCACGGTGGGCACGCCCGCGAGAATTTCGAGCGCGGGCTTGAGCCAGGCCCGCAGGCGTGGATCGGCGTATTGTGTGAGGTAAATCGCACTCATCAATCCGAGCGGGATAGCAACGATCATGGCGATGATTGCACCGATATAAATCGTGCCCCAGAACAGCGGGATAGCGCCGTATCGTGTAGGATCCGGATTTTCCGGATTGCTCATCGGGTCCGGCCCCCAGAATGTGCCGAAGAGAAAATCAATCGGCGAAACCATTCCAAAGAATCGCACCGTTTCAAACACCAGGCTGATAAAGATGCCAAACGTTGTCAGAATGGCGACAAGCGATGCCAGCAGCAGCACGATCATCACTGTTCGTTCTACCCGTGTGCGAGCGGTAAAATCGGGCTTTACGCGCAGGAAGGCAAACGCGCCTGTCGCAAGAGCGATGGCGGCTGCAATCGCAATCCCTATCAGCCGGTATTTCTGGATCGCCTCGCTATAGGGTCCAACAAACGCTTCGGCACCCGGGTTGAACAAGGCAGCGTTGCTTCCTGCGGCGGCTGCACGCGCTTCGGCCAGGAGGGATTCGCGCTCGAAACCGAATTCGGGCAGGCTCTGCGCTGCTGGAGTGGCAAGCACACTGCGCAGGATCAGTTGCGGCTCGATCAGTGACCAAAACACCGTAAAGGCAAGCAATGGAACAGCGATCCAAAGCGCCACATACCAGGCGTGGTAATTGGGGCGCGCCGCCAGCCGCCGGACGCCGGAGTCGCGCTGAAAACTCCAGGCGCGCGCACGCGCCGCCAGCCATCCGGCAAGCGCCAGGCCAAAAGCAATCAAGAGCAGGGTAATCGATGTCATTGGTGTGCTGCTGGGACCTGTGCTTGCATTCGTTCTTGCCCGGCTGGCGCATCAAAGCCGGTCTTTGCGTTTAAGCCGCGTGTGTTTCAGTTTGGGGTAGAACCGCTCCAGTTGGCGTGGTTGAACGAATTTTGAGTTCGCTTGCAACCGCAATGTTAAAGAAAAAAGACATTTTCATGACATTTCGTCGGCATCGCTGGATGCCGCTGGAATACGGACCATTACCACCGTTCCTTCGCCAGGCTTGCTCTCGATGTCGAGCCGGCCACGATGACGCTCAACAATGTGTTTGACAATTGCCAGGCCAAGCCCGGTTCCGCCAGAGGCACGGCTGCGCCCCGGGTCGGTACGGTAAAAGCGGCGCGTGAGATGCGGCAGGTGTTCAGGCGCGATTCCTTCACCCTGATCCGAAACGATCAGTTGTGCCTGGCCATCAGTCGTACGGTTCAGCTCGACACTCACCGGCGTGCCCGGGCTGCCATATTTAAGCGCATTGTCCACGAGGTTGCGCATCAACTGTTCGATCTGTTGCGCGTCGCCGCGGATATGCACGGTAGGATCGGTGTTGAAGCGAAGCCGATCGACCCGTTCATTTCCGGCTGCATCACGGGCTGCGCGCTCGATCAGTTGGGCCAGTTCGATGACTTCGGTCGGCTGATCATGCTTTTCCGCTTCGATCCGCGAGAGTGACATCAGATCGCTGACAAGAGATTGCAATCGCTTGGCCTCGCGCAGGATCGTATCGAGAAATTTTTGTACGGTTTGCGTGTCGAGCCCGGAATCGTCTTCACGCAGCGTTTCCACATAACCGATGATCGATGCCAGCGGAGTGCGCAGTTCATGACTGGCATTGGCGACAAAATCGGTGTGTGCGCGGCTGATATCAGCCTCGGCAGTAAGACTGACGAGCTCAAGGGCCGAGAGTTCCGGGCCGATCATCTGCCGGTTTATGCGCCAGATGTCGCGTCGCCTGACGAGCCCCCTGACAATAGCGGAACCGCTGCGACTTTTGCCAAGCAATTTGACCGCTTCGGGCTGGCGAAATGCCATGCGCGTATCCTGTCCCACGATATGATCACCTAGCACTCGCTTGGCGGCCCTGTTTGCAACAGCGACCTTGCCGCGTTCAATCAGCAACAATGGGGTAGCCGAGTGCTCGATCAATTCGCCCATATTCTCGCGTGAGATTGCACCCGATCGCTCTGGTGGTGTGTAGGGCGGAGGGCGCGAACCTGCCAGGTAAAGCGTCCCAACCCACAGCAGAACGGTCCCGAACACCACCCAAAAGTCGATGCCCAGCGCAATCAGCGTAATACCCGCTGCCAGCGCGATCAGAATGCCGGTAACCGGATGGGTTTGGCGATCATCCATGCGCAGCGGGCCATACCAGAACCGGACGGCCAGAAAAGCGCCAAGTGGCAACTGTCCCCGGCTTGCTTGGTGACCACAGGAATATGGCGGCTTGGTGACCCCTACGGGAATCGAACCCGTGTTTCAGCCGTGAGAGGGCCGCGTCCTGACCGCTAGACGAAGGGGCCGTTGAGTTGGCAAACATGGTGCCATTGCAATGCGAAGTGGTGACCCCTACGGGAATCGAACCCGTGTTTCCGCCGTGAAAGGGCGGCGTCCTAGACCGCTAGACGAAGGGGCCACGCTCGCTTGGAGAGCGCGCCAATAGGGGCGCGCGCGATTGTGGTCAACCCTGCATTTGCTTCAATCCGCGAAGGCCGCATCCTCAAGGTGCAATTCGGCTTGCGGGCGGGGCCCCCAGTCATCAATCTTGACCCTTCCGGCGAGATGAAACCGGCGCCCCTGCGCGCGGTGCAGCAGTGTTTGCGCCATGTCGGTTTCCGCAGCGCGGAAGGCGATTGCCTTGAGCGAGCGACCGTCTTCGCCCGCCGCTATCACTCGCAGGTGATCCTTGCCCACAATGTCCGCCTTGATGATCCTCACCGGTCCTACCGCAACGCGCGGGGCGGGCCAGCCAACACCGAACGGACCGGCGCGCTCTAGTGTCTCGACGAACTCCGGCGTCAACCCTCCCGTCGTAACCGCAAGATCAAGCTGCATTGCCTGGCTTTCCAATGCCCGCGAAACATCGCGTGCAAGCCGATTGTCCAGAAATTCGCTGAGCAGATCGATCTGGCCACGTTCCACGGTCATGCCTGCGGCCATGGCGTGTCCCCCACCCGCTACAAGCAGCCCGGCCTCGCGTGCGGCAATGATGGCGGCCCCCAGATCGACGCCGGAGATCGATCGACCCGATCCCTTGCCGGTATCTGCGGCTTCATCAATAGCGACGACAATGCTCGGCTTGCCGGTCTTTTCCTTGATCCGGCCAGCGACGATACCGATCACGCCGGGATGCCAGCCCGTGCCGGACAGCAACAGAACCGATCGGTTGTGCTGGCTGCCGATTTGTGCCTCGGCGGCTTGCTGCACCTCGGCTTCGATCCCCCGCCGCGCTTCATTGAGTTGGGAGAGCTGTTCGGCAATTTCGCGTGCTTCTTCAGGGTCGCTGGTGGTCAGCAGACGCACACCAAGCGTAGATTCGCCCACCCGGCCTCCGGCATTGATGCGGGGGCCCAGGGCAAATCCCAGATCGCTGCACTGCGGCGCGCGCTTGAGCCGGCTTGCATCGATCAATGCCGACATGCCAATGCGTTCGCGCAGTGCCATGACCTTGAGACCTTGCGCTACAAAGGCGCGATTGAGCCCATGGAGCGCAGCCACATCGGCCACTGTGCCCAGCGCAACCAGATCAAGCAGACTGATCAGGTTGGGTTCGTCCCGATCATCGAAGAAGCCGCGTTTGCGCAGCGTCCGGTTGAGGGCAATGGCTAGCAGGAATGCCACACCCACCGCGGCAAGATGGCCGTGCTGCGCTGCAAGGTCGGATTCGTCGAGGCGGTTGGGGTTTACCAACGCCGCAGCAACCGGCAATTCCGGGGAACATTTGTGATGGTCGACCACGATGACGTCCACGCCGGCGTCATGGGCTTGCTTCAATGCATCATGCGCCATCGCCCCGCAGTCAACCGTGACAATCAGGCTCGTCCCTTGTTCCGACAGTTTGACGAGCGCTTCGCCACTGGGGCCATACCCTTCCAGGAGGCGGTCAGGGATGTAATAGTCGACGTTCGCACCCAGTTCACGCAGCAGGTTTACCAGCAGAGCAGCGCTGGTGGCCCCGTCCACGTCATAATCGCCATAGATAGTGATCGCTTCATTGCCCAATACCGCTTGCACGATACGCTCGGCTGCCGCGTCCATGTCAAGGAACTCACTGGGGTCAGGCAGGAATTCACGCAGTGTCGGCGAAAGATGGCGAACCACGTCCTCACGCTTGACGCCGCGGGTGAGCAGCAATTGCGTCAGTATGTCATCTTCCAACCCGGCCACGCCGGCACCGATTTCCATATTCCCGCCGCGCCAAAGCCATGCGCGGCCGGAAAGTGAAGAGGAGATGCCCAAGACATGCGAGATCGAACGGGAAGCCATGACCACGCACTATCCCATTGCGCCCGGCGGGAGAAGGCTGGACGATTGACTTTCCGCATATGGATCCCTTTGCTGTGCCATATGCCAGACCCTTATCTCCTTATCGCATGGCACAGCCGCACTGGAGCGAGCGAGGCGCTGGCGCAGGCGGCGGCCAGGGGGGCTGGTTCAACAGGGCGCCTTATTCGCGCCGACCAGGTCAGGCCTGACGATTTGTTGCAGGCATCCGCATACCTCTTTGCCTGTCCAGAAAATCTGGCGACCATGAGCGGATTGATGAAGGAGATGTTTGATCGTTGCTATTATCCGGTGCTGGGTAAAATAGAGGGCCGAGCTTATGCCACCATCATCGCCGCAGGTTCTGACGGTGAGGGCGCGCAGCGCCAGATTGACCGGATAGCGACCGGTTGGCGCCTGCGCAGGGTGGCCGAACATGTGATTGTCAATCTCGATGCGCAAACATCGGCGGAAATCCTCGCGCCTAAATCTCCCTCGAAAGAAAGCCTCGATGCAGCCGAACAACTGGGATCTGCGCTAGCTGAAGGTATAAATATCGGAATTTATTGAATTAATAGAATCAATTTGGAGGTAATTCTGGAAACAGGACTCGACGTTGAAGAGGATTCGAGTCACAATCCTGCTGATTGGCGCACGGGAAGGGGGGGCCGGGGTCTGGACGTAAATGTGGGTGAAGACGCGAACAATCATGCGCGGCCGCTGACCATGCGGGGAGTCTTTCTGCTCTTCTCGCGCGGTTCACGCCCCGATCGCGCGGCGATATACGAATTCGTCGAATCTCATCCATCTGTTTCGCTAACCCTGGACCCTGCCCGCCGGCACGGTCTTCGCGTAATCGATGAGCGCGACACCGCCAGTTCCGTCACCGCCTTGCAGGGCGCGGCGCTTGCTGAGGACCGGATATGGGTCGAGCTTTTGCGCGATGGGCTAACGTTCGATCTCGAAGGTCTCGCACCTGGTGCGGGGCTCGAACCGCCTGAAACCAATCACCGGTTTGACTGTGACGATCTGCAAATTATCTCGGAATTTGAGGCGGTGCGGCTAGTGGCTGGTGGCCATATGGCAGGTGGGGAAGCGATCTTGCCGGTCTTGCGGGGAATGCTGGCTCTGGCGCGCGATCTCGTCCAGCATTTCGAGCATGCCCGGGCAATTGCCTGGCCGCCATCATCGAGCGTAATCGGGCGTCGTTACTTTGAATCGACGATGGCGGCATGGCTAGAAGGCGGTGCGTTTCCTGCCTTGGGCCTGACCGCGTTCCGCGAAATGGCGGGCGGCGGAATACAAAGTGTGGGGCTGGATTTCCTGATCGGGCAGGAGCTGTTCATTGAGCCAGAACTGGTGGCCGACAAGGTTGCGGCAACCCGGCTTGGAGTGCGGCTTATCAACCAGCTTGTCCTGGCCGGCGCAGTAGAGCGGCCAGAACAGATCATCGGACCCGAAGGTCAGCACTTGCGGCTTGAACCTTCGGCGGACTGCAAGCTTATTTGCGTAAGAGCAGGCTGAGGCGAATGGTGCGGCAGGCAGGAATGCCTTCCGTGGCACAACAGTCCAACCGCCCGCCCTTGCCATTCCGTGCAGTCAACCGCCGGGGCGCGCCGGGCCATGATCCGTCGCTTCAGCGCCATCATTTGCTTCCTCGCCAGCTGCTGACAAAGCGCTGTTTCGGGCGGATGTTCGACTATATCGGCGCAAAACAGATCGGGTTCGACGATTTTCGTGCGAACGGGCTGCTGCTTCCGGCTACAGAAGCCAGCGCCTTGCGCATGGGCATGCCGCTGCATCGCGGGCCGCACCGCGATTACAACGCGATGGTGATCGAGCGGGTAGGGGGCATCGAGGCACGCTGGGTTCAAATGCGTTCGATCGACATGCGTGCAGCACTGATTGAGGTTCTGATGCGGTTGACGCTGCTACAGAACGCCTTGCGCAGGCGGCTGCTTGATGAGCAGCGACGAGTGTTGCTTAACCGCAATGACCCGCTTGGCACTGGCTTCGATTTCAGCGAGCTTGACGCGATGGCTGAATCGCTGTGGAATTCAACCTAGCTGATCCAGCTCCTGTAAGCGGACTTTGCTTCGAGCTCCGCTTTGGCGGCATGGTATTCGCGCTCGAAACGCGCCACCAGGTCTTCAACCGAATCGATTGACTTGATCGCGCCGACGCCCTGGCCCGATCCCCAGATATCCTTCCAGGCCTTGACCTTGGTGTTGCCGCCGCTGCCGAAATTCATCTTGCTGGGATCGCTTTGCGGCAGATCATCTGGATTGAGCCCGGCAGCTTCGATCGAACTGCGCAGGTAATTGCCGTGAACCCCGGTGAACAGGTTCGTATAAACGATACCTTCCGCGCTGCCCGCTACAATTCCTTCCTTGTAGCCCTGATCAGCATTAGCCTCTCGTGTCGCGATAAATGCGCTGCCAGCGTAGGCGAAATCCGCCCGCATCGCCTGCGCCGCAAGGATGGAGTAGCCATTGGCGATCGAGCCCGATAGGGCAACCAGGCCTTCAAACCATTCGCGGATTTCCTGCATCAGCGCGAAGGGCGATTGCACGCCGGCATGCCCACCTGCGCCAGCCGCGACCGGAATAAGGCCCGTGGCACCTTTTTCGATCGCCTTGCGGGCAAAGGCATTGTTGATCACGTCATGCATGGTGATCCCGCCCCAATTGCGCACTGCGTCGAAGATTTCCGTTCGCGCACCGAGCGAGGTGATTACCATTGGAACCTGCCATTTTTCGCAAGACGCCATGTCCTGCTCAAGCCTGTCGTTCGATTTGTGGACGATCTGGTTGACGGCAAAGGGCGCTGCCGGGCGATCTGGGTTTTCTCGATTGTGCTTGGCCAGTTCCTCGGTGATCTGGTGCAGCCATTCGTCGAGCAGCGTCTGCGGGCGCGCATTAAGCGCGGGAAAGCTGCCAATGACCCCTGCCTTGCACTGCGCGATTACCAGTTCAGGGCCGGACACTATGAATAGCGGCGAGCCGATCAGGGGCAGGCGCAGGCGGTCGAATGGAGCAGGAAGAGCCATCGGGAACTCCGTTGGAATGGGCCTTTTGCGAGCGAAGTAAGCAGCGTTGCCGCGCCTGTCGAGTGTGCGAATTTGCTAGGCTGTAGAAACACCCGATGCCGTAGCGTCACCGCGCAGGCAGAATGTGCTCGATACCATAAAAGCTTGCAGCATTGCCGGCATAGAGCGCGCGCTTCTCATCCGCACTGGCGCCGCGAGTGATCCGTTTGAATGCGTTCCACAGCACCGCATAATCGGCGCCCCAATAGTCGACCGGGTAATTGCTTTCGAACATTGCGCGTTCGGGCCCGAAGGCCTCGATGCAGGTTTCGATGTAAGGTCTCCACAGCGCGCCCAGGTCTTCCGAGTTCATTCCCGACGCCGGCCCCTTTTCGGGCAGGCCGCAAAAAGCCATCGCGAGGCCACCCAGTTTGACCACCACATTGTCGCATTTCGCCAGCTCGCGGATATTGTGCCGCCAGATATCGAAGCGCTCGTGCAGCCTGCCGTGATAGCTCGCAATGCCCAGCGGCGTGCCGCAATGGTCAAGGCAGATCGGTTGATCGGGAAAGGCATTGGCCAGGTCGATCACATCGGGAAGCTGCGGCTCCAGCAGCCAGGCGTCAAAGGTGAGACCCTGCTTGCCCAGCTGCGCAAAGCCTTCGCGGAACTTTGCGTCCAGATAGAGCCCTTCAGGGGCATGGAAAGGCGCGCCCAGCACTTCCGGGTCATTGTCCCACGCGGCCTGGTGGCGGATCCCGCGAAAGCGATCGGGCGCGGCCGCCCTGAGCGCCTCCAGCACATCGGCAGCCCGCTCGCCCAATCGCAGATCGGCATGGCCGATGATCGCGGCACAGGCGCGCAAATTGCCATACAGCCCGCATGCAGATTGGGCAGCGACGCCATTCACAAACTCGACTTCGCCCACGACCTTGAAAGCATCATCGGCGTCAGCACGGTAGAATGCGCCACATTCCATGAACACGGTGCCGATGACGTTGTGGCCGCTGGTGAGATGGGCATGCAGGCCGTCAAAAGTGTAATAAGCGTTGTCGAGCAGTGCAGCGATGAAGGGATGATGCGGCTCGGGAAAGGCCGTGACCAATGGCCGTAAGTCCCACAGATGGTGATGCGGATCGATGATCGGAAGATCGGGTTCGAGGATCTCTTCGGTCATAATCGGCTCTCCCTGCAGCAAGTGCCTGTGCATGCACCACATGCGGCACTGTCCTGACAAGGAAAACTTGCGCTGGGAGGCGGGTTGCGTAGCCGAAATTGCGGGGTGGGCCGAACCCACCCCGCAAAATACTATATGCCGTCAACGCTCTTGCTGACGAGGATATTCACAGAAACGCGGCGATTTTGCGCCCGCCCTTCCGGAGTGTTATTGTCGGCCAGTGGATCGGCGGTCGCCATTCCTGTAGGCGAAAGCATACGCCACGGTTTCCAGCCGCAAGCCTGCTGCAGATAGTTCAGAACGCGGCCAGCACGCTTTTCGCTAAGCGCCTGGTTGACCTCATAACTGCCGGTTGAATCGGTGTAGCCGACTACCAGAAGAAGGGCATTTTCCATCGCTTCGGCTTCGCTTGCCGCAGCGCAAAGGTCGTTCTGTGCGGCAGAGGACAGGTTCCATTTGCCGGTATCGAAATACACATTGGTGGTACCCTTGATATTGTACTTGTCGATATCACCCATCCGGCCACGCAGCGCTTCGGTTGCCACGGCATTTTCCTCAATGGCAACATCGTGCTCGGCAAAACGCTGGGCAGTGCCGTTGCGGATCATGGCTGCGGTTTCAAGATCGTTATTCTTGAACTTGATCTCGCTCGCCACAAGGGATTGGCCCGATTGCCATGTCTGGACGGTAACAGGCAGGCCGTTGAGCAAAGCTTCAGCGCCGAGTTTCTTGCGATTGAGGCCCAGGAAACCGCCAGTTCCCCTGACTTCAGTTTCGTCATTGATGGTGACCTGCGTCCTGGTCCCGTCAGCGGCGGTGATTTGCAGCAAGTCGCCGCTGCGAGCGGAAATGATACCTTCGATCTCGGGCCCTTGGGTGCCCACAACCGTTGTAAGGACCTCATTATCGGTCTGCCCCTGCTGGTCCTGCGCGGACAGACTGCCGGATACCGGCAGTGCAAGTGCCGCATACAGAAACAGAAGGCCAGGCTTCTGGAAAGTGACACTCATTAAGCTACTCCTTCAAAATGAATCTGCCGAACTTGACGCCTTGCGTCTTTTCGTCCGACCAACCCGAGCTGCGTTTTCCGTTGCCAGAACCACACGCACACTCTGATGTCGCTGCCCTACATCCAGGAAATTGAGACTCCCAGCATCGCTGCCGGTTTTAGGGCTAATTTGGGCGCAAGATGCGGCGAACCGTTGCAGAACACGCCGATCAGGCATTTGAAGGTTGTGCAAATAGGGCCAGGACCCATCAACCGCGTGCACTGCGGCGGCTAAGCGATATCGGCCGATCCCGCGCCGGTCAGCCGCTGACGCTTCCGTTTGCGGCACTCAGCACCGCGCGCACGCTGGCCGTCGCGACGTCCTCATCGATCCCGCAGCCCCAGATTGTGCGCCCTTCGGGCGTGCGACATTCGAGATATGCAGCTGCACGCGCATCAGTTCCGGTGCCAAGGGCATGCTCTGTATAGTCGCACACTTCCAGTTCAACGCCGAAGGCGTCGCGGATCGTGCTCATGACCGAAGAAATCAGGCCGTTGCCGCGTCCCGACACGCTCTGCTCATGGCCGTCGACCGCAATCTTGCCTGCGAATATCCGTGTACCATCGGCAGCGCGGTTTTCCTCGTAATCCAACAGCTGGAAATGCTTTGGATGGGTGTGGACATGGTACGCCTTGCGGAAAGCATCCCAGATATCTGCCGCATTGAGTTCACGGCCAAGTTCGTCAGCCACCTTCTGGACGTGCTTCGAGAAGTCGGCCTGCATCGCCTTGGGCAGTTTGATACCCTGGTCCTGCTCAAGTACCCAGGCAAAACCGCCTTTACCCGACTGGGAGTTGACGCGGATAACCGCCTCGTAATTGCGGCCCAGGTCGGCCGGATCTATCGGCAGATAGGGCACGCGCCATTGCTCGTCATTCTGCTGGGCGTTTGCCTCGAAGCCCTTCTTGATCGCATCCTGGTGCGAGCCTGAAAAGGCAGTAAACACCAATTCGCCGCCATAGGGATGGCGCTGATTCACGGGCAGTTCGTTGCAGAATTCGACCGTTTCGATGATCCGGTCAATGTCCGAAAAGTCGAGCCCCGGATTGACCCCTTGCGTGTACATGTTGAGTGCCACAGTGACGAGGCAGCAATTGCCCGTCCTCTCGCCATTGCCGAACAGGCAGCCCTCGACACGGTCGGCGCCGGCCATCAGGCCAAGTTCCGCTGCCGCAACGCCGGTGCCGCGATCATTGTGGGTGTGCAGGCTGATTACCGCACTTTCGCGGTTCGGCAGGTTGCGGCAGAAATATTCGATCTGGTCGGCGTAGATATTGGGCGTTGCCGCCTCTACCGTTGCGGGCAGGTTGAGGATGATCGGGCGTTCAGGCGTGGGGACCAGCACCTCCATCACCGCCTCACACACCTCGATGCTGAAATCGAGCTCGGCGGTGGAGAAAGTCTCGGGCGAATACTGGAAATGCCACTCGGTTCCGGGACGCCTTGCCGCCTCGTCGCGCATTACCATCGCGCCTTTGACCGCGATTTCGCGCACCTCGTCCTTCGACATGCGGAATACGATGTCGCGCCAAGCCGGGCTGACCGCATTGTAGAGGTGGACAATCGCCTGTCTCGCGCCGTCCAGGCTTTCGAAACTGGTGCGGATCAGGTCTTCACGGCTTTGCGTGAGCACCTGTACCGTCACGCCCTCGGGGATCCTGCCCGAACGCACGAGGCCCTGGATGAAATCGAACTCGGTCGCGCCCGCACTTGGAAAGCCGACTTCGATTTCCTTGATGCCAATGCGTACCAGTTCATCGAAGAAGCGGTTCTTCTTCACTGCATCCATCGGATCGACAATTGCCTGGTTGCCGTCGCGCAGGTCGGTCGAAAGCCAGCGCGGCGGCGCGGTGATGGTGCGGCTTGGCCATTGCCGGTCAGGCAGGCTGACCGGAGGGAAGGGCCGATATTTTCGGCCTGGATCAGTGAGCATGGTCATGGGATGTAAAAACTCGTAACGAAATGGGTGGAAGCGGTGCGGCTGTGTTCCCTTGAGCGCTTGCCACGCGTCATCAAGGCGCGCGATCTGTCACGCCCAAGGGCGTGTAAGTCGTAGCAGCAGCGATCCGTTACGCGTCATGGCATGATGCATTACGGAAAATTGCGCCGAGTGCAAGGCGCTTTGAAAGGAAAAGCGTGTTGCCGCTAAGCAGGTGGACCGGCTCAGCGCCAGCGCAGTCGCTCTGAAGTGAGCTGTTCGACCGAAGTCACACCCATCAACCGCATTCCGCGCTCAATCTCGTCCTTGAGTATCCCGATTGCGCGCTCGACACCGGGCTGCCCCGCAGCGGCAAGGGCATAAAGGTAGAGCCTGCCCCCACTTGCGGCCGTGGCACCGGCGCAAAGACTCTTGAGCACATGGGTGCCGCGCCGCACGCCGCCGTCACAGATGATCTCGATTTCGCCGCCCACGGCGTCGACGATCTCGCGCAGCTGGTCAAAAGGCGCGCGGCTGCCGTCAAGCTGGCGCCCACCATGGTTGGATATCATGATGGCGTCGGCGCCGATCTGCACCGCGCGGCGCGCATCATTCGCGCTTATCACGCCCTTGAGGCAGAATGTGCCGCCCCAGTCTTGCCGAATTTTCGCCGCCGTGTCCCAATCCATCGATGTGTCGAGCATGGTATTGAAATATTCGGCAATACTCACCGCCTTGCCGGTGCCCTCGCTGACATGGCTGTCGAGATTGGGCAGGCGGAATTTCTCGCGGAACAGGTAATCGAGCGTCCAGCGCGGGCGCGTAGCGTATGACCACACCGCACTTGGCGTGAAGCGCGGCGGGGTGGTGAAGCCAGAGCGAAGGCAGCGTTCGCGTTTGCCCGAAACGATCGTATCGACTGTTAGCGCCAAGGCATCGAATTTCGCCGCCTGGCAACGCTCGATCATCGAGGCATTCAACCCCTTGTCCTTGTGAACGTAAAGCTGGAACAGCTTGGGCGCGTTGGTGAGCGCGGCCACTTCCTCGATCGAGCGGGTTGCAAGGCTGGAAATGCCGAACCACAGGCCGAATTTCTCTGCGGCTCTGGCAACCGCCGTCTCACCCTGCCAGTGGAAGGCGCGTTGCACCGCCGTGGGGCTTAGCATCAATGGCAGCGCACTGGTGCGGCCCATGATCTGGCAGCTGGTATCGATTTCGGCGACACCCGCCAGCACATCGGGTACGAGGTCGCACGTCTCGAACGCGGCGGTATTGCGCGCCTTGGTCAGCTCGTCATCTGCCGCACCGTCGATATAGTCGAACACCGGCCAGGGCAGGCGCGCCCTGGCCAGCTTTCGGAAGTCATCAACATTATGGCAGTCGGAAAGACGCATGATGCGCCTTTTCGGCTCAGTTCTTGTCCTTGTCGACCAGCTTGTTGGCACTGATCCATGGCATCATGGCGCGCAGTTCCGCCCCGGTCTTCTCGATCGGATGGGCTTCGGCTGCCTTGCGCGCGGCCTTCAGTTCGGGTTGGCCGGCACGATTGTCGAGCACGAAATTCTTGACGAACCGCCCAGACTGGATGTCCGCCAGCACCCGTTTCATTTCCGCCTTGGTTTCAGGCGTGATGATGCGCGGACCGGTGGTGATATCGCCGTATTCTGCCGTGTTGCTGATCGAATAGCGCATGTTGGCGATCCCGCCTTCATAGAGCAGATCAACGATCAGCTTGGTTTCGTGAAGGCATTCGAAATAGGCCATTTCCGGCGCATACCCGGCCTCGACCAGCGTTTCGAACCCGGCCTGGATCAAATGTGTTATGCCGCCGCAGAGCACGGCTTGTTCGCCGAACAGGTCGGTTTCGCACTCTTCCTTGAAGTTCGTCTCGATCACGCCGCTGCGGCCACCGCCCACGCCACTGGCATAGGCGAGTGCCACGTCATGCGCACTGCCGCTGGCATCCTGGTGTACCGCGATCAGGCAGGGCACGCCGCCGCCGCGCTGATATTCGCTGCGCACGGTGTGGCCGGGGCCCTTGGGCGCGATCATGATCACGTCGATATCCGCAGGGGCCTCGATCAGGCCGAAATGGATGTTGAGGCCATGCGCGAATGCAAGCGCAGAACCCGGACGCATATTGCCCTTGAGGTCGTTCTCCCAGATCGCAGCCTGATGCTCGTCGGGCGCGAGCACCATCAGGATATCGGCCCATTTGGCCGCTTCCTTGTTGCTCAGAACCTTGAAGCCGGCGGCCTCGGCCTTCTTCGCGGTGGCGGAGCCTTCGCGCAGGGCGATGGCAACTTCCTTCACCCCGCTGTCGCGCAGGTTCTGCGCATGGGCATGGCCCTGGCTGCCATAACCGAGCACGGCGATCTTCTTGCCGGTGATCAGGCCCAGGTCGGCATCGGCGTCGTAGTAAACTTTCATGGTATTCCCTTTTCTAGGCGCCCTCGGCGCCGCGCATCATGCCCACCACACCGCTGCGTCCGACCTCGACCAGGCCAAGCGTGCGCATCAGCGCGATGAAACTGTCAATCTTGTCCGGCGCGCCGGTAAGTTCGAACACAAAGCTTTCCGTCGTTGTATCGACCACGCTCGCGCGGAATACGTCAGCTATCCGGAGCGCTTCGACCCGTGATTCACCCGTGCCCCTGACCTTCACCAGTGCCAGCTCGCGCTCCACATGCGGGCCGGCTTCGGTCAGGTCGGTGACCTTGTGCACCGGCACCAGCCGTTCGAGCTGGGCCTCGATCTGGTCGATCACCTGCGGCGGGCCGTTGGTGACGATGGTAATCCGGCTCACTGCGTGGTTTTCAGTGATGTCGGCCACGGTCAGGCTGTCAATATTATAGCCGCGCGCTGTAAACAGGCCCGCAATCTTGGCGAGGATACCGCTTTCGTTGTCGACCGTAACATTGAGCACGTGCCGTTCGCTGGCTTCGGTTGCGATTTTCATGTCGTAAACCCTTAAACCAAAGCCTTCGCTTCGTCGTCCATTTTGCCTTCGACATGATCGCCATAAAGCAGCATGTCGGTATGTGCGGCGCCACTGGGTATCATCGGGAAGCAATTGGCTTCCTTGGACACCCGGCAATCGACCATGACCGGGCCATCGGCGGCCAGCATGGCCTCGATACCCGCGTCGAGCTCGCTTTCGTCGCTGATGCGGATGCCGGTCCAGCCATAGCTTTCGGCGAGCTTGACGAAATCGGGCAGGCTGTCCGAGTAGGAGTTTGAATAGCGGCTTTCATAGGTCAGCTCCTGCCACTGGCGGACCATGCCCATATATTCATTGTTGAGGATGAACACCTTGACCGGCAGGCGATACTGGCTGGCCGTGCCCAGTTCCTGGATGTTCATCTGGATCGAGGCCTCGCCGGCAATATCGATCACTAGGCTATCGGGATTGCCCAGCTGCGCGCCGATTGCTGCTGGCAGGCCATAGCCCATGGTGCCGAGGCCTCCCGAGGTGAGCCATTTGCCCGGATCATTGAAGCGGAAATACTGCGCCGCCCACATCTGGTGCTGACCTACTTCGGTCGAGATGATCGGGTTGCGGTCCCTGGTCAGCGCGAACAAGCGCTCTACCGCCTTTTGCGGCATGATCAGTTCTGACTTTTCAGGGTAAGCAAGGCATTCGCGCGCGCGCCAACCGGCGATGCGGGCCTTCCATTCGCCCAAATCCTGCGGGTTGCGTGAGCCCCAGGCTGCGATCAGCTGCCCCAGTACCATGGCGCAATCGCCCAGGATTGGCAGATCGACCTGCACAGTCTTGTTGATCGAGCTGCGATCGATGTCGATGTGGATCTTCTTCGATCCTGGCGAAAAGGCATCAAGCCGTCCGGTCACCCGGTCATCGAAACGCGCGCCGACGCACAGCATCACGTCACATTTGTTCATCGCCATATTGGCTTCGAATGTGCCGTGCATACCCAGCATGCCGAGCCAGTCAGGATGATCAGCAGGGAAAGCGCCGAGGCCCATGAGCGTGCTGGTGACCGGAGCGCCGGTGAGATCCTGCAATTGCCGCAGCAGCTTGCTTGCTTCCGGGCCGGAATTGATCACACCGCCGCCTGTATAGAGTATCGGCCGCTCGGCACGGGCGAGCCATTCGACCGCTTCGGCGATTTCCTCCGCGCTGCCGACCATGCGCGGTTGATAGCGATGGGTGGCCGAACCGTTTGATTCGCGACTGAATGAGGGGACCGCTATCTGCACGTCCTTGGGAATATCGACCACGACCGGGCCGGGGCGGCCGGTGGTGGCAATGCGGAAGGCTTCCTCGATTGTCGGCTTGAGGTCGGCAGGTTCCTTCACAAGATAATTGTGCTTGGTGCAGTGGCGGGTGATGCCCACCGTATCTGCTTCCTGGAACGCATCGGTGCCGATCAGAGCGGTCGGAACCTGGCCCGTGATCACTACTAACGGGATTGAATCGAGAAAGGCATCGGCGATGCCAGTAACCGCATTGGTTGCTCCGGGGCCGGAAGTGACAAGGACTACACCGGGCTTGCCGGTCGAGCGGGCATAGCCCTCGGCAGCGTGAACTGCACCGGCTTCGTGCCGTACCAGGATATGGCGAAGGCGCTGGTCACCGAACAACTCGTCATAAATCGGCAGGACCGCCCCACCGGGGTAACCGAAGACGAACTCTACGCCCTGCTCGACCAGGCTTTCGACCAGGATTGCTGCGCCGCTGCGCTCGCTCGACACGTGTATTTCCTTCCATTCGCGCGGGATGCGGCCCGCCTCTAGGGACTTTGCCTGCCCCATACAACAAATTCGGCCCGGTGCAGGGACTACGCACCGGGCCTCAGGCCGCCTCGCTATGCGTTCGAATCTAACGTGTCAACACTTAATAATGAAATAATGATGCGAAATACTGATCAATGTCGATATTTTCAGACGTTATGCGCGGCCAGCCATGGGGTGGTTGGCGCCGGAACCAGGTATATTGCCGTTTGGCGTAATTGCGCGTCGCCTGCTTACCTCTGGCGATCATTTCCTCTCGCGCAATTTCCTCGCGCAGGAAGGCTGCGATTTCCGGAACGCCGATGGCACGCATTACCGGCAGTTCGGGCGAAAGCCCGCGTGCCAGCAGCGTCTCGACTTCCGCGATGGCTCCGCGTTCCAGCATCAGCTCGAAGCGCTGGTCGCAGCGCTGGTAGAGCCACTCGCGGTCGGGCAGGAGGATGAGCGGATGAAGCGCGATGGCCTGCGCGATCCCGCCCGCCTTCTCGGCTTGCCAATCGGCCAGCGTCCTGCCCGTGGAGCGAACCACTTCGAGTGCGCGCGCAATCCGCTGCCTGTCGGCGGGATTCAACTGCGCCGCGCGTTCGGGATCTTCGGATTGCAATGCGGCCTGGGCTTCGGCTGCGGGGAGGGCGCGAACTGCCTCGCGTACTTCAGGATCGATAGCGGGGATGGGGGCAATCCCTTCGAGCAGTGTGCGCAGATAGAGCCCGGTTCCCCCGACAAGGATAGGTACGGCTCCTTCAACATGCAGCGCCGCAATCTCGCCCTTGGTGGCGGCCGCCCAGTCCGCCGCCGAACAGGGCTGGGCACCGTCCCATGCAGCGAACAGGCGGTGCTCGACTCCCCGCATTTCGCCAATGCCCGGACGCGCGCTCAACACCTCGAGATCGGCGTAAACCTGGGCGCTGTCAGCATTGATCACAACGCCGCGCTGCCCGCGCTTTTCCAGGGCCAGGGCAAGCTCGATCGCGAGATCGCTCTTGCCGCTGGCGGTTGGCCCTGCAATGAGCGCGACCGGCCCTTTTTCTGGAGATTCACTCTTGCCCATCGTCCGGCTGATAGCAGACCCGCAGCAGCTTGAAACGCGCCTAGATACCGCCACTCGTGAGCTTGAGGATCGCGGGATGCGCGTGGCCATGGCGGGACTGCTCGATCCAGCAGGTGACGTGCTGCAACTGGCCCTGCCCGAGGCGGAGACAGGGCCGCTGATGCAGGTGCTGGCAGAGCATTTCTCTCCCACCGACATGCTGGTTGGACGCGACGACTTTACGCTGCCGCGCCTGTTCGTGTCGGATATGGATTCGACCATGATCGGGCAGGAATGCATCGACGAGCTGGCCGATTTCGCCGGAATCAAGCATCAGGTGGCAGCAATCACCGAGCGTGCGATGCAGGGCGAACTGGATTTTGAAAGCGCGCTGCGCGAACGCGTGATGCTACTGCGTGATCTGTCGGAAGGCGCGATCCTCGAATGCCTCAACACGCGAATCGAGCCAATGCCAGGCGCGCGGGTGCTGGTGCAGACCTTGCGTGCGAATGGCTGCCGTACAGTGCTGGTCACGGGCGGCTTTCATCAGTTTGCCGATCCAGTGGCCGAATGGCTGGGTTTCGATCGCGTCGTGGGTAATCGATTGGCGATTGAGGGCGGGGCGCTCACGGGAGGATTGGTCGGGCCGGTCACCGATAGCGCGGTGAAGCGCGCCACGCTCGAAAGCGAGCTTGCGGAGCTGGGAGAAGGGGCGGTATCGCTCGCTACCGGTGACGGAGCGAATGACGTACCGATGCTGATCGCGGCGGATTACGGTGTGGCGTATCATGCCAAGCAGGCAGCGAAGCTTGCCGCCAATGGCTGGATCGACCGCGGCGACCTCACTTCGGTGCTCAAGCTGCTGGGTATCCCCGAGAGTGACTGGGTGGCATGAAGGCGGTGCGAGCAAACTATCTGGCTGTGCGATGTGTGGACAGGCAATTTACATTCTTGTAAGTTGCGATGCGCTATTGAGGAGCTCGCCATGGCCGTAATCGATCGCCCGCTTGTTGCCCCCGGACGCAAGACTTCCGGTTTTCGCCCGCTCAAGGTGTGGAAGCACTTCCGCAAGCTCGTGGCGGACAAGGAAGATACGGAGCAGGTTTTCCATATCATCGAGGCGCTCAAGGGCCGCAAGGGGCATCGCCAGGGATGGGATTTCATTCGCTCGCCCGCGGGCCAGCGCATGATGCGCGAAGAGGTAAACATTCCGGCCATGCTCGACGACCATGCGCGCTGGGCCGATTGCGGGCCGAATACGGTGGCGCAGCATTATATCCGCTTCATGAAGCGCGAAGGGCTCTCGGCCGCCGGGCTTGTGGCGGAAAGCCACAAATGGTCACCGCCGGAAAATCGCCACCAGGATCAGACCGAATGGTATTTCGAGCGCCTTCGTGACACCCATGATCTGTTCCATGTGCTCACCGGATATAATCGTGACGGGCTGGGCGAGGCCTGCCTGCTGGGCTTCAGCTATGAACAGAACCACAATCTGGGCATTCTTTTCATCGCCTATGCCGGGACGCGCAATCGCATGAAGGAGGTGCCGACCAAAGCGCCGCTGTTCGATGCGATTCGCGAGGGCAGGGCGCTCGGCAAGGCCGCGTCCAAGATCGCGCATGAGGATATCGAAGCGCTCATGCACGAGGATATCGATGCGGCCCGCAAGCGGCTGAACATCGGCGAGCCGGCAATTTATCGCCAGTGCATTGCGCAACTGTTCGAAGAAGGCCTGGCTGACGCGGATATGATCATGCCGGAAGCCCTCGCGGCCTGAAAATCGATCTAACGATCGGTCTTCGGGATGACGAATTTCAGGCCGGACCATATTTCGTCAACGGCACATTTCTTGGTGTCGATGAAACCCGCTTCGATGCCGATGCGCTGTACTTCAGACTGATCGAGCGCGGTTTCCCGGCCTGAACCTTTCTTGGGCCAGCTGACCCAAACATGACCTTTCCTGTCGATTTGTCGGCGCAAATGGCCAAGCTTTGCGGCCAGATCGCCCGCTTCGGTCACGAAAATATGTGCAGCATCAATACCCGCGGCAGGATCGACCACAAAGCGCAAGTCCAGCGCGTATTCGTCGATTTCGTCGAGAATATTCTCGGGCATTTCGCTCCACCAGCAAACCAGCCCGTCACGCAGGGACAGCTTCTTGGCAAGTGGGGTTCCTGAATATCCGGCAGTCATGTCACCAAGCTTGCATCAGGCAGTCGCCATAGTCGATCAACAAATGCCAAAGAGCGCCAAGGCCGAGCGCGCGCAGCCACCACTTCGGCGCCCCCAGCATCAAGACATAGACGATCGCCGCCTCCCATCCGTGCAGCAGGTGGAAGCCGATGCTGCACCGGTCGGGGTCGAACATCGGGGTGGCCAGAAGATGATCGAGATCGATCAAATTGGCGGCAAGAATCACCAGCCCCGCGCGCTGCCAGTTCTCCCGCCACAGCAGCCAACCAAACGCAAACGGCACGAGGAAATGGCCGGAATAGTGGAGCAGGGGCTGGAGGAGGTCCAAGGGTTAGCCCGTCATCGCGAGAAGGCCCTTGGGCCGACACGGCGATCGATGGCCTGGGCGGCGCCATGGATTGCCGCGCCTTGCCGGCGCAAGGCTAGCAATGACGGGTGGGGCGTCAGCCCTCCATCCATTCGCGGAAGAAGCTCTCGTGCGCCTCGCGAAGGTCGGTGAGGGGCACGCCCAACAGGCTCCCTACGCCAACCGTTCCCAATCGGCGGAAGCCGATTTGCGCGGTTTCCGCATTTTCCGTGCCTTTCGCGAGAGCAGCGTTGAGCGCTTCGGTATCGGGAACCGAGATCACATAGCGGCCCTGATCCTCGCCAAACCACCATTGCGCCGGGGTGTATTCGGAATTGGCCTCCACCGCTGCACCCAATCCGCTGGCGAGCGCCATTTCCGCCAGCGCCACCGCAAGCCCGCCATCTGAAATGTCGTGCACGGCGTTGACCAGGCCATCTTCGATCAGCTGGTGGATGATTTTCCCCGCGCTGCGTTCGATCACAAGGTCGGTCGGCGGAGTACGGCCTTCATCGCGGCCATGCACGACATTGAGCCACATTGACTTGCCCAAATGCGAGCGCGTGGGATCAGGCTTGGCCCAGAATTCCGGCCCTACTAGATAAAGCGTGTCGCCTTCGTTCTTGAATCCCATCGTCATCATCCTGGAGTAATCCTCGACGATGCCGACCCCGCCGATCGCAGGGGTGGGCAGGATCGCGCTGCCGCCTCCCGTCGCCTTGCTTTCGTTGTAGAGGCTGACGTTGCCGCTCACGATCGGGAAGTCGAGCGCGCGGCAGGCGTCGCCCATGCCTTCCAGCGCGTGGACGAGCTGGGCCATTATCTCGGGCCGCTGCGGGTTGGCGAAGTTGAGGCAGTTGGTCACTGCCAGCGGCCGCGCGCCGACCGCGCACAGGTTGCGATAAGCCTCGGCAATCGCCTGTTTGCCGCCTTCGTAGGGGTCGGCATAGACATAGCGCGGCGTGCAATCGGTGGTGATCGCCAGCGCCTTGCGCGTCCCGTGAACGCGCACCACGCCCGCATCGCCGCCAGTCTGGAGCGTGTCCGCGCCGACCTGGCTGTCATATTGTTCGTAGATCCACCGCTTGCTGGCGAGGTTGGGGCTGGCCATCAGCTTGAGCAGGTCCGCGCCGACATCGCTGCTTTCGGGCACGTCCTCCAGCGGTTTGACCTGCGCCCAGGCCTTGTATTCTTCCTTGGAGAGATAGGGCCGGTCATAGAGCGGCGCATCTGCGGCGAGCGGCCCCAGGGGAATGTCGCACACCACCTCGCCGTTCCATTCGAGCACCATATGCTGCGTGTCGGTGACTTCGCCGATCACCGCAAAATCGAGCTCCCATTTGCGGAAGATCGCTTCGGCCATGCCTTCCTTGCCGGGCTTCAGGACCATGAGCATCCGCTCCTGGCTTTCGCTCAGCATCATTTCGTAAGGCGTCATTCCCTCTTCGCGGCATGGCACCTCGTTCATGTCGAGCCGGATGCCGGCCTTGCCATTGGTCGCCATTTCGACGCTGGAGCTGGTGAGGCCCGCCGCGCCCATGTCCTGTATGGCGACAATCGCGTCGGTCGCCATCAGTTCGAGGCAGGCCTCGATCAGCAGCTTTTCGGTGAAGGGATCGCCGACCTGCACCGTGGGCCGCTTGGCCTCGGCATCTTCGCCGAAGTCGGCGCTCGCCATGGTCGCGCCATGAATACCGTCACGCCCGGTTTTGGAGCCGACATAGACGATTGGATTGCCCACGCCGGTCGCCGCCGAGTAGAATATCTTGTCGGCATCGGCCACGCCCACGGTCATCGCATTGACCAGGATATTGCCGTCATAGGCCGGGTGGAAATTGGTTTCACCCGCCACCGTAGGCACGCCAACGCAATTGCCGTAGCCGCCGATCCCCGCGACCACACCCTTTACCAGATGCTGCATCTTGGGATGCTCGGGACGCCCGAAACGCAGCGCATTGGCGTTGGCTACTGGCCGCGCGCCCATGGTGAACACGTCGCGCAGGATCCCGCCAACCCCCGTCGCCGCACCCTGGTAGGGCTCAATGTAGCTGGGGTGGTTGTGGCTCTCCATCTTGAAGATCGCCGCCTGGCCGTCGCCGATGTCGATCACGCCGGCGTTCTCGCCCGGGCCGCAGATCACCCACGGGGCCTCGGTCGGCAGCCTCTTGAGGTGGAGGCGGCTCGATTTGTAAGAGCAATGCTCGCTCCACATCACGGAAAAGATGCCCAGTTCGACGAGGTTGGGCTCGCGCCCCAACGCGTGAAGTACGCGCTCATATTCCTCGGGCGAAAGCCCGTGCTGGTCGACGATTTCGGGTGTGATCTGCGAGGTCGTGGTAGCCATGCCAGCGCCCTTAGCGCCAGCTTGCCGCTATCGCCAGTCCCGTGCGCGTTTGTGCCAGCGGTTTGTCCCCACCCAGCGCGCCACGAGGGCGGCCACGGCAAAGGCCAGCAGGGCCTGGACATAGAGGCCAGGGCCGACCGTTTCGGGATGCGGGGCAAACCAGTTGATCGCCTGGAACAGCAACAGCATCGCCAGCAGCACCAGTGGCGGGCCGATCGGCCCGCGCGTGCTCCTGACATACCAGTAAAATGCGCCCAGCGTGATTCCGAGTTCAAGCGGGATCGCGATCGCTGGATGATCCCACAGGCCCAGGCCATAGGCGGTTTTTCCGCCCGCCAGTGTCAGATCGGGTCGGTGGACCAGCCAGTCTAGAGCCCAATGCGTTAGCACCACCATCCCCGCGAGGATTCCGGCGACGATCTCGCGCAGCAAGGCAAATATCAGCAATCCGAAAATGACCGCCCATACTCCAGCCCCCAGCAAACTGTGCGTATAGGGCATATGATAGAGATCGTAGGGCACCATCACCGTGGCGCCGGGATCGATCCGCATGTGTTCAATCCCGACCATTGCGAAGGCGAAGAAACCCCAGTCGACAAGCTGGGCTCCGATAAACAATGTACCGAGTCCCGGCGCGCGCCTGCTGATAGCTGCAGCCGCCAGGGCGGGGGCGAAGTGTCCGATGAACATGTCTCAGCTTGCCAGTCTTAGTGTTGCCCAGGTTGCAATGGCGCTGGCTGTGGCAGTGGCAAAGGCGCCCCAGAAGATGTCGAGCACGCTGACATGTGTCGCCCAGACCTTGAACACCGCCTGGCTGGTGAGGTCGAAAGTGGCATAGCACAACGCGCCCAGCAGCGCCCCGTTGAGCATTGCGGTGGTGACCTGTCCGCTGGCAACCCCCGGTTTGATCGCGAACCACACCATACCGGCAATGTAGATCAGGTAGAACGTGATTGCCGCGCCCCAGCGTACCTGGTCAGCCATGATCTCGCCGATCACCGGACGGTAAAGGTTGGGGGCGGCCCATCGCAGCCAGAACGCGTCAAGCACGCCGAACGAAATGGCAGCGGCAAGATAGGCGATTATCCACTTCATCAACGACTCCCCATATTTACTGACAACTTGACCGCCCGCGTCGCGACGGTCAATGCTCGCGGCGTATTCGAAAGGGGCCAAAGCCATCTCTGACGTGACCGACATTTCCTCGTTGACCTTCGAACAGGCGTTGACCGCGCTGGAAGAGATCGTGCAGCAACTGGAAAGCGGTAATGTGCCGCTTGATCAATCGATTGCTCTCTACGAACGGGGCGAAATGCTGCGCAAGCACTGTCAGGCCCGGCTTGACGACGCCCAGGCAAGGATCGAGCGGATCGTTACCGACCAGTCGGGGAATGCGAGCGCTGCGGTGCCGTTCGATTCCGACGGATGATCGGTATGGTCGAGGAAAGCGATTACTGCGTGCTCCAGGCTGAACTCGCGCAAGTGCAGCGCGAAGTTGATGACATGTTCGATGCGCTATTGCCTTCACCGCAAGACAGCCGTGCACCCTTGGTTGACGCGATGCGTTATGCGGCGATCGGTGGCGGCAAACGGCTGCGCCCCCTGCTTCTCATGAGTACTGCAGAGCTTTATGGCGTAGATCGTGATTGCGCGCTGCGGGCTGCCTGCGCGGTCGAGGCAATCCATGTCTATTCACTGATCCATGATGACCTGCCGTGCATGGACGACGACGATCTGCGCCGCGGCAAGCCGACTGTCCATGTGCAGTTTGGTGAGGCGACTGCAGTGCTCGCTGGTGATTCGCTACACGCCTTGGCATTCGAGATCTTGGCTGACCCGGACACCAGTGCTGATCCCTTTGTCCGGGTCGAACTGCTCGCTACGCTTGGCAAGGCAAGCGGAATGGACGGTATGGCGGGCGGCCAGATGATGGACATGATGGCAGACGCCGAGGAATATGATCTACACGCGATTACACGCTTGCAACAGCTGAAAACCGGCGCGCTTCTGGCCGCATCGGTCGAAATGGGCGCGATCATGGGACATGTGCCTCCTGCGGGCCGAGTGCATTTGCGCAATTATGCGCGCGACATTGGCTTGGCGTTCCAGATCGCGGACGACTTGCTCGATTATGAAGGTGACGAAGCCAAGGCGGGGAAGGCGCTGCGCAAGGATGAAGTGCAAGGCAAGCAAACCTTTGTCACACTGATGGGCGCCAGGAAGGCGCGGGAACAGGCGCGTGCGCTGGTTGATCAGGCTATCGGGCATCTTGCCGGTCACGGCGGAGATGCGAAAATGCTGAAGGCAATTGCCCGCTATATCGTGGAGAGAGACAGGTGAGACATCGCATCGGGATCTACCCGGGAACTTTCGATCCCATCACGCTGGGGCATATGGATATCATAGAGCGGTGCGCCAAACTGGTTGATGAGCTGATTATCGGCGTCACCACCAATGTTGCGAAGTCGCCAATGTTCTCCGATGACGAGCGTATCGCCATGGTCGAGCGCGAAGTTGCGGGGATCGCCAACGGCAATATCCGGGTGGTGGGTTTCAGTACCTTGCTGGTGGATTTTGCGGACAAGATGGGGGCCAGCATGGTCATTCGCGGTATTCGCGGCGTGACCGATTTCGAATATGAGTACCAGTTGACCGGGATGAACCGTCAGCTCAACCACGAGGTTGAGACCGTGTTCCTGATGGCGGATGTTGCGTTGCAGCCCATAGCCAGCAGGCTGGTCAAGGAGATCGCGATGTATGGAGGCGATATCTCCAAGTTTGTCACACCCAGTGTTCGCGCGGACGTGATGTCACGGGTTGCCAGATAGCTGTGCACCCGCTGGCGATCATTCATTGCGGTGACAGGGATGTGCGGCTAGACCGCAGCCCTGATTTTGAGGAATGCAGGCCTTCGTGACGTCACCCATGTTGAAGAAAATACTCGCTGCTGTCGCTTCGTTCAGCTTGCTCGCCGCTCCCGCTGCGCTTGGTGCGCAAGACGGAACGGTCGAGGCTCCGCGTAACTATGGCTCGATTAGCTATGACCTCGCGGAAGATCCGGAGAATATCTGGTTGCTTGACCTGTCCAATGGTGAGCGTGTGGCGATCAGATTGATGCCGAGTTGGGCCCCCAACCACGTCGAGCGGATCAAGACATTGACCCGTCAGGGCTTTTATGACGGGGTGATTTTTCACCGCGTGATCGACGGGTTCATGGCACAAGGCGGCGATCCCACCGGGACCGGACAAGGCGGATCAGAGCTGCCGGACCTTGAAGCGGAATTCAATCCGATGCCGCATATCCGCGGCACGGTGTCGATGGCGCGCGCGAATGATGAGAATAGCGCCAACAGCCAGTTTTTCATCGTCTTTTATCCGCGCTTCAGCCTCGATAAACGATACACGAATTTTGGCCGGGTGATCGGCAATATAGCGGGTGTTGACGCGATTGTGCGCGGCGAACCTCCGGCCAATCCAACCCGTATTGTGCAGGCCTCAATTGCCGCAGATGGCAAGGCGCCGCCTGCGCCCGTGCAGCCGAAGGTGCAGGACAGCGAGATAACCGCCGATATGTTGAGCGCGCCGCTGAACTGATTGCCACAGTGAAAGGGTAGCCGGGCTTTGCATTTGCAGGCTGCGCCCCTAAGCCCCACCGATGCGCGTTGACCTGTTTGACTTCGACCTTCCGCAAGAGCTGATTGCGCTTCGCCCGGTGCGACCGCGCGATGCGGCGCGTATGCTGGTGGTAAGGGCTGACGGGCCGTTCGAGGATCGCGGCGTGCGGGACTTGTCGGCCCTGCTCAATCCAGGTGACGTGCTGGTTTTCAATGACACGCGAGTCATTCCGGCGCAGCTTGAAGGACGGCGCGCAGGCGGCGATGCCAGGATTGGTGCGACGCTGCACAAGCGCGCGGATTTGCGGCGCTGGATCGCCTTTATCCGCAATGCCAAACGCCTCAAACAGGGCGACCAGATCATTTTCGGGGGCGGTGTGACTGCGATTGCCGAAGCGCGGCATGAGGATGGCAGTTTCACGCTGCACTTCGAAGGAGATGAACCGGTCGAAGTGCTGCTCGATCGTGCTGGCACCATGCCTTTGCCGCCCTATATCGCGGGGAAGCGCGGTGTCGATGCGCAGGATCGTGCAGATTATCAGACCATGTTTGCGCAGGAGGATGGAGCAGTCGCCGCGCCAACCGCCTCGCTCCATTTTACGCCGCGTCTGGTCGAAGAGCTGAATTTGGCGGGTATCAGGCACGAAATGCTCACTCTGCATGTCGGCGCGGGCACATTCCTTCCGGTCAAGGCAGACGATACCGATGATCATCAGATGCATGCCGAGTGGGGCAGGATCACCCCCGAAGTTGCCGAACGGCTGAATAGCGCGCGGGCAGCGGGCGGGCGGATCATTCCGGTTGGCACGACTTCGCTTCGCCTGCTTGAAAGTGCGGCGCTGGACGATGGCACTGTTGCGCCTTTCATGGGGGACACGTCGATATTCATCACTCCCGGCTATCGCTTCAAGGCAGTTGACGGGCTGATGACCAACTTCCATCTGCCGCGATCAACGCTGTTCATGCTGGTCAGCGCGTTGATGGGGCGCGAGCGGATGATCGATGCATATTCCCACGCAATTGCCGAGCGTTATCGGTTCTATTCCTACGGTGATTCCTGCATGCTTCTGCCCGGTCAGGGTTGACGCACGAACAGCACCCGGGCGTCTAGCAGTTGGTCGACCAGATCATCGTCGGCCGGAAAACGTCCGTCCAGCATCAGCATGGCAATGCCGTGGGCGATCGCCCAGGCTCGCATCGCAATCCGCTCCGCCTCCTCTGGTTCGCTGGCCAGATCCCGGCTCATTCGTGTCAACAGGTCGCGTGCGCGGTCTTCGGTGCGGTTCGCAAAATCCTCCGGATTGCCTTGCGAGAACATCAACCGGAACAGCGCTGGATGCGTGAGTGCAAAGCGCACATAGGTCCGCCCGGAGGCGCTGAAGCCGGCTGCTCCGCCCCCGGCGCCGGCGGCCG
>LOET01000050.1 GCA_001515985.1 Sphingomonadales bacterium BRH_c3 | reverse complement strand
TCAAAATAAGGTGCAAAACCCCCACCCCCAAACCCCCTCCCCTAAAGTGGATGGGGCTTCAGCACGCCCCATCCTCGCCATGACCCCGCGCGGAAAGCCGATCTCCCAGGCGCGCATCCGCGAAATCGCCGCCGGGCCCGGCGTCACCATCATCTGCGGGCGGTTTGAAGGCTTCGATGAAAGGCTGTTCGAGGCGCGGCCAGAGATCGAGCAGGTCAGCCTTGCCGACATCGTATTGTCGGGCGGGGAGCCCGCCGCGCTCGCCATACTTGACGCTTGCATTCGCCTGCTCCCCGGCGTAATGGGCGCGCCTTCAAGCGGGCACGAGGAATCCTTCGAAGACGGATTGCTCGAATATCCGCAATACACCCGACCTCAAGAGTGGGAAGGGCGCACGATCCCTGAAGTGCTGCGATCGGGGGATCATGCGAAAGTCGCTGCCTGGCGCAAAGCCCAGGCGGAAGAGACAACACGGCTACGCAGGCCGGACTTATGGGAACGCTATAGTGGCGATCCGGTCCGCTCTGCCTCTGGTGCGCAGTCGAAAAAGAAGGAAATGGACCAGTGAATCTGATCCAGCAGATCGAAGCGGAAGAAATTGCCAAAGCTGGCAAGGATATTCCTGAATTTCGCGCCGGCGACACCGTTCGCGTGGGCGTGAAGGTCAAGGAAGGCAACCGCGAACGTATTCAGAATTTCGAAGGTGTGGTGATCGCCCGTTCGAACCGCTCCATCAACAGCAATTTCACCGTGCGCAAGATGAGCTTCGGCGAAGGTGTGGAGCGCGTGTTCCCGCTCTACGCGCCGATCGTCGACAGCATCACCGTGGTTCGCCGCGGCGTGGTGCGCCGGGCCAAGCTTTATTACCTGCGTGGCCGCACCGGCAAGCGTGCGCGCATCGCCGAACGCCGCGATAACGCGCCCAAGGCATAGGCTACGGCGTAAACAACGCGAAGTATTCAAAGGGCGGCCCTGCGGGGTCGCCCTTTTTCGTTTGGGTTTTGCAATCGCTTCCGATTTTCGTCATTGCGAGCAACCGAAAGCTTGCGCGGCAATCCATCGCTCGTCCATGGATTGCTTCGCTCCGCTCGCAATGACGAGGTCTGAATTGGAATGCGCCCATTACTTATTGCTGCCGCTCTGCTTGCCGCCGCTCCTGCCTTTGCGGAGGAGCCAATGACCGCTGAAGCCCCCAGCCTCACTTTCGAGCGCGTCTTCGCATCGCCTTCGCTTGACGGGCCGAGCCCGCGACAGGCCAAGCTTTCGCCCGACGGGCGCTGGCTGACCTTGCTGCGCAACCGCGAAACGGACCGCGAACGCTACGATTTGTGGGGCTATGACCGCGAAAGCGGCGAATGGACCATGCTGGTCGACAGCGAAAAGCTCGGCAGCGGCCGCGAACTTTCCGAAGACGAGAAGATGCAGCGCGAGCGGCTGCGCGTCGGGAATCTCAAGGGCATCATCAGCTATCAATGGGCCAGCGACGGCACATCGGTGCTCGTACCGCTCGATGGCGATCTTTACCTTGCCGGGCTCGATGGCAGCGTGGCGCGCCTGACCGATACCGAGGAGAGCGAACTCAATCCCGCGCTCAGCCCCAAATCGGCGTTTGTCTCTTTCGTGCGCGACCGTCAGCTGTGGGTCGGCAAGGCAGGGGAAGAGGCCAGGCCGGTTACACCCCGCGAGGCGGATACGATCCGCTGGGGCGAGGCGGAATTCGTCGCGCAGGAAGAAATGGACCGACACACCGGCTTTTGGTGGGCACCCGATGAAAGCCGCCTGGTGGTCCAACGCACCGATGAAAGCCCCGTTGGCATTGTGACGCGCGCGGCGATCGGCGCGACCGGGACCAAAGTGTTTGACCAGCGCTATCCCGCTGCGGGCACCGCCAATGCGATCGTCGAACTTTATGTGATGGATCCCGATGGCCAGAACCGGGTCAAGATTGATCTGGGCGAGGAAGCCGACATCTATGTTGCGCGCGTCGACTGGGCACCCGATGGCAGCGCGATCTATGTTCAGCGCCAGAACCGTGAGCAGACCGTGCTCGACATGCTGAAAATTGATCCGGCAACCGGCGCAAGCGAAACCTGGTTCACCGAACATGCCGCGCGCGCGAATTACTGGATCAATCTGGGCAATGACTACCGCTTCCTGGATGACGGGTCGCTGATCTGGTGGAGCGAACGTGACGGTTTCGGGCATCTCTATCATTTCAGGAATGGCCAATGGACGCAGCTGACCAGCGGCGAATGGGTTGTCACCCGGCTTGCAGGCGTCGATCAGAAGCAGGGCCGCCTCTATTTTGAAGGCAATGCCGATGGCGTGCTCGAACGGCATGTCTACGCGCTGGATCTGGACACGCCCGGCAAGTGGGACCGGCTGACCGAGCCGGGCTATGTCCATGCCGCAGTGATGGATGACAAGGCGCAGTCCCTGCTGGTGACGCGCTCATCGCCCACTCAGCCTTCACAGACCTATCTTGCCGATACGGCAGGAAAACGCATCGCCTGGGTCGAAGAGAATGCGCTTGATGCCAGCCATCCCTATGCGCCCTATCTCGCCAGCCATGTCGCGCCCGAATTCGGCACGGTCGCCGCAGATGACGGAACGCCGCTGCACTGGATGATGCTCAAGCCCGATATGGAACCGGGCAAGCAATATCCGGTGCTGTTCTATCATTATGGCGGGCCAGGGCCGCAAATGGTCGATCGCGCCTGGGAAGGCGCGCTGGCACAGGCCGTAGTGGACCGGGGCTATATCTGGTTCGTGCTCGATAATCGGGGAAGTGCGAATCGCGGTGTCGAATTCGAACAACCGCTTTATCGCGCAATGGGCGGGGTCGAAGTCGCCGACCAGAAGGCGGGGGCGGAGTTCCTCAAGACGCTCGATTTCGTCGATCCTGCCAAGATCGCGCTCTATGGCTGGTCCTATGGCGGTTACATGACGCTCAAGCAGTTACAGGCCGATCCTGGCCTCTATGCCGCCGGGATAGCCGGGGCGCCGGTGACCAGGTGGGAGCTTTATGACACTCATTATACCGAGCGCTATATGGGTGATCCGAACAAGGTGCCCGAGGCCTATCGCGCGGCCAATGCAACGGAGAATGCCGCGATGATTACCGATCCGCTGCTGCTGATTCACGGCATGGCGGATGACAATGTGGTGTTCGAGAATACCTCTGAACTGATCGCCAAGCTGCAAGGCAGCAATACGCAGTTCGAGATGATGCTCTATCCCGGCCAGACGCACCGCGTGGCTGGCGAGCAGATATCGCCGCATCTGTGGAACACCATCTTCAATTTCCTTGAGCGGCACGGGGTTACTCCGCCGGAGTGAAGGTTTAGCCGCCCCAAGCCGAATTATTTTGCAGTGCAGCGCACAGACGCTATGGCCTCGCGTCTTGCCTTCAATGGAGTGAGTGCGAATGGGCTATCGAGTGGCGGTTGTCGGGGCGACGGGGAATGTCGGGCGCGAGATGATGCAGATTCTCGCCGAACGTGAGTTCCCGTGCGACGAGGTTGCGGCGGTTGCATCGAGCCGTTCGATCGGCACCGAAGTGGAATTCGGCGACACCGGCAAGATGCTCAAATGCAAGAATATCGAGCATTTCGACTTCACCGGCTGGGATATCGCCCTGTTCGCGGCGGGCAGCGGCCCGGCCAAGGAATATGCGCCCAAGGCGGCGGCAGCCGGATGCGTAGTGATCGATAACAGCTCGCTTTTCCGGATGGATCCGGACATTCCGCTGGTGGTGCCTGAAGTGAACCCGGACGCGATCGACGGATATTCCAAGCGCAACATCATCGCCAATCCCAACTGCTCGACCGCGCAGCTGGTGGTGGCGCTCAAGCCCTTGCACGATGCCGCCACAATCAAGCGGGTTGTGGTATCGACCTATCAATCGGTTTCGGGCGCGGGCAAGGCGGGGATGGACGAACTGTTCAACCAGAGCCGCGCAATCTTTGTCGGCGATCCGGTTATGGTGGAAAAATTCACCAAGCAGATCGCTTTCAACGTGATCCCGCATATCGACGTGTTCCTGGATGATGGCTCGACCAAGGAAGAATGGAAGATGGTGGTCGAAACCAAGAAAATCCTCGACCCCCGGATCAAGCTCAACGCCACTTGTGTGCGCGTGCCGGTGTTCGTCGGCCATTCCGAGGCGGTCAATATCGAGTTCGAAAACGAGCTTTCCGCCGAACAGGCGATGGATATCCTGCGCGAGGCGCCTGGCGTGATGCTGGTCGACAAGCGTGAAGACGGCGGATACGTCACCCCGGTCGAATGTGCGGGCGACGGCGCAACCTATGTCAGCCGCGTGCGCGAAGACCCGACGGTGGAGAACGGCATTACCCTGTGGTGCGTCTCTGACAATCTGCGCAAGGGCGCTGCGCTCAACGCGGTGCAGATTGCCGAGCTGCTGGGGCGCCGCCACCTCAAGAAGGGCTGACGCGCAGGCCTTAGTGCGGGGCTGCCTCGGCCACAGGGGCGGCTCTCGCTCGCCGGTTGATCCGCAGCAGGAAGGCGAGCGGGGCGGCGGCAAGCGTAACCCACATCATCAGCCAGAAATCATCGATATAGGCGATCATTGCTGCTTGCCGGTTCACCTCGGCATCGGCAATCCGCAGCACCACGTCCCCCATGGCCTGAAAACGGTCAATCGTCGAAACGTCGACAATATTGCCGGTCAGGGCAGTAACATGGCCGGCAAGGTCGCTGTGGCTGACCTGGATATTGCGGCCCAGCAACACCATCATCAAGGCGATTCCCGCTGAAGCGCCTAGCGAACGGCTCAGGTTGAGCAGACTTGATCCTTCGGTCCGCAGGTGCGGGGGCAGCGTGGCGAAGGCCACCACCTGCAGGGGAATGAATACCAACCCCATGCCCAGGCCCTGGATCAGGCCCGAACCGATGATATGCACATTGTCCACCGCCAGCGACCAATGCGCCATCTGCCACAATGAAAAAGCGGTCATTAAAAGCCCGGTGGCCACGATCGCGCGCGCATCGAACCCCCAACGCATCATCAGCCCGGATAACTGCATGCTGATCAGAATGCCCACTCCGCGCGGCATCAGCACTATACCGGTGTCGATCACGCCATAGCCGAACAGGTTTTGCAGCATTGGCGGCAACAGCGCCATCACCGCGAACATGACCACCCCGATAAGCAGCATGAACAACAGCGAAATCACGAAATTCCGATCGGTAAACAGCCGGACGTGGAACAAGGGATTATCCGCCGTCGCCAGGTGCACCACCACCATCCAGGCCGCCGCCGCCGCCACGATTGTGTAAATCCAGATTTCGGTAGCATCGAACCAGTCAACGTGGCCGCCGCGGTCGAGCAGCAGCTGGAGCCCCGAAAGCGCCAGGGCGAGAAGGATAAACCCGGTCAGGTCGAACCGCCGTTTGCGCTTTTCGCGATGCGGCAGGAAAGCGATCAGCGTGGTCAGTGAAAGGATTCCGATTGGCAGGTTGACGTAAAACACCCAGCGCCAGTTGGCCGATTCGGTCAGCCAACCACCCAGAATTGGCCCCAGGATCGGGCCGATCATGATTCCCATCCCCCAGATCGCCATCACCTGCGGATGTTTGCTGGGTTTGGTGACATCAAGCATGAATGCCTGGCTGAGCGGTGCGATAAAGGCCCCGGCGACGCCCTGAAGCGCGCGAAAGGCGATCATCTCTTCAAGGTTCTGGGCCATGCCGCACAACATCGAGGCGATGATGAACCCCGCCACCGATCCGATGAACAGTCGCCGCGCACCGATCTGGTCCGCCAGCCAGCCGGTGATCGGCAAGGCAATGGCTGAGGCGATGATATAGCTGGTCAGTACCCAGGTGACGCTGTCGATGGTCGCGCCCAGCGAAGCCTGCATATGCGGAATCGCGACATTGGCGATGGTGGTATCGAGGATCTGCAGCAGCGATGCAGACATGATCCCGATTATCAGCAGCCAGTAATTGCCGGTCTGAAGATATGCCTCATCCCCGGTAACAGTGCCGGGCAGAGCTTCGGATGCGGGGGAAGGGGCAGCAGCGCTGGCCACGGATTACTTGCCGCGCGGGTCGGTATAGACCGTTACATCGCTCGAAAGGCCGGCGATCAGGCGCTTTTCGCTCTGCTGGTCGATCGCAATGCGCACGGGCACGCGCTGCGTTACCTTGACCCAGTTGCCGGTGGCGTTCTGGGCAGGCAGCACCGAAAATTCTGAACCTGTGCCGGCACCGATGGTTTCGACATGGCCGGTCAGCTCAAGGCCGGGATAGGCATCGAATTCGACCTTGGCGCGCTGGCCGGGGGCCATGTCGGTAAGGTCGGTTTCCTTGAAATTGGCTTCGATATAGGTCGATTGCTCGGCCACCAGCGTCAGTACCGGCAGGCCGGAGACGAGCTGTTGCCCGGGTTGCAACCGATCAGCCTGTGCCACGCGCCCGGCGATCGGTGCGCGCACTTCGGTGCGGGCAAGCGCGAGCTGGGCATTGGCCTTGCTCGCCAGTGCCGC
>LOET01000049.1 GCA_001515985.1 Sphingomonadales bacterium BRH_c3 | reverse complement strand
CTGCGCGAGCAGCTCGACCGGTTTGGCGGCGATCTGGAAAAGGCGCTGGCTGCCTACAATGCCGGGCCGGGACGGGTCGAGCGCGCGGGCGGCGTGCCGCGTATCCGCGAAACCCAGCAATATGTCGTGGCGATCATGGACCGCCTCACAGTTCACACTTCCAAGGAAACACCATAGATGCGTCTCTTCTCTCGCCTGACGGCCCTGGCATTGTTGCTTAGCCCTGCGGCTGCTTTCGCGCAGCAGGCCGGCGATCCGCAGGGCTCTGGCCCGATCGTGGCGGCGCTGGCGTGGCTTCAGGGCACGCTGCTGGGCACAGTCGCGACCACGGTCGCGGTGATGGCGGTGGCAGCGGTCGGCTTCATGATGCTGACCGGGCGGATGAACTGGCGCTTCGGCGTGACGGTGATCGTGGGCGTGTTCATCCTGTTCGGCGCGACGACTATCGTTGCCGGTATCCAGGCGGCGGCGGGGTAGGGCGAGGATGAACGACCTCGTCCGCCATCCCGTGCACCGCGCACTCACCCGGCCGCAGATGTTCGCGGGCGTGACGATGAATTTCTTCATCATCAATCTGATGGTGACGACGATCGCTTTCCTGGTCCTGAAAAGTTTCTGGATCATTCCCGTGCCGATCGTGACCCATGTGGTCGGCTATTTCGTTTCGCTGCGTGAGCCGCGCATCTTCGATCTGTGGATCACCAAGGTGTCGCAATGCCCGCGCGTGAAAAATTACAAGCGCTGGGGCTGCAACAGCTATGCGCCGTAACGCAGGACATTGATCTGATGAGCAAATGGATCGGAGCGGCGGCCTGGGGAGCAAAGGAAGCCCGCGCGGGAGACCGCTTGCCTTATCTGCGGCTGATTGACGAGAGCACGATGCTGCTGCGCGACGGATCGGTGATGACATCGATCCAGGTGCCCGGTCTGCTGTTCGAAACCGAAGATTCTGACAGCCTCAATGCCCATGCCGCAACCCGCGAAGTGGTGCTGCGCTCCACGCTAGATTCGCGCTTTGTGCTCTATCATCACGTCATCCGGCGGCGGGTCGAGGTGGAGCTGGAGGCCGATTTCGATGATCCGCTTTGCCGCCATATCGATGCCCGCTGGAAGGAGCGGCTGGCGGGCGGCGCGCTGTTCGTCAACGACCAGTTCATCACGCTGATCCGCCGCCCTGCGCGCGGCAAGACCGGGCTGGCCGAACGCATTGCACGCAAGTTCAGCCGCACGGGCGGCGGCGAGATCGAGGCCGATCCCAAGGATGTGCGCACGCTCAAGGCGGCGGTGACCGGGCTGGTCGCTTCGCTGCAGGCCTATGGCGCACAGGTGCTGGGCGATTATGACAATCCCGGTGGCGGCACCAATTCCGAGATGCTCGAGCTGCTCTCTGCGCTCTACAATGGCGAAATGCGCCCGGTGCGCCGGCCCGCAGAGGATACCAATATCGGGCAGATGCTGCCCTATCGCCGGGCGAGCTTCGGGCTCGACGCGATGGAATTGCGCGGATCAGGTGGGGCCGAGTTCGGCGCGATCCTTGGCCTCAAGGACTATCCCGAAGCGACTTCGCCTGGCTTGCTTGACGGGTTGCTGCGGCAGCCCTTCGAAATGATCGTGACCGAAAGCTATGCCCCGGCAGAGCGGACGACGGCCAAGGAGCGGATCGATCTTGCCCTGCGCCGACTTCGCTCGGTTGACGAGGAAGCCGCCGCCGAGCGGGCGGACATGCTTTCGGCGCGCGATGCGCTGGGCAATGGCGCGGTTGGCTTCGGCGACCACCACCTGACGGTACTGGTGCGTGAAAGCAGCCTGCCGCGGCTTGATGAAGCGGCTGCTGCCTGTGCTGCGGCGCTGGCCGATACCGGCGCCATCGCCGTGCGCGAGGACATCAATCTCGAGCCCGGCTTCTGGGCGCAGTTTCCGGGCAACGAGAAATATGTCGTGCGGCGCGCGCTGATCTCCAGCGCCAACATGGCCAGCTTCGGGTCGATGCACGGCTTTGCCCTGGGCAAGGCCAGCGGCAACCATTGGGGCGATGCAGTAACCCTGTTGCAGACGACCAGTTCGACCCCGTTCTTCTTCAATTTTCACCACGGTGATCTCGGCAATTTCTCCGTCATCGGACCATCGGGCTCGGGCAAGACCGTGGTGATGAACTTCCTTGCCGCGCAGGCCCAGAAATTCTCACCCCGCACCATCCTGTTTGACAAGGATCGCGGAGCCGAACTGTTCATTCGCGGCATCGGCGGGCGTTATGACCGGATCAGCGCGGGTGAGCCGACGGGGTTCAATCCGCTTGCACTGCCCGATAGTGCGGCAAATCGCGCCTTCCTGCGCGACTGGCTGGGCGTGCTGCTCGCAGCCGAAGGGCCCGAGGAACTGGCGCTGATTTCGGCAGCGGTCGATGCGGCCTATGAAAACGACGCCTCGCTGCGACAACTCAGGCATTTCAGGGAACTGCTTGCCGGGGCAAGGCGGCCCGAGCGCGGCGATCTTGCCGATCGGCTTTCAGCCTGGATTCACAATGGCGAACACGCCTGGCTGTTCGACAATGAGCGTGACGAGCTGAATCTCGAGAACCGCGTGCTTGGCTTTGACATGACCGCGCTTCTCGAAAACCCGCGGCTGCGCACGCCGACCATGATGTACCTGTTCCACCGGATCGAGGAGCGGCTGGATGGCCAGCCAACCATGATCCTGATCGATGAGGGGTGGAAGGCGCTGGATGACGAAGTCTTTGCCGCCCGCATCCGTGACTGGCTCAAGACGCTTCGTAAACGCAACGCGCTGGTCGGTTTCGCCACGCAAAGCGCGCGCGACGCGCTTGAGAGCCGCATTTCGGCGGCGCTGGTCGAACAGACCGCGACCATGATTTTCATGCCCAATTCGCGCGCCCGGGCAGAGGATTATTGCGACGGGTTTGGCCTCACTGCCCATGAATTCGCGCTGATCCGTTCGCTGCCCGCGCACAGCCGCTGCTTCTTGGTGCGCCAGCCCGATGCCAGCGTGGTCGTGCGGCTTGACCTTTCCGGGGCACCTGAAGTGCTCACCATCCTTTCGGGCCGCGAAGCTTCGGTCCGGCGGCTGGACCTGCTGCGCGCGGCGGTGGGCGATGATCCGGCGGACTGGTTCCCGCCGCTTACCGGGCGCGTGTGGCCGGGCCACAGCGATGGCGGCGAAATGGGCGAGCTGCCGATCTGGCAGGCAGCCGAATGAACGGCTTTTGTGACAGTGCACTGTCCGAAATGGGCGGGGGCATTGCGGCGGCGCTGCAGGCGGTAGATTGCATCGCCGCAGATGGCGCCGCGAGCGCATTCGGCAAGATTTTCGCACCGGGCGGGGCACTCGAAACCGCGCTCGTCATCCTGCTGACGCTGTATGTTTCCTTCTTCGCCATCAGCCTGATGCTGGGGCGTTCGAACCTCAGCGTCAGGGCGCTTTTGCCGCGGATGATCACGGTTGGTCTGGTGCTGGCCTTTTCGACCAGCTGGGTTGCCTTTCGCAGCTTCATCTGGCCGCTGTTCGTCGAAACGCCTGACTATCTCGCCACCCTGCTGACCGGAAGCGACGGATCGGCAACGCGGGTGTTTGCGGAAAAGCTGGATGTGGTGTTCGCCGCAGTCCAGCAGGCAAGCCAGGGTCAGCAGAATTTCGAGGCCTTTTCGCCGGCCGGCCTGATGTGGCTGGGTGCGGTCATGCTGCTGCTGGGCACCGTGGGCGTGCTGGTTACTTCGCGTATCGCGCTGGCGCTGCTGGTGGCGCTGGGGCCGATCTTCGTTGTCATGGCGCTGTTCAATGGGACTCGCGGGATTTTCGCCGGCTGGCTCAAGGGACTGGTGATGCTGGCGTTGACCCCGCTGTTCGCGGTGCTCGGCGGCACGATCATGCTAGAGCTCGCGGTGCCGGTGTTGGCGGGGCTGACCGGGACACCGGGCCAGATTGACCCACGTGCCGCCATGGCTTTTTTCCTGGTCGGCGCAGTGCATGTTGCACTCATGGTGATGGTGCTCAAGGTTGCGGCCACCATGGTCTCCGGTTGGGAGGTGTTCGGGCTTGCTGCGGGCAGGGAAGACAGCACAAGCCATACGCCCGCTACAGCCACCGGACCCGCGCAATCGCGCCAACCCGATCCGCGCTATGTCGCCGCTTCGGGAAATGCCGCCCGCCGCATCGATGTGAGTGCGGTGACTGCCATCACCCCCGCCAATGATGCGGGCGGACAAGCCGGACCGAGCCGAATTCGCGAAACGCGGGTCTATGCCACCAGTTCGCCGCCATCGGCAGCAGATGACAATGCCGCTGCACCCTCACGCACGCGCGGAATCGGCAATCGCTTCCGCCCTGTGCAAGCGCGCGCATTGGCGCGCAAATCGGAGATGCCAACATGATCCGCGCCGCGATCCCCGCAGCTGTGCTAGCGCTTGCCACTTTCGTATCCGGGCCACTACTTGCCGATGATCCGCGGCTGGTCGAGCGGCTTTATGATCCTGCCCAAGTGGTGCGGATCGACGGCAAGGCGCGGGTCCAGGCAACGATCATGTTCGGCGATGACGAAGTGATCGAAAATGTCGCCATCGGGGATTCGCAGAGCTGGCAGGTAACGCCGAACAAGCGCGCGAACCTGCTGTTCGTGAAACCCCTTTCGGCAACTGCTGTGACCAATATGACAGTGGTGACAAGCAAGCGCACCTATCTGTTCGATCTGGTTGCCAATCCGCGTGGCCGCCCGGTCTATGTGCTGAGCTTTACTTATCCCGATCCGCCTGAGCCGACTGCTGAGGAGGCCGCCTTGGCTGCGCGCGAAACCGCCAACGCGGCGGAAATGGCGGCCGCGACAGACCCCTATGCCGTGGTCGATCCAGCCGCGCTGAATTTCGACTGGGAGAAGCAAGGCAATGCCGGCCTTTTGCCTGTGCGGGCCTATGACGATGGCCGCGCGACCTTCCTTTCCTGGCCCGCCGATCGTGCAGTTCCGGCGATATTGATCAAGGATCAGGAAGGCACAGAAGGGCCGGTCAATTTCACCGTGCGGGGCGACACGATCGTAGTGCAGGCCGTGCCCCGCGAGATTGTGCTGCGTTCGGGGGAGAATAGCGCGCTGCTGGTCAATCGTGGCCCTGTCCGCCCGGCGCTGCCGCTGCGTGACGATCCTGCTCTGGCAAGGGCCGAAGCTCAATCGAGGGAGGCGAACTGATGCGCTTGGCAATGAGGCTGCCCGCCAAGGGCAAATCCAGCGATGCCAGTGGCGCCGATCCGCGCGAACGGGAGTCGGCGGAGATCATCGACCTTGCCAGCCGCACCGCCTATCCAGTGGTGGCACAGCAGCAGGGCAAGTCCGACACTCTCGGCTTGGTTGCCGGAATTGCGATCGTTGCGGGGTTGGGCGCGGTTGCCTTCTGGGGAATGAATTCGGCGCGGCTGGAAGACCAGGCCAGCGTGCCTGCGCCCGCACCGGTCGAGGCGCCGTTGCAGGC
>LOET01000048.1 GCA_001515985.1 Sphingomonadales bacterium BRH_c3 | reverse complement strand
CGCATGCACCAGCATCTGCAGCAGATTGGCGAGCGCCAGCGGCCAGGCCAGCCGGAACGTGGCGCCGATTTCGTCGCGCCAGCCTTCGCTGCTCAGCGGCAGGGGCTTCAGGGCATGTGCGTCGCTCATGGTTCGCGCGCTGCCCGATTCGCGCAGACAGCCGGACCGGATAGGCGCGGGTTTCAGGAGGGGAAAGTGCCTTGTGAGCCGAATTGCGGCAAGGTGCGGATCATGCGGCATCTGCGCCACACTTGCTGCGCGGACATGCGAAAAGGGCGGCACCTTGCGGCACCGCCCTCCCATCTGCGAATGCTTCAAGACATCCGCAAAGCTTGTGAAGCTTACTTGAGCTCGACGGTGCCGCCGGCTGCTTCGATCTTGGCCTTGATCTCTTCGGCTTCGGCCTTGTTGACGCCTTCCTTGACCGCGGCAGGGGCGCTTTCGACCAGGGTCTTGGCTTCAGTGAGGCCCAGGCCGGTGATGGCGCGGACTTCCTTGATCACCTGGATCTTCTTGCCACCGTCACCGGTCAGGATGACGTTGAATTCGGTCTGCTCTTCGGCAGCCGGTGCATCGCCGCCAGCGGCGGGGCCAGCCACGGCAACGGCAGCAGCGGCGCTAACGCCCCACTCTTCTTCCAGCGCCTTGGCAAGTTCAGCCGCCTCAAGGACGGTCAGCTTCGACAGTTCTTCAACAAGTTTGGCAATATCGGCCATGATGTATTACTCCAAAAAATCGGCTGGGGCGCCGGGCTATTCCCTTTTGCCCCGTGAAAAATCGCTGTGTGCGATGAACCTTATGCTGCTTCCTTGGCGCCGTAAGCACCAAAGACGCGGGCCAGCTTGGCAGCCGGGGCATTGACGACCTGGGCGATCTTGGTCGCCGGGGCGTTGATGAGACCCACGAGCTTGCCGCGCAGTTCGTCGAGGCTCGGCATCGAGGCAAGCGCCTTGACCCCTGCTTCGTCGAGCACCTGCGCACCCATCGAACCACCGACGATTTCCAGCTTGTCGTTCGACTTGGCGAATTCGACAGCAGCCTTGGCGGCTGCGACCGGGTCAGTTGACCAGGCCAGCGCGGTCGGGCCGTTGAGGAATTCCTCGAGCCCGGCGTAATCGGTGTCTTTCAGGGCGAGCTTGGCGAGACGGTTCTTCGCAACCTTGTAGGACGCACCTGCTTCCCGCATCTTCGCGCGCAGATCGGTGGACTGGGCCACCGACAGGCCGAGGTTGCGGGTGACAACCACCACGCCGACCTCGTTGAAGACCGAGTTAAGCTCAGCGACCGCATCGGCTTTTTGCGAACGATCCATGCCATACTCCTTCAATTTGACCGCGCAGGGATGGCTCCCCGCGCGACCGGCTACGTTTGTCCATGTCGCAAAAGCAACATGGGCGAGTCCGTTGCGATGGGGAAGGAGGTGCGCCGAAGCGCGAGACACTGCGCCACTGGCGCAGGTCGGAAAACTCTGTCCCCGTCTAGGCTGGAAATTAAGACCGGCAAATTCCGGTCACCAACTGTCTCGGACGGATGAACTGCGCGCAAAAAGAAGCCCGCCGTTCGGTGGCGGGCCTCTAAGGCATTTGGGGCGGCTGTCAAGCGAAACCGGGGCAGTCGCTGTGGCCGGGTCAATCGCTGTGGTAAGCAAGCAGGTCGCCCGGCTGGCAATGCAGCTCGCGGCAGATCGCCTCCAGTGTGGAGAAGCGGATTGCCCGCGCCTTGCCGGTCTTGAGGATCGAGAGATTGGCGAGGGTGAGGTTCACCCGCTCTGCCAGTTCGGTCAGTGTCATGCGCCGGTCGTGCAGTATGTCATCAAGCTTGACCACGATACGGGTTCCTTCCACGGTTTCGGGTGCGGTTTCAGCTGCCATCACACGGTCCCTTCCAGGTCTTCGCGCATCGCAGCGCCTTGACGGAACACGCGGGCGAGGATGAACAGGATCAGCACCAGCAGAATGCCTTCGAGATTGAGGCCGAAGTCGCTGTCGACATGGACGTTCTCGATGTCCTTGGTGATCTCCGCGATCCACATCAGCAGCGCACCGACCGGGATCATCGCGACCTGGCCTGCCAGCGCGATCCAGCCCATCCGTGACAGCCGCTCGGCATTGATCGCAACAAACGGATCGCCGTCCTTCACGCTGCCCACGATGCGCAGCAGCAGGACGAGGAAATAGATCGCCAGCGCAAGGAAGGCTGCCACGGCCACGAGGATGACGAGCACGGCGCCCACCAACTCCGGCCCGGCGGTGATGCCCTTGGCAGCCGCCTCGGCGATGATGCGGTCCTGGAATATGGCTGCGGCAGGGGTTCCGATCGCTACCGCGACCAGAGAAAGGCCCAGCACGCCGATAAAGAACCACAGCAGAATCTGGGCCGCCAGCAGGAGAGGATCGCGTTTGATTGTGTCCATTGTCCGTTCCTTTGTGTTGCTGCCCGGATCAGGCGAGGATCGGGGCGACGAGCGTGACAGTCTCTGTCGGGGGGACGGTCACGAGCTGGACCATGCTGGCGGCCACGATCAGCACGGCGGCGATGGCAGCGAAGGTTTGAGTGGCAAAACGGGTCATTTATCGATCTCCTTGATATTCAATATCGATAATCAATAAGGCGATTCGCTCTTATTGTCAATCAATAATATCGAAAAACGATATGTGCCTGATCGAAAAGCGGAAAGTGCCGCTTGCGCAGTCGCAATGTTTGACAGTGTTGGCGACCTTTCCTATATGCCCGTCAACCGCACGCTTCGAGCAAGACCGATTCATGCGCGGGGATTGGTCTCAAGGATGGAAGCGGCGGGTTCCATATTCGCGGGCGGTCATAGTGCTGCAGCAGCGCGCCAGAAAAGGCGCGTCAATCGCTGCGGCCTTTTCGCGTCCCGGATCAGGAATCCCCTACGCGTGACCGATCGAGTTCACGGCAGCTGGCGCAACAGCGTTCGGCGCAACAATTAAAGAGGCGATCCTCTCCATGGCGAGCAAGGCGAAGACCCCCAAGGTTTCGGGTACTGCGAAGAAGCGTATCCGCAAGATTTTCGGCGACATCCACGAAGTTGTTCAGATGCCGAACCTGATCGAGGTTCAGCGCGAGAGCTATGAACAGTTCCTGCGTTCGAACAAGGAAATCGATTACGTTTCCGGCCTTGAGAAGACGCTGCGCAGCGTTTTCCCGATCCGTGATTTCGCTGGCACCGCCGAGCTCGATTTCGTCCACTACGTGCTGGAAGAGCCCAAATACGACACCACCGAGTGCCGTCAGCGCGGCATTACCTATGCCGCCCCGATGAAAGTTACGCTGCGCCTGATCGTGTTCGAGGTGGATCAGGAAACCGAAACCCGCAGCGTGCTCGATATCAAGGAGCAGGACGTCTACATGGGCGACATGCCGCTCATGACCGACAACGGCACCTTCATCATCAACGGCACGGAACGCGTGATCGTAAGCCAGATGCACCGTTCGCCGGGTGTGCTGTTCGATCACGATCGCGGCAAGACCCATTCATCGGGCAAGCTGCTGTTCGCCGCCCGGGTGATCCCCTATCGCGGTTCGTGGCTTGATTTCGAATTCGACGCCAAGGATATCGTCAACGTCCGTATCGACCGCAAGCGCAAGCTGCCGGTAACAGCGTTGCTTTATGCGCTGGGCCTCGACAGCGAAGCGATCCTGCATCACTTCTATGCCACGATCACCTGGAAGCGCGCATCGGGCAAGACCGGCGAAGGCTGGACCATTCCGTTTGTTGCCGAACAGTGGCGTGGGCAGAAGCCGGCTTTTGCGCTGGTTGACGCGAAGACAGGCGAGGAAATGTTCCCCGCCGGCCAGAAGATCAGCCCGCGCGCAGCGAACAAGGCCGAAAAGGATGGCCTCAAGGAGCTGCTGCTCCCGACCGAGGAAATCGTCAGCCATTATGCTGCAAACGACCTGATCGATGAGAAGACCGGCCGCATCTATATTGAAGCCGGTGACGAGCTTACGCTTGAACACATCGAAGCCTTTGATGCTGCCGGAATCGATCAGATCGACCTGCTCGACATCGATGAAATCAACACCGGCCCGTGGATCCGCAACACGCTGAAGGCGGACAAGGCCGAAAACCGCGACGAAGGCCTTGAGGCAATCTACAAGGTGATGCGTCCGGGCGAGCCGCCGACGAAGGAAACTGCAGAGGCGCTGTTCGAGGGCCTGTTCTTCGACGCTGAGCGCTATGATCTTTCCGCGGTTGGCCGCGTGAAGCTCAACATGCGCCTTGGCCTCGATGCCGAAGACACCGTCACCACGCTGCGCAAGGAAGACATCCTGGCGGTGGTCAAGGAACTGGTTGGCCTGAAGGACGGCAAGGGCGAAGTCGATGACATCGACAACCTTGGCAACCGCCGCGTCCGCTCGGTTGGCGAATTGCTGGAAAACCAGTACCGTGTCGGTCTGCTGCGCATGGAACGCGCGGTCAAGGAACGCATGAGCTCGGTCGACGTCAGCACCGTCATGCCGAATGATCTCATCAACGCCAAACCTGCCGTTGCCGCAGTGCGCGAGTTCTTCGGTTCCAGCCAGCTTTCGCAGTTCATGGACCAGACCAACCCGCTTTCGGAAGTCACCCACAAGCGCCGTGTTTCGGCGCTTGGCCCGGGCGGCCTCACCCGCGAACGCGCCGGTTTCGAAGTGCGCGACGTTCACCCGACGCACTATGGCCGCATCTGCCCGATCGAAACGCCGGAAGGCCCGAATATCGGCCTGATCAATTCGCTCGCAAGCTTCAGCCGCGTCAACAAGTACGGGTTCATCGAAACCCCGTATCGCAAGATTGCCGATGGCAAGGTCACCAGCGAGGTGATCTACCTTTCGGCAATGGAAGAGCAGCGCCACACCGTGGCCCAGGCTTCGGCTGAACTGAACGAAGACGGCAGCTTCACCGAAGAGTTCGTTTCTGCACGCCAGAACGGCGATTACTTCATGGCGCCGCGCGAACAGATCACGCTGATGGACGTTTCGCCCAAGCAGCTGGTATCGGTCGCCGCATCGCTGATCCCCTTCCTGGAAAACGATGACGCCAACCGCGCCCTGATGGGCTCGAACATGCAGCGCCAGGCGGTGCCGCTGGTTCGTGCCGAGGCACCGTTTGTCGGCACCGGCATGGAAGAAACCGTGGCGCGCGATTCGGGCGCGGCGATCACTGCCACGCGCGGCGGTATCGTTGACCAGGTCGACGCCACCCGCATCGTGATCCGTGCGATCGGCGATGTCGAACCCGGCCAGTCGGGCGTCGACATTTACTCGCTGCAGAAGTTCCAGCGCTCCAACCAGTCAACCTGCATCAACCAGCGTCCGCTGGTGAAGGTGGGTGACGTGCTCGAAGTTGGCGACATCATTGCAGACGGGCCTTCGACCGATCTGGGCGAATTGGCGCTGGGCAAGAATAGCCTCGTCGCGTTCATGCCGTGGAACGGCTACAATTATGAAGACTCGATCCTGATCTCCGAGCGTATCGTCAAGGATGACGTGTTCACCTCGATCCACATCGAGGAATTCGAAGTGATGGCCCGGGATACCAAGCTGGGTCCGGAAGATATCACTCGCGACATTCCCAATGTTGGCGAGGAGGCGCTGCGCAACCTCGACGAGGCGGGCATCGTCTATATCGGTGCTGAAGTGCATCCGGGCGATATCCTGGTCGGCAAGATCACGCCCAAGGGTGAAAGCCCGATGACTCCCGAAGAAAAGCTGCTGCGCGCGATCTTCGGCGAAAAGGCCAGCGACGTGCGCGACACCTCGCTCCGTCTGCCGCCGGGCACCTCGGGCACGATCGTGGACGTGCGGATCTTCAACCGCCACGGTATCGAGATCGATGACCGTACGCGCGCGATCCAGCACGAGGAAATCGAGCGCCTGCGCAAGGACAGCCAGGACGAACGCGCTATCCTCAACCGTGCAACCTACAATCGCCTGCGCGACATGCTGATCGGCCAGACCGCCTCGGCAGCGCCCAAGGGCGTGAAGAAGGGTACGGTGATTGACGAAGAACTGCTCGATTCGATCGAACGCTTCGAATGGTTCAAGTTTGCAGTGGCTGACGACAATCGCCAGGCGCAGATTGAAGCGGTCAAGAGCCAGTATGACGAAGCTGTAAAAGGCATCGAAGACAAGTTCGAGGACCGTAAGGAAAAACTCGAGCGCGGCGACGAGCTGGCTCCGGGCGTGCTCAAGATGGTCAAGGTGTTCGTGGCCATCAAGCGCAAGCTGCAGACCGGCGACAAGATGGCTGGGCGCCATGGTAACAAGGGCATCATCAGCCGTGTGCTGCCGATCGAGGACATGCCGTTCATGGAAGACGGCACCCCGGTTGACATGGTGCTCAATCCGCTCGGCGTGCCTTCGCGCATGAACGTTGGACAGATCTTCGAAACGCATCTGGGCATGGCCGCGCGCGGCCTTGGCCAGCAGGTGGCCGCAGCGCTGGAGGAATGGCGTGCGGCCAATCCCGATGCCAGTGCAGGGCGTCCGCCCGAAGTGGTGCGCGAAAAGCTCGTCGAGATTTACGGCGATGTTTATGCCGACGAGGTGCGCAGGCGCAGCGACGAGGAGATCTTCGAACTGGCCGGTAATCTGGTCAGCGGCGTCCCCATGGGTACGCCGGTGTTCGACGGCGCCCGCGAAGCTGACGTTTCGGCCATGCTTGAAAAGGCCAACCTGCCGACATCCGGCCAGGTCACGCTGTTCGATGGCCGTACCGGCGATGCGTTCGACCGCAAGGTGACTGTGGGCTGCATGTATATGCTCAAGCTCCACCACCTGGTCGATGACAAGATCCATGCCCGCTCGATCGGCCCCTATTCGCTCGTCACCCAGCAGCCGCTGGGCGGCAAGGCGCAATTCGGTGGCCAGCGTTTCGGCGAAATGGAAGTCTGGGCGCTGCAGGCATACGGCGCGGCCTACACCTTGCAGGAAATGCTGACGGTGAAGTCTGACGACGTGGTCGGCCGGACCAAAGTCTATGAAGCGATCGTCAAGGGCGATGACACCTTCGAGGCCGGCATTCCGGAAAGCTTCAACGTGCTTGTCAAGGAAATGCGCAGCCTGGGTCTCAATGTCGAACTCAAATCGCTTGGCGAAGATGAGGACGGCGAGAACGAATGGCCGGAGGCGGCGGAATAACGGGTCGGGCCGCAAGGTCCGACCGCAAACCGCCCCGAGATTTCACCCGTATGGGATTTGAAAAATGAACGAACTGACCAAATTCACCAACCACCTGGCCAAGCCGGAAACCTTCGACCAGATCCAGATCGGCATTGCCTCTCCCGAGCGCATCCGCAGCTGGTCGTTCGGCGAGATCAAGAAGCCGGAAACCATCAACTACCGCACGTTCAAGCCCGAGCGTGACGGGCTGTTCTGCGCGCGCATCTTCGGCCCGGTGAAGGATTACGAGTGCCTGTGCGGCAAGTACAAGCGCATGAAGTACAAGGGCGTTGTGTGCGAAAAATGCGGCGTGGAAGTGACCGTGACCAAGGTCCGCCGCGAACGCATGGGCCACATCGAACTGGCGGCGCCGGTTGCGCATATCTGGTTCCTCAAGTCGCTGCCTTCGCGCATCGGCCTGCTGCTCGACATGCAGCTCAAACAGCTCGAACGCGTGCTCTATTTCGAGCATTATGTCGTGATCGAGCCGGGCCTGACTCCGCTCGAAAAATTCCAGCTGCTGACCGAAGACGAGCTGCTTGAATATCAGGACGAATATGGCGAAGACGCCTTCAGCGCCGGGATCGGCGCGGAAGCGGTCAAGATCATGCTGATGGATCTCGATCTTGAAAAAGAGCGCGAAGATTTGCTGGAAGATCTCGCCACCACCAAGTCCGCGCTCAAGCCCAAGAAGATCATCAAGCGGCTGAAGGTTGTCGAAAGCTTCATCGAATCGGGCAACCGCCCCGAATGGATGATCCTGGAAGTAATCCCGGTCATTCCGCCCGAGCTGCGCCCGCTGGTGCCGCTGGACGGTGGCCGCTTCGCGACCTCCGATCTCAACGATCTCTATCGCCGCGTGATCAACCGCAACAACCGCTTGAAGCGCCTGATCGAGCTGCGCGCGCCCGACATCATCGTGCGCAACGAAAAGCGCATGCTGCAGGAAGCCGTCGACGCGCTGTTTGACAACGGCCGCCGCGGCCGCGTGATCACCGGCGCCAACAAGCGCCCGCTCAAGTCACTGTCTGACATGCTCAAGGGCAAGCAGGGCCGCTTCCGCCAGAACCTGCTCGGCAAGCGCGTCGATTATTCGGGCCGTTCGGTGATCGTTACCGGCCCCGAACTCAAGCTGCACCAGTGCGGCCTGCCCAAGAAGATGGCGCTCGAGCTGTTCAAGCCGTTCATCTACGCCCGGCTCGATGCCAAGGGCCTGTCGATGACGCTGAAGCAGGCCAAGAAGTGGGTCGAGAAGGAACGCAAGGAAGTCTGGGACATCCTCGACGAGGTGATCCGCGAACATCCTGTGCTGCTCAACCGCGCGCCCACGCTTCACCGCCTTGGCATCCAGGCGTTCGAGCCGGTGCTGATCGAAGGCAAGGCAATCCAGCTGCACCCGCTGGTCTGCGCCGCCTTCAACGCCGACTTTGACGGTGACCAGATGGCCGTGCACGTCCCGCTGAGCCTTGAGGCGCAGCTGGAAGCGCGCGTGCTGATGATGAGCACCAACAACATCCTCTCGCCCGCCAACGGCAAGCCGATCATCGTGCCTTCGCAGGACATGGTGCTGGGCCTCTATTACCTGTCGATGGAACGACAGGAAAAGACGCCCGAATATATCGAGGAGAAGGACGGCACCCGCATCGAGAAGCTGCCGCGTTACTCCGACATGGCCGAAGTGCACCAGGCGCTGGAAGTGAAGTCTGTCACGCTGCACACGCGGATCATCGCCCGCGTTCCGCAGGCCGATGAAGACGGCAAGGTGACGATGAAGCGCTTTGTCACCACGCCTGGCCGGATGCTGATCGGCGAATGCCTGCCCAAGAACCACAAGGTTCCCTTCGACATCGTCAACCGCCTTCTCACCAAGAAGGACATCGGCGACGTGATCGACGAGGTCTATCGCCACACCGGCCAGAAGGACACGGTGCTGTTCGCTGACGCGATCATGGTGCTGGGTTTCCGCTATGCATTCCGCGCCGGTATCTCCTTCGGCAAGGATGACATGATCATCCCGCACGAAAAGGTGGCGCTGGTCGATCAGACCAAGGCGCTGGTCACCGATTACGAGCAGCAATATCAGGACGGCCTGATCACCCAGCAGGAAAAATACAACAAGGTGATCGACGCCTGGAGCCGTTGCGGCGATCAGGTGGCCGATGCGATGATGGAGAAGATCAAGGCTCAGCCGATCGGTGACGACGGCAAGGAAGCCCAGATCAACTCGATCTACATGATGAGTCACTCCGGTGCGCGTGGTTCGCCAGCGCAGATGAAGCAGCTTGCAGGTATGCGCGGGTTGATGGCCAAGCCTTCGGGCGAGATCATCGAAACCCCGATCATCTCGAACTTCAAGGAAGGCCTGACCGTCCTTGAATACTTCAACTCGACCCACGGCGCCCGCAAGGGCCTGGCCGATACCGCGCTCAAGACGGCGAATTCGGGTTACCTGACCCGCCGCCTGGTGGACGTATCGCAGGACTGCGTGATCGTGGAAGAGGACTGCAAGACCGAGAACGCGCTGGAAATGCGCGCAATCGTGCAGGGCGGCTCGGTCATCGCTTCGCTCGGCGAGCGCATCCTGGGCCGTACCGTGGCCGAGGATCTCGTCAACGCCAAGACCGGCGAAGTGGTCGTCAAGGCGGGTACGCTGCTGGACGAACCCATGGTCAAGGCGATCGAGGATGCGGAAGTGCAGTCGGCCAAGATCCGCAGCCCGCTGATCTGCGAAGCAGGCCAGGGCGTTTGCGCGACCTGCTATGGCCGCGACCTTGCCCGCGGCACACCGGTGAACATCGGTGAAGCCGTTGGCGTGATTGCGGCGCAGTCGATCGGCGAGCCGGGCACACAGCTGACCATGCGGACGTTCCATATCGGCGGTGCTGCGCAGATCAACGAGACTTCGCACCTTGAAGCCATTTCGGACGGCAGGGTCGAGTATCGCGACATGCCGACGATCACGGACAAGAAGGGACGTATCCTCTCGCTCGCCCGCAATGGCGAGATCGCGGTCATCGACAAGGAAGGCCGTGAGCGTGAAATCCACAAGGTGCCTTACGGCACCGTGTTGATGCATCAGGATGGCGCAAATGTTAAGGAAGGTGACCGCCTGGCTGAATGGGATCCGTTCACTCTGCCGATCATCACCGAACAGTCAGGTGTGGTGCGCTATCAGGATCTGGTTGAAGGCACGACCCTGGAAGAACGCACTGACGAAGCGACTGGCATCGCTCAGCGGGTCGTCACCGAAAACCGCGCCACCGGTCGCAAGCGGAAGGAGGACCTGCGTCCCCGCCTGACCTTGCTTGGCGAAGAAGGCGGCAAGAAGGGCGAGGAAACCGAGGCCGCGCGCTATATGCTGGCCCCAGGCGCTACGCTTTCGGTTCAGGATGGCCAGACGGTCGCGGCTGGCGACATTCTTGCCCGTGCTTCTCGCGAAGCCGCCAAGACGCGCGACATCACCGGCGGTCTGCCGCGCGTTGCCGAGCTGTTCGAAGCGCGTATGCCAAAGGATGTTTCGGTGATTGCCAAGATCTCTGGCAAGATCGAATTTGTCCGCGAATACAAGGCCAAGCGCAAGATCGCGATTGTTCCGGAAGAGGGGGATCGGGTCGAGTATCTGATTCCGAAGACCAAGGTGATCGACGTTCAGGAAGGCGACTTCGTGAAGAAGGGCGATACGCTGATTTCCGGCTCGCCCAATCCGCACGACATCCTGGAAGTGCTCGGCGTGGAAGCGCTGGCTGAATATCTCGTCGACGAGATTCAGGAAGTCTACCGGTTGCAGGGCGTGAAGATCAACGACAAGCACATCGAGGTGATCGTTCGCCAGATGCTGCAGAAGGTTGAGATCACCGATGGCGGCGATACCGTGCTGCTGCCGGGCGAACAGGTCGACCTTGAAGAAATGTTCGAAGCGAATGCCAAGCTGGGCAAGGGCAAGGCTCCGGCCCAGGGCAAGCCGATCCTGCTCGGCATTACCAAGGCATCGCTGCAGACGCGCAGCTTCATTTCGGCCGCTTCGTTCCAGGAGACTACCCGCGTGCTGACGCAGGCGGCGGTCGAAGGGAAGAAGGACTCGCTGATCGGTCTGAAGGAAAACGTGATCGTAGGCCGTCTGATCCCCGCAGGGACGGGCGCCGGCATGAACCGCATGCGCGTTATCGCTTCAAGCCGCGATGCGGCGCTCCGCGCTCAGTGGAAGAAGCAACAGGATGCACTGGCTGCAGCCAGCGCGCCCGAGCCGAAGGCCGAGCCAGAGCCCGCAGCCGACGCCATCCCTTCGGAAGAAGCGATGAAGGCGGCGATGGGTGCTTCGTCCGCCGCCGCCGAGGCGAGCGAATAATCGCCGCGCCCAGACCGGGCTGAAGAACCTTGGCCCCGCCGGAGTTTGCGCTCTGGCGGGGCTTCGCTTTTGTGCCAACTGGCGCTAACGGCCAATGCCATGACAACCACCACGCGTTTCGCCCCTTCGCCCACGGGCCGCCTTCATGTCGGCAATATCCGCACCGCGCTCCATAACTGGATGCTGGCGAAGCAGAGCGGCGGGCGCTTCCTGCTGCGGATCGACGATACCGATGCCGAAAGATCGCGCGAGGAATATGTCGAGGCAATCAGGGCCGACCTCGCCTGGCTGGGGCTGGAACCTGATGGGGAGGAACGCCAGTCGCTGCGGCTGGCACATTACGAGGCAGCCTTCGAAGCGTTGAAGGCTGCCGGGCGGGTCTATCCAGCCTATGAGACCGCGCAGGAGCTGGAGCTCAGGCGCAAGGTTCTTCTGGGGCGGGGCCTGCCGCCGATTTACGATCGCGGCGCGCTCAAATTGACCGATGCGGAACGAGCGACGAAAGAAGCCGAGGGCATTCTTCCGCACTGGCGCTTCCTGCTCGACCATGCAGAGCCGATCGCATGGGAAGATGGAATTCGTGGGCCGCAGAAATTCGATGCCGCCCAGCTTTCGGACCCTGTGATACGCCGGGCTGACGGATCATGGCTCTATATGCTTCCAAGCGCGGTCGACGATATCGAAATGGGCATCACGCACGTGCTGCGCGGCGAAGACCATGTTTCCAACACTGCTGTTCAAGTTCAGATGTTTACCGCACTTCATGCTGCAGGTTTTGCTGCAGCATCCGATGCAGCAAGTCCGCACCCCGCATTCGCGCATGAGGCGCTGTTGATGGGCAAGGAAGGCAAATTGTCGAAGCGCCTCGGATCGCTTGGCTGCGATGCGTTCCGCGAGAAAGGCATTGAGCCTGAAGCGCTGATTGCACTGCTTGCGCGGCTGGGAACTTCGCTTGCCGTGGAGCCGATTGCCGACCGGGCGGCGCTGATCGAAAGTTTCGACCTGGCGACTTTCGGACGCGCGCCGGCCCGATTTGACGATGCCGAGCTTGAGCGGATCAACAAGGCGATCATCCACCAGCTCGATTTCGTCGAGGTAAAGGACCGCCTGCCCGCCGGGATGGATGAGGCAGGTTGGCACGCGATCCGGCCCAATTTGGCGACAGTGGCCGAGGCTGGCGAATGGTGGCGGCTGGTCACCGGCCCGATCGACCGGATCGAATTCGGCGCTGAAGACCGCGCCTATATGGCTGAGGCGGCGCGAACGCTCGAATGGAGCGATGACCCCTGGCACACACTCACAGCCGCGTTGAAGGAAAAGACCGGCCGCAAGGGAAAGCCGCTGTTCCTGCCGCTGCGCCAGGCGCTTACGGGCATGGACCACGGGCCGGATATGGCCGAACTGCTGCCTTTGATCGGCGAGGCAGAGGCGCGGGCACGGCTGGAAAGGGCCGCCCACAGCTGATTGAACCCTGCGGCAAACTGCGTAACCGCGAATTAACCAGTTTCCTCCACCAGAAATCCGCCATGCTCGTAACGGGACTGGCAAGCCTGCCGCGTTACTGATGGGCAAGCACGTTGGGGAACAGGCATGGATTTGCAGACAGAGCGCAGACAGAACGAACGCTTTGCGGCGCGTTACAATGCCGAAGTGCGCTATCGATCGGGCTTGAAGCTTCAGCTGCCGGTGCTGGATATCAGCGTGGGGGGCTGCATGGTCGATGCGCGTTCATGGTCGATCCGCCCCGGGGAACTGGTTGCAGTCAAACTGCCAGGCCTTGGCTACCAGCCCGCCGAAGTTGTGTGGATCGAGGATCAGCGCGCCGGGATCGTGTTCGAAGAACCGCTTTACGGGCCGACGCTGGAGCATCTCAACCAGCTCGCGGCTTGAGTATAATTACGCGCTTGCCGGCCCCCGCTCTACCCCCCATGCTTCTCCAGCTCGTCACCCGCCAGGGTCACGACATGCAGCAGGTTCGTGCTCCCCGGCGTCCCGAACGGCACACCCGCCAGCGCGATCAGCTTGCTGCCGGCCGTGCCAAATCCATGGCGCAGGGCCATCCGCTTGCCCTTCGCAATCATCTCTTCGAAGCTGCCGATATCCTTGGTCATCACCGCGTGCGCGCCCCATAAGAGCGCCATGCGCCGGGCGGTGCGCTGTGAAGGGGTGAGTACCAGCATCGGGACGCCGGGCCGCTCGCGTGCCACACGCCGCGCGGTCGAGCCGGAGGATGTGAAAACATTGATTGCGCTGATTGCAACGGTGTCAGCGATGGTCATGCAGGCGTGTGCCAGCGCGTCGGATGTAGTTGCATCGGGGGGTGTCGCAAGGAACCGGACTCGCGCTTTGTAACCTTCATCGCGCTCGACCTGCACTGCGATCTTGTCCATGATCGACACCGCCTCTTCCGGCCATTCGCCCGCTGCCGTTTCGGCGCTGAGCATCACCGCATCGGCGCCGTCATAGACCGCATTGGCAACGTCGGACACTTCGGCGCGCGTTGGCGTGGGGCTTTCGATCATCGATTCGAGCATCTGCGTCGCGACGATCACCGGCTTGCCTGCCGTTCGCGCGGCGTTGACGATGCGTTTCTGAAGCGGCGGAACCTCATAGGGCTCCAGCTCGACGCCCAGGTCGCCGCGTGCCACCATGATGCCGTCCGATTGTTCGATGATCTCGGTCAGCCGCCGAACCGCCATCGGCTTTTCGATCTTGGCGCAGAGCGCGGCCTTGCCGCCAATCAGCTTGCGCGCTTCGGCCAGATCTTCGGGGCGTTGCACGAAGCTCAGGCCCACCCAGTCAACGCCTTGCTCGATAGCGAAAGCAAGATCGCGGCGGTCCTTTTCGGTCAGCGCCGGGATCGGCACTTCGGCATCGGGCACATTCACGCCCTTGCGGTCGGAAATCACGCCGCCGACTTCAGCCGAACAAAGGATCTCGTCTGCGCTCGCCTTGATCACCTTCAGCCGGATCTTGCCGTCGTTGATCAGCAGCCGCTGGCCCTTTTCCAGAATTCCGAAGAGTTCGGGATGGGGCAGGCAGACCCGCGTTTCATCGCCCGGCTCGGGATTGCGGTCGAGCGTGAAGTGGCCCGAATGGCGGATCACCGCTTGCCCCTCCTTGAACGTGCCCACGCGCAACTTGGGCCCCTGCAGGTCAGCCAGGATCGCGATCGGGCGGCTGAATTCCTTTTCCAGCGCCCGGATCGCCCGGATCGCCTCCCCGTGCACCGTGTGCTCGCCGTGGCTCATATTGACGCGAAAGGCGTCGGCCCCGGCCTTGAGCAGGCGGCGCAGCATCTCGGGCGAACGACTGGCTGGGCCGATAGTGGCGAGAATCTTGACCTTGCGGTTACGCGGATCGAGCCGGTTGAGTGAGGGCTTGGACATGGCAAACTGCTATGGCACAGCTATATTGCAAGACAAGGAATAGTAACCATGGATACGAATGCGCCCATCACTTCTGGCGATCCGCTTGATCAGCTGGACGATGCGGTGGCCGCCGCTGCCTTCCGTCGGCTGGTCCGGCATCTGCGCCATCGCCACGACGCTCAGAACATCGAACTGATGGGGCTGGCGGGCTTTTGTCGCAATTGCCTGGCAGACTGGATCCGTGATGCGGGATATGCAGGTGACAAGGCCGCGGCGCGAGAGCTGGTTCATGGCATGCGACAAGACGAGTGGAAGGCGACGAGGCAAAAGCCTGCGACCGCCGAACAGCTTGCTGCAATGGAAGCAAGCCTGAAAAAGAACCAGTGAGCGAAAAATAAGGTGGATTGATCCAGCGGCGGGTTCACGCCGCCCCGGTCGCTGGCTATCGCTGGTCCGACCGATTCTCATTCCAATTCCAATGGAGACAGAACCAGATGGCTGAAGCCACCGATGATCGCCTGCGCCTTTTGATTGAACGCATTGAACGCCTCGAGGAAGAAAAGAAAGGCATCGCCGACGATATTCGTGATGTCTATGCCGAGGCAAAGGCGGTGGGTTATGACGCCAAGATCATGCGCCAGATCGTTCGCCTGCGGAAGATGAAGCCCGATGATCGGGCCGAAATGGAAATGGTGCTCGACACCTACAAGGCCGCGCTCGGCCTCGGTTAAGGAGAGAAGGACAATGGCAGGACCCTGGAAAGACGCGCGCGGCATCATCGTCACCACCACACCCACGATCGAAGGGCAGCCAATCCAGCAGTATCTCGGCATCGTCACCGGCGAGGTGATCGTGGGTGCCAATATCTTCCGCGATCTTTTCGCCAATATCCGCGACATCGTGGGCGGGCGCTCGGGCAGTTACGAACGCATCCTGGCCAAGGCGCGCGAACAGGCGATCCAGGAACTGCAGGCCGAATGCGGCGCGCGCGGCGGCAATGCCGTAGTCGGCGTCGATCTCGATTATGAAGTGATCGGCGATACCGGCTCGATGCTGATGGTTTCGGCCAGCGGAACAGCGGTCAGAATCTAGCCGTCTGACACCGCATGGCGGCGGGGCACCGGCTTGCTGTGCAATTGGGTAATTGTGATACCGGGCTGCGGGTTTTACGCGCGGTCATCTGTTGACCGCTGCAAGGGGCTTTCATGGCCGATCAGGACCCGTTCGAATTTCGCCCCGCGCGCTTTACCGCTTCGGATGGGCTGGTGCTGGTCGGCGATGTTGGTGGGCCGGATGCTGCGCCACTTGTTTTGCTGATGCATGGCGGCGGGCAGACCCGGCACAGCTGGGCAGGCGCCATGCGCGCGCTCGTCGCGGCAGGATACCGTGTGGTCAATCTGGATGCCCGCGGCCATGGCGAAAGCGAGTGGTCACCGACACAGGCCTATTCGATCCATGACCGGATCAAGGATATTCATGCCATTGTCGACGGGCATGACGGGCCATACGCGCTGGTTGGCGCATCGATGGGCGGGCTCACTTCAATTCATGTAATCGGTGAAGGTGCCTCGCCCGCTGCGCTGGTGCTGGTCGACATCGTGACCGACATGGAACCGGCAGGGGTCGAGCGGATCGTCAGCTTCATGAATGCGCACCACGCAGGCTTTGCTTCGCTGGAGGAAGCGGCAGACGCGGTGGCAGCCTATTACCCTGAGCGCCCGCGCCCAGAAGATCCGAGCGGTTTGATGAAGAACCTGCGCCTGCGCGGCAATGGCCGGCTGTATTGGCACTGGGATCCGGTTATGTTCGGAGTTGAAGATCCGAGCAGGTTCCACGATCCCCTGCAGCGTTCGACCATGAGGCTGGGCGAACGGCCGGATGTGCCGGTGCTGGTCGTGCGCGGCAAGCTGTCCGATATGGTGTCTGATGCCAGCATCGCAGCTTTCCGCGCCAAGGTGCCGCATGCCGAAAGCGTGGATGTGGGCGAAGCGGGCCATATGGTGGCAGGCGACAGGAACGATGCCTTCAATGCTGCGGTCATCGCCTTTCTTGAGCGGAGCATGCCCGTCTCGGGCTAGCTGCCAAAAGAGCTCGCCAGCGCCACAACACCCAGGATCAGCCCGTTGTGCGCGGCATGGAGCAACACGCAGCTCCACAGCCCGTAATGGACCCGCAAATAGGCCAGGATCGTGCCCAGCACGAATTGCGGCAGTACGAGTGGCAGCAGGATAGCGAGGCTGCCCTCTTCATAATTCAGCAGGTGGATCGAAGCGAAGGCGAAAGTGCTGAGCCAGAAGATGATCGGGAAGATGGCGCGGAACCAGCCAAGTGCAGGCCGGTTCCGTAGCAACAGGATTGCCAGGAAGGCAAGAAATGCGGTGGCCACCAGCACAGCCAGATATTGTCCCTGGTCACGGGCAGCAAAGGAGAGAGTGACTGCTGTTCCCCCGCTGAGCATAACCAGAAATGCCAGCAGATGGCCGGGCCGCCCCGACAGCCAGCCACGAAACAGGATTTCTTCGGCAAGCGGCGCGGCGATAACCACCATGAGGGCCAATTGCAGATCGATCTCGAAGCCGGACAACGCCGTTTGGGGCAGGTCTACGCCAACCATCAGGGCCAGCAGGGCGACAGAAACCAGCACCAGCATGATACCCAGATCAAGCGCCAACATGCGCAGAACCGCTTTGAAACTTTTGAATCCGAATGGTGCGGTTTGTTCGGGAAGTGCCGGGAGTTTAACGAAGGCCAAATAGCTCGCCCATTCCGCTCGCGCATGGATATGCGCGGGAAGGCTTGTGATTTTACGCGTCATGCGGCTAATGCGACCCCCTGTTCCCACCAATCGAGATTTGCGAAACGACATCCCATGGCAGGCCATTCCAAATTCAAGAACATCATGCATCGCAAGGGCGCGCAGGACAAGAAGCGCTCAAACCTCTTCTCCAAGCTTTCGCGCGAAATCACAGTCGCGGCGAAAATGGGCATGCCCGATCCAGACATGAATCCGCGCCTGCGCCTTGCGATCAATGCGGCCAAGGCGCAATCGATGCCGAAGGACAATATCCAGCGCGCGATCGACAAGGCATCTGCCAATGACGGAGATAATTACGAGGAAGTGCGCTATGAAGGCTATGGCCCGGGAGGCAGCGCGATCATTGTCGAGGCACTGACCGACAACCGCAACCGCACGGCCACCAATGTGCGCACCTGCTTTTCCAAGAACGGCGGTAATCTGGGCACTGAAGGTTCGGTGCAACACGGCTTCGAGCGGCTTGGCCTGATCGAATATCCGGCCAGTGCAGGCGATGAGGAAAAACTGCTGGAAGCCGCGATCGAAGCGGGTGCAGTCGACGTCGAAAGCAGCGAAGATGGCCACACCATCTGGACCGCTGCCGACGACCTTCACGCTGTTGCCAGCGCGCTCGAAGCCGTGCTTGGCGAAGCGGAAAACGTCAAGCTGGCGTGGAAGCCTAATATCACCGTCGAGATGGACGAATCGGGCGCGGCGACATTGCTGAAGCTGGTCGATGCGCTGGATGACGATGATGACGTTCAGACTGTGTGGGGCAATTACGAGATCAGCGACGAGATCATGGAGAAGATCGGCTGATGTGGAGCTTCGTCGCGAAGGCGCTGCTGGCCGGTGCGATGATCGCGGCGATTGCCGAAGTGGGCCGGCGGCTGCCCGCGATGGCGGCGCTGATTGCCTCGCTGCCACTGGTTTCGATCCTGGGCATGATATTCCTTTGGCATGCGCGCCCGGATACCGAAAACATGGCCACCCATGCCGAGGCAACCTTCTGGTTTGTCCTGCCCAGCCTCCCGATGTTCCTGCTGATGCCATGGATGCTGCGCCAGGGTTCCAGCTTCTGGATCGCGCTTGCGGCAGGCTGCGCGCTGACCGTGGCGCTCTATTTCATCATGGTGCAGTTCGGTCCGCGCGTCGGCATCCGGATATAATTCCGATATGCTGATCCTTGGCCTCGACCCCTCGCTCAGCTGCACCGGTTGGGGCGTCATCCGGGTCGAGGGATCGCGCCTCGTCCATATCGCCAACGGCGAGGTCAAGACCGATTCCAAGGCGCAGATGGCGCAGCGGCTCAATCACCTGCATGGCGCGATCGCCGCAGTGATCGCTGCCCATTCGCCCGACCGGGCTGCGGCGGAAGAAGTCTTCGCCAACAAGAACCCGCAATCGACCCTCAAGCTGGCGCAGGCGCGCGGCGCAGTGCTGGCTGCGTGCGGCGCGGCCAGTCTTCACGTCAGCGAGCATGCAGCGCGGCTGGTCAAGAAGGCCGTTGTCGGCACCGGCGGGG
>LOET01000047.1 GCA_001515985.1 Sphingomonadales bacterium BRH_c3 | reverse complement strand
ACCATCAGATTGATGATGAAGAAATTCATCGTCACGCCCGCGAACATCTGCGGCCGGGTGAGTGCGCGGTGCACGGGATGGCGGACGAGGTCGTTCATCCTCGCCCTACCCCGCCGCCGCCTGGATACCGGCAACGATAGTCGTCGCGCCGAACAGGATGAACACGCCCACGATCACCGTCACGCCGAAGCGCCAGTTCATCCGCCCGGTCAGCATCATGAAGCCGACCGCTGCCACCGCCATCACCGCGACCGTGGTCGCGACTGTGCCCAGCAGCGTGCCCTGAAGCCACGCCAGCGCCGCCACGATCGGGCCAGAGCCCTGCGGATCGCCGGCCTGCTGCGCGAAAGCAGCCGCAGGGCTAAGCAACAATGCCAGGGCCGTCAGGCGAGAGAAGAGACGCATCTATGGTGTTTCCTTGGAAGTGTGAACTGTGAGGCGGTCCATGATCGCCACGACATATTGCTGGGTTTCGCGGATACGCGGCACGCCGCCCGCGCGCTCGACCCGTCCCGGCCCGGCATTGTAGGCAGCCAGCGCCTTTTCCAGATCGCCGCCAAACCGGTCGAGCTGCTCGCGCAGATAACGTGCGCCGCCTTCAAGGTTGGCAAAGGGATCGTCAGGATTGACACCGAGATAGCTCGCAGTCCCCGGCATCAGCTGGGCCAGCCCGCGCGCGCCCTTGGGCGAAACCGCAGCAGTGCGCCAGCGGCTTTCCTGCCAGACCAACGCCTCGATCAGTGCTGGGCTAAGATCGTAGCGCGCCGAAAGTTCAGCAACCTTGGCGGCGAATTGCGGCGGGACTCCCCGGCTGCTGGCCTCTGCCTGGGCCACGGGAATATACCGCGCTGGAACAGCAGCCTTATCGGGAATTACGATTGCTTGCGGCGGCGTTTCGGCCGCCAAGCCGGTCTCGAGCGGGCCACCGGATACCCAGCGCGAACCCTCCGCGCCGATTTCAAGCACGTCTGCCCGAACTGGCACGGCCACCAACGCCAGAATCGCCGCTGCCGATAAACAACCGGCTTGCGCGAGAATCACTTGGGACGCCTTCATCAGGCCCCCATGCTTAGCCCAAGTGACAATGCAGTGACAAAACTGCGAAGGACGCGTTTCTCAAGTCATGCACAGGCTATCCACACCCCGCCCGGCGATTGCCGCTCGATCGGCGGAATTCCCCGGTCAGGACAAGAAAAAGCGCCCCGGAACTACAGTCCCGAAGCGCCTTAGGGTGAGGCCTGCCGAATGATGCGGTACCCGCCCGTCAGCGCACCGCCATGCGCGTAGTGTGGAGCGAACCATCTCCAAGCATGCGCAGGGCCTGGCGTGCGAGCGCCCGCGAGTAGACCCAATCGCCCTGAGAGGTTTCGAGTTCCATCTGGTCAGCGCTAGTCAGAGCCGCCTGAAACATGGCGCGGGCCTGACTTTCATCACCGCTGCGCGCATAGGCAATACCCAGATTGAGCAGCCGCGCCGGATCGTTCTGCGCCAAAACTCGATTGGCTTCGATTTCGGCGATGGCGCGTTCGTTGTCGCCCGCCATCAACGCCTCATACCCAACCTGGCTCTCCGCCGAACGAACCTCGATTTCATCCGATTCGCCAGCAGGCAATGCAGCCGACTGAGCCAGAATCATGGTGCAGGCGATAGCTGCTGCGATCATGTTTGTTCTCCCATTGACGCATCAAGAATGGCGTAATGCGCATGGGGGAGCAATAAAAATGCAACATTGTCATAAATCCGCAATCTTTAGCCCATAACACACTGATATATATCTGTAATATATATACCCAAGCTGTGAGAAGCGAGCTGGATCCCTAGCGCGTCCGGCGTCATATTTGTCATTCTTCAGTCATAGTTTGTGGATTGTTGCAAAACCGCAATCTTGGCCCCCAAACTGTCATCAAGCCCCCCTAGCGAACCGGTGCGCACCAACGCGCAGACTTTTCCGATTCTGGGTTTTCTTGAGGGGACCGCTCGCTGTGAAAAACATTCAAAAAACGCTCATTCTTGGTTGCAGCCTGGTCGCCCTGGCCGGCTGTGGTGCAGACGAAATCGTCTCTCCCGGCACTGGCGGGAACATTATCATCAACAACCCGGCGCCAACACCCACGCCCACACCGACGCCCGGCTCCGGCAGCGTAACACCGGCTGCGGGCTGCCCAACCATTGCGGCCACCGGCGGACTGACAGACGGCGGAACGATTTCCGGCCCAACCGGCGAATATCGCATTTGCCAGCTTCCGGCCTTGATCGATGCGGATTCCACCCTCCCCTTTATCAGCGGTCTGCTCTACTCCCTGCCTGGCCAGGTTGATGTCGGCACGGACCGCGGCCCCACCAGCACCGGAACCGATGTCACGCTGACCATCGAGCCAGGCGTGATCGTGTATGGGGCAACGGGCCGTTCGTTTCTTGTGGTCAACCGCGGCAACTCGATCGAGGCAAGCGGTACCGCTGCACGGCCGATCATCTTCACCAGTCGCGACAATGTGCTGGGGCTCAGCACCGATGCCTCGATCTCGCAATGGGGCGGTGTTGTCCTGCTGGGCCGGGCGCCGGTCTCGGATTGCCGTTCCGGCACCATCAATCCGCCCAATCAGGCCGATTGCGAACAGCAGCTTGAAGGGACCAACACGACTACGCTGTTCGGCGGCGCCAACCCGGCAGACAGTTCGGGCTCGCTCGAATTTGTACAGATCCGCTTTTCCGGTTTCAGTATCGCCCCTGGCAGCGAATTGCAGTCGCTGACTACCGGCGGCACCGGCACGGGCACGAAGTTGAACAACATCATGTCGTTCAACAGTTCCGATGACGGGATCGAACTCTTCGGTGGTTCGGTCAACATCAAGAATCTGGTCGTCGTGGGCGCGGATGACGATTCGATCGATGTCGATTCCGGGGCGCAGGCCAATCTTCAGTTCGTGATCGCCGCGCAGCGCAGCGGCGGTGGTGACAATATCATCGAACTCGATTCGCCCGATTCGGACTTTTCGACAGCAGCCAACCCGCAAACCGTGCTGCGGGTTGCCAACTTCACCTTCCTCGAACGCTCGAGCACCAATTCGCAGGCCGTGCGCTATCGCGGCGGCGCCAAGGGCGTGCTCGTCAATGGCGTGATCGATACTGACAACGAAACCGGCATCCGCGTGGATGAAGCAGTAACACTCGCGGCCGCACCTGTATTCCAGTCAGTGATCGGTGACTTTGACCCGGCGCGGCCATTCCGCGGCGATGCGGGCAACACCGATGCCCAGGTCAAGGCGGCATGGGATGCAGGCAGCAACAACAACGAGAATGTTGTCATTACGCTGACCATGAGCATCGCCAACGGAACCAATGAGACAGCGGTTCCAGCTTTCGATGTGACCGGCCTGTCGCCCTTCTTCGAAGCGGTGAACTATATCGGTGCAGTGCAGAACGAAGCCGATACCCGCTTCGACAACTGGACCTGCAACTCGGCGACACTCAACTTCGGCAGTTCCAATGGAGCCTGCACTTCGCTGCCGGTCAACTGATCGCGCCTTTCGCACCAAGTGGGAGGCGCCACGCATAGCGGCGCCTCCCACACCCGCATTTACCGCCAGAGCGCATGCTTCTGGCTCAAATTCAGGACCTTAAAACATGAAGGGGTCTTCCACCATGTCGACCGGCAAACGCTTTGCAGGGCTGTTGCTGCTAACTTCTTCGCTAACCTTTCCGGCACTTGCAGCGGCGCAGGAATCGACGCCGCCGGAAGAACTGGCCGAAGCCGAAGAAACTGCGGCTCAACCTTCCTCGCAGGACGAACAATATGTCGAGCCCGATGTCTCGGTCCCCGGCGGCGGGATCATCGTCACCGGGCGGCGCAACCGCGACCCTGCCCGATCTTCGCCCCAGGTTCTCAATGTGCTGTCCGAAGCCGACATCGCGCGAACCGGTGAAGGTGATATCGCTGGCGCGCTTGGCCGCGTGACCGGCCTTTCGCTGGTCGGCGACGGGCGCGTGTTCGTGCGCGGCCTGGGAGATCGCTATTCGCTGGCACTGCTCAACGGGCTGCCATTGCCCAGCCCCGAACCGCTCAGCCGCGTGGTCCCGCTAGACATCTTCCCTACCAGCGTCATCGCATCCTCGCTGGTGCAGAAGACCTATTCGGTAAATTATCCGGGCGAATTCGGCGGCGGTGTGATCAATCTCACCACACGTGCAATTCCAGAAGAAAGCTTTCTCAAACTGAGCGTAAGTGCCAGTGGCGACAGCGAAACGACCTTCCAGAATGGCTTGCAATATTTCGGCTCCTCGACCGACTGGACCGGGTTCGATAACGGCAATCGGAATATCCCCTCCAACCTTCAGGCCTTCTTCGATAGCGGCGAACGGCTTGCCGATACGTCGATCGAGATACAGGAAGGCATAGCGGGTCAATTGTTCCCGGCGAACCTTGTGACAGTGCAAAAGAATAACACGCTACCAGCGAATTTTTCGGCCTCGATCACCGGCGGTTCTTCATTCGAAGTGGGTGACGGCGACTATCTCGGCGTGATCGCGACCGCGAGCATCAAGAACAGCTGGCGCAACCGCTCGGTACGCTCACAAGCGGCCAATACCGATCTGACGGTCATCACCGACGATTTCACCAATTTCATCACCGACAACAACATACTGGTGAACGGCCTGCTTGGTTTCGGGCTGGACATCGGCGAACATACGATCCGCTGGACCAACCTCTACATTCGCGACACGCTGAAGACCGCGCGGCTCGAACAGGGTACCAGCTTCCAGCTGGGCGAGACGGGCTTTGACTTCGTGAACCAGAATACGGCCTGGTTCGAGCGTCAGTTGATCGACACGCAGCTGGTGGGCGAATTCAAGTTCGGCGATCTGCAACTGGACCTGCGCGGCGGCTATGCACGGACCGATCGGGAAGCGCCGTTCAATGCGCTGTTTTCCTATACCCGAACCAATGTGGCTGACAGCCCCTTTGGCGACCAGTTCGTAGCCTATTTCAACCGCCTGTCAGACAGCGGGTTGACGCGGATCGCCTTTGACGACCTGCAGGAAGAGCTCATCTATAGTGGAATCGACGTCAGCTATCCGCTGACTGACAATCTCGAAACCTCGTTTGGCTATGCCTATACGGATGTGGATCGCTATTCCATCCGGCGCGAATTCGCCCCCAGAGTCGAAGGGGATTTGCTGGACGAAAGCCTGATTCCGGCAATTGGCCTGCGCCGGCCCGGAGATATATTCAACGGATCGACACTGGCCGGTTTTACCGTGCGGCTTGATGAAACAAGCGATTTCCCGGCCTTTGACGCTGGGCTGCGCATCCATGCCGGCTATGGCCTGGTACGCTTCCTGCCAACTAACACGCTGACAGTGGAGCTTGGCGTTCGCTACGAAGACGCTGTGCAGACCGTGGCGCTGGACCAGTCAATTTTCAACACACCGATTGTCGGAGCCACACCGACCAACAATCGTGAGGATTACTTCCTCCCCGCCGGAACGATAACCTGGGAAGCGATGGACGATCTGCAATTGCGCCTTTCGGCTTCGCAGACGATTGCCAGGCCGCAGTTCCGCGAACTGGTTGAGCAGCTCTATTTCGACCCTGAATCGAACCGCGCGCTGCGTGGCAACCCGTTCCTGGTCGACAGCGAACTGCTGAACCTTGAAGCGCGCGGGGAATATTATCTCGGCGGCGGTGACCGGATCAGCCTGGCCGGTTTCTGGAAGAAGATCGACAATCCGATCGAAGCTTTCATCACTTCTTCAGGTGGCGGGCGCCTGCTTACCAGCTTCGCCAATGCACCCGAAGCCACGCTTTATGGCGGCGAGGTTGAACTGCAATACGGTATCGATCTGATTGACCTTGGCGGCTTGTTCGAAACCAAGCAGCTGTTGCTCATTGCCAACTATACCTACACCAAATCGGATATCTCGGTGGTTGATGGCGACATTACCCTGCTCCCTCCCAATGGGGCCACTCCGGCCTCGCAATTGTTCGACGATGGCGATGCGCTAACCGGCCAGTCAGACCATGTTGCCAACTTCCAGGTCGGGATCGAAGACACCGAAAAGACGCAGCAGGCCACCTTGCTGTTCAACTATGCCAGCAAGCGCGTGACCAGCCGCGGGTTCCAGCGACCGGACGTGCTCGAAAACCCCGGCCTGACCGTCGATTTCGTTTCGCGGGCAGAGATCGGCGCGTTCGGGCAGCCATTCGAACTGTCTTTCGAAATCCGCAATATCTTCGGGCGCGACAATTTCGAATTCCAGCGGAACGAAACCAACCGCATCGAGATCAACAGCTACGATGTCGGAACGAGTTTCTCGATCGGAATCTCCACCCAGTTCTGACCTTTCCTCCCAAGGTCAGGAGGGCCGCCTTGTCTTGACGAGGCGGCCCTTACCATTGGGAAGAACAGGGAATACGGCGGACCCTTCAAACAACCGCATGAGCGGTCAATATGTGTCGAACACATATCCCAGCGCGTGAACCGTGCGCAGCGGATTGCCCGCACCTGCGGCCTTGAGCCCGCGCCGCAATCGCCCGACCCATACATCGACCGTACGTTCGTCGATCGGCGGTTCGCGCTTGCCCAGCCCCGCGATCAATTCCTGCCGTGACAGCACCCGGTCGGGATTCTCGGCGAAATAGCGCAGCAGGCGGAATTCGTTCGGGCTCAATTCAATCGGCTCACCTGCCCACCGCGCCTGATGGCCAAGCGTGTCGATGGTAAGCTGGGCAAGCTCGATCAGCGGCACCATGCGGCGCGCAGCAAGCGCAGTGTTTCCCCCATCCGCATCATGCGCCTTGAGCGCCAATACCCGGTCAAGCATCATTTTGCGGTCGATCGGGCCGACCATATAATCATCGGCCCCTGCACGCAGGGCGCGGCGCCGGTCTTCTGGATCATCCTCTTCCAGCACCATCGTGATATGCGCATCGGCAGTGCGGGGATCGGCGCGCAGACGGCGGCACATTTCAAGTCCGGCAAGGTCTTCCATCACCCAGTCGACAAAGGCCCAGACCGGCCCTTCGATCAGGCTGCGCGGACCCTCCGGGCCGACCCGGTCGAATTTGAGATGGAATGCATCATGCACGAAATCGTCAAGCGTTTCGCCCAATTCGCTGGTCAGCAAAATATTGATGACACCCACAGCCATTCACCCTGTTTCCAGCGATGGAATGGCGCAGGCGTGTGACGCGTTCGTGACGGATTGGTGCGTTTTCGCTTACGCTGGCCGCGATCAATCCTGGCGCAGTGTAACATGCTCCATCGGCGGCATGGGCAAGCCCAGCCCGTTCGGCCACTTGGGCCGATAGGGCGCTTCGAGCTCGGCGATCTCTTCCGGCGTCAACCCGATTTCGAGGGCGGCCAGCGCAGCATCGATATGATTTGGTTTGGTCGCGCCGATGATCGGCGCCGTGACAGCGGGTTTGGTGAAATGCCAGGCGAGCGCAATACTGGCGCGCGCCGCACCGCGTGCGTCAGCAACCTTGCCGATCACATCGATCACCTCGCGATCGGCCGCATCCCCTTCCTTGTAGAGCACCTTGCCAACGCCGTCAGTCTGGCTGCGCACGGTTTCCTCGTCATTGGCGCGGGCCAGCCGCCCGCGCGCCAGCGGGCTCCACGGGATCACACCCACCCCTTCCGCCTCGCACAGCGGCAGCATCTCTCGCTCTTCTTCCCGATAGAGCAGATTGAGCTGGTTCTGCATCGAGATGAAACGTGTCCAGCCATTGGCGCGCGCCGCCTCCTGCGCTTTGGCAAACTGCCACGCATACATGGAGGAGGCGCCGATATAGCGCGCCTTGCCCGCTTTCACGATGTCATGCAGCGCTTCCATCGTCTCTTCAATTGTTGACGCATCATCCCAGCGATGGATCTGGAACAGGTCGACATAGTCCATCCCAAGCCGCCGCAGGCTGTCATCGATCGCCTGCATCAGGGCCTTGCGCGAATTGCCGCCGGCATTGGGCGCGTTGCGCCACGGGAAATAGGCCTTGGTCGCGACCACGATTTCGTCCCGCAACGCCATTTCATTCAGCAGCCTACCGGTAATCTCTTCCGACGTGCCGCCCGAATAGACATTGGCGGTATCGAAGAAATTGATCCCGCTCTCCAGCGCCTTGCGGAAGAAGGGACGGCTCTGATCCTCGTCGAGCAGCCAGTCGCCGTGCCACCCCTTGGTGGTATCGCCATAGCTCATGCAACCGAGGCACAGCCGCGAAACCTTGAGCCCGGAATTGCCGAGGCGTGAGAATTTCACCTTCTATCTCCTTAATTTTACAATGAAAGGCCGCCATCAACGATCAGCGACTGCCCCGTAATATAGCTCGCAAGCGGCGAAGCCAGAAACAACGCCGCCCCGGCCATGTCCTGCGGCGTTCCCATCCGCGCGAGCGGGATGCGGGCGATTGCACCTTCGCGGCGTTTCTCATTCTCAGTGGTGATCCTGGTCATCTTGGTCGGCACGAAGCCCGGAGCGATGCCGTTGACGCGGATGCCCTCGCGCGCCCAGGCCTGTGCCAGCGAGCCGACCAGACTGGCGGCACCGGCCTTGCTCGCACCATAGGCCGGGTTTCCGATCATGGCGTGGAACGCCCCGGTCGAGCTGACGATGATGATCGAGCCTTGGCGCTGTGCCAGGCCGGGATGGAAAGCCCGCGCGCAATCCATTACCGAGTTCAGGTTGACGTCGATCACCGCGTCCCAGCCTTCGCGCTCGAATTCTTCGCGGCCATAACGCACCGCGCCCTGGCACAGCACCAGCACGTCCACCGCGCCAAGCTGTGCCGCCAGCTTGGCGGCGGCATCGCGGTCGGTCACGTCCAGTTGGTGGTAGGTCAGCCCGGTGAAATCGCTGTCTTCAGCTTCGAGATAGTCGCCTTCATCAGGCCGTCTGCCGGTTACATGCACTTCGGCTCCCCGCTCGCGGAAGCCGTGAGCGATGCCATTGCCAATCCCGCCCGATCCGCCCACCACCAGGACGCGCCGCTGCGAAAAATCGAGTGGACCGGACATGTCGTTTCTCCCTTCAGATCGAACGGCTGATCACTTCCTTCATGATCTCGTTGGTGCCGCCGAAGATGCGCGTCACACGGGCATCGCGCCACAGCCGGGCGATGGCATATTCATTCATGTAGCCCGCACCGCCATGCAGCTGCAGTGCCGTGTCGCAAGCCTCCCACTGCAGGTCGGTGTGCCACAGCTTGGCCGCGCTCGCTTCATCGGTGGTGAGCTCACCCTTGAGATGCCGAGAGATCGCCCAGTCGAGATGCGCCCAGCCCACCTGCAGCTTGGCCTTGAGATCGGCCAGAGTGAACTTGGTGTTCTGGAATTCGAACACGGTCTTGCCAAACGCCTTGCGATCCTTGGTGAACTTCACCGCTTCATCGAAAGCGCGCTGCGCCCCCGCCTGCGCCGCCACCGCAATGCCCAGCCGTTCCTGCGGCAGTTCCTCCATCAAATGGACGAAGCCCCGCCCTTCGCCGCCCAGTATGTTCGTCTTGGGAACGCGGCAATCGTTGAAGAACAGTTCGGATGTGTCGGCGGAATGCTGGCCGATCTTGTCGAGATTGCGGCCACGCTCGAAGCCCGGCGTATCGGCATCGACCAGCACCAGCGTGGTGCCCTTGGCCCCCTGGCTGGGATCGGTCTTGGCCACCACGATCACGCAATCGGCGTTTTGGCCATTGGTGATGTAAGTCTTGGAGCCATTGATCACCAGGTGATTGCCATCTTCCACTGCGGTGGTTCTGATACCCTGCAGGTCCGAACCCGCGCCCGGTTCGGTCATGGCGATGGCGGTGATGATGTCGCCCGATACCATGCCGGGGAGATACTTCTGCCGCTGTTCCTCGGTGCCCAGCCGCTGGAAATAATTGGCGGTGATATCGTTCTGCAGCGTGAAGCCGGCAGATGAACCGAGATAGGACAGTTCCTCGCACAGCACGCAGTTGAAGCCGAAATCGAGCCCCAGCCCGCCATTCTCTTCGCTGACCGTGGGGCAAAGCAGTCCCGCTTCTCCCATGGCCTTCCAGGTCTCGCGCGGGACGATTCCCTTTTCCTCATGCTCATCAAGATAGGGAGTGAGGTGCTGGGCAAAGACCTTGCGAACCGTGTCACGAAAGGCCTCGTGGTCCTCATTGTAGGCGGTGCGCTTGCTGGTATCGAGCATTGATCTGGCTTTCCTCGGCTCAGGATTGGAACTTGTGGCCGTTGTTCACGGCAGTCAGGCCGAACTGTGCCATGCCAGCACAGACGCGACAACTAAACTTGGCTAATATGACAGCATTGACCGATATTGGCGTTGGGGCGCAATCAAGCTATTCACTGCGGCACAACCAGGGTCGCACAATCTGGGAGGTGGTCAATGGATCCACTCGATTCCGGCGCGCTGGTAGGCTGGAAGATCAATGATCTGGGGCAGCGCATGGTGCTGCGACTGCAAACCATGCACCGGACGGAACAAGAAGATAAACAGCTGCGCGAACGTGCGGTGCTGCTGGATCGCAACCAGGCGGTCCTGTTGGCTAATTACCTCTACGAAGTAACCGGCCAATCCAGGCCGAAACGGCGTGGTCTCCTGCAGATGCTGTTTGGCAATTGACCGTATTCTGTCGGTCGGCCTGGCCGGCGTTCCGCGCTATTGCCCACTACCGCCAGCCCAATCACCGAACAATGGCTGGAATTCGTCCGCGCGAATCGATTGCCACACCCCAACCGAGAAATAGGGGATGGCTTCTAGCCTGGAGCGGGCTTCGGCTTCATCCCTGGCCTTGATGATCAGCAGCGAACCAACAATCTTGTCACCCTTGGCCAGTGGGCCAGCGACCGCGAAATGTTCGCCATGCTCTTCGAAGTGCTTGAGCAAGGCGTCATGGCTATGCTCGCGAAAAATCTCGCCGTGCTCGCCGTCGCGGCAGTAGAAAGCGAATAGCTTCATCAGCTGAATTCCGGTTTGCGTTTCTCTGCAAAGGCTGCGGCGCCTTCAGCGAAATCCTGCCGCGTGAAGGCAGCGCCAAAGATTCCCAGAGTTTCTGCATCATCCTGCGCCTGCCCATCGAGCACGCGGCGCACGAAGCGCTTGTTTTCGACGGCAGAGTGCGTGGAAGTGGCAAGAATCTGCTCGATCAATGCGTCTGAACTTTCCGCCAGGACTTCGACTAGTCCGATACGTTGGGCTTCCTGCGCGTTCAGAAGCTGTGCGGTAAACAGAATGCGTTTGGCCTGGCCGGGCCCGACCAGATCGGTCAGCAGCTTCACATCATGCAGCGGATAGACCAGCCCAAGCTTGCCCGGCGTGATGCCGAAGCGCGCTCGGCCTGTGGCAACGCGAATGTCGCAGGCCAGCGCCAATCCGCAGCCGCCGCCAATGCAATCCCCATCGATGAAGGCAATCGTAGGCAAATCGATGCGCGCAAGCTCGATCTGCACACGGTTGATTTCTGCCTGGTTGGCCTCGCGCCATGCCATATTGTCCTTGTTCGCGAGCATCTCCTTGATGTCGGCCCCGGCACAAAAAGCGCCCGTCCCCTCCGCTGAGCGCAGCTCCAGCACTCGGATCGCAGAATCGCTTTCAGCGTCGGCAATAAGGCCGGGCAATGCCTCCCACATCGCCATGTTGATCGCATTGCGCGCCTCAGGCCTGTCGATCAGCAGCCGGGCAACGGGGCCCGATTTTTCCAGCCTCAGGTTCATCGTGTACCTTTCTCACTCGCCTTGTCCCGGCTCGTCACGCCTTCGCCGAATCTCGGGTCGCAGGCATATCTGCTGGCAGCGGGATAGCAAAACGATTGCAGTGTGCCATGATAATGACGGTCCGTGCGGTGCTTGGTAGCCATTCCAGAATGATTGCGTCCCGCATTGTTGCAGCCATTCGCGGTCATGGCCACGGCATCGATAGCTCGCCACAGCAGGACTGGACGCTGGCCTTGACATTGAGCTGTCTCATCCGCACCTCGGGCGAAGTTGCCGCGCAATTCAGCCAGAGGGGCAGCCAATTTCCCCGGCCTGGAAAATTGCCCCCACCCACACCGGATTCGCCGTGGACCAATTGACTCACTCCTCCCCATTCACCCGCTTTGCCCCGCCGATCAGCGAACGAACCCCGTTGCGGCGCGCGATTACCGCAGCCTATCGCCTGCCCGAGCCTGAGGCGGTTCTGCCGCTGATCGAGGCTGCACGGGTATCGGCGCAGGACAATGCGGCTATTGCCGCGATCACGCGCGAATTGATCACGCGTTTGCGCCGCAAGGGGCAGCGCGGCGGGGTCGAGGGGCTGGTCAAGGAATACTCGCTGTCGAGCCAGGAAGGCGTCGCGCTGATGTGCCTTGCCGAAGCGCTGCTGCGCGTGCCCGACAAGGCCACCCGCGATGCGCTGATCCGTGACAAGATCGCGCATGGCAATTGGCGCGCGCACCTGGGCGATGGCCGTTCGATCTTCGTCAATGCCGCTACCTGGGGCCTGGTGGTCTCGGGCCAGCTAGTTTCGCCGGTGCGCGAGCGCGGACTTTCCGCCACGCTGTCCAGTCTGATCAAGCGCGCGGGCGAGCCGGTGATCCGCAGCGGCGTGAACATGGCGATGGAGATGATGGGCGAACAGTTCGTCACCGGCGAGACCATCTCCGAGGCCTTGCGGCGCGCGCGCAAGCAAGAGGAGCTGGGCTTTGCCTACAGCTATGACATGCTGGGCGAAGCGGCGATGACGATGCGCGATGCAGAACGTTATTACGGCGATTACGAGCGCGCGATCCATGCCATCGGCAAGGCGGCGGCAGGCCGCGGGGTTTACGCAGGCCCCGGCATTTCGATCAAGCTGTCCGCGCTTCACCCGCGCTATGTCCGCGCCCAGGCCGATCGCGTGATGGGCGAGCTGCTGCCCAGGGTGCGCGAACTGGCGCTGATGGCGAAGCAATATGACATCGGGTTCAACATCGATGCCGAGGAAGCCGACCGGCTCGAACTGTCGCTCGACATTCTCGAAGCGCTGGCGCTCGATCCCGAGCTCGCGGGCTGGGACGGCCTGGGCTTCGTGGTGCAGGCCTATGGCAAGCGCTGCCCCTTCGTGATCGACTGGATTATCGATCTTGCCCGGCGATCGGGGCACCGGATCATGGTGCGGCTGGTCAAGGGCGCCTATTGGGACAGCGAGATCAAGCGTGCGCAGGTTGACGGCCTGCCGGATTTCCCGGTCTTTACCCGCAAGGTCCACACCGATGTCAGCTATCTCGCCTGCGCCCGCAAGCTGCTGGCTGCACGCGAGCACGTGTTCCCGCAGTTCGCGACCCACAACGCCCAGTCGCTGGCCACGATCTATCACCTGGCAGGCGAGGATTTCAGCCCCGGCGATTACGAGTTCCAGTGCCTGCACGGTATGGGCGAAGCGCTGTACGAGGAAGTGGTAGGCAAGAAGAAGCTCGATCGCCCGTGCCGGATCTATGCGCCGGTCGGCACGCATGAGACGCTGCTGGCCTATCTGGTACGCCGCTTGCTCGAGAACGGGGCCAACTCCTCTTTCGTCAACCGTATCTGGGACGAGCAGGTGTCACTCGATGAACTCTCGGTCGATCCGGTCAGCGATGCCGAAGCGATCGATCCTGTCGGCTCGCTCCATCCGATGATCAGGCTGCCGGACGAACTTTATCCTGATCGCGTCAACTCACGCGGGCTCGACCTGACCGATGAGATGGTGCTGGCACGCTTTTCAAAGACCTTGCGCGAAAGTGCGGGCAGAATGTGGCGCGCTGCGCCGCTCATCCCAGGCCTGCAGGCGACCCGCAAGGCCGAAGCCGTGCTGAACCCGGCCGATCACCGCGATGTGGTGGGCCAGGTCGAGAATGCACTTATCCGCGATGCCCAGCTCGCCGCGCGCAACGCGGCCGCGGCCTTCCCTGCCT
>LOET01000046.1 GCA_001515985.1 Sphingomonadales bacterium BRH_c3 | reverse complement strand
CAGGCTCAGCGTTGGCAGGTCGATACCGCGCGCCGCGACATCGGTGGCAACGCACACGCGCGCGCGCCGGTCACGCATGGCCTGCAGCGCCTGGTTGCGCTCTGACTGCGAGTGTTCGCCAGACAGGGCAACCACGCCAAAGCCGCGGTTCTGCAATGTGGCGTGCAGCCGCCGCACGCTGTCGCGCGTGGCGCAGAAACAGATCGCGGTCTCGGCCTCGTGAAAACGCAGCAGATTGACCACCGCATTCTCGATTTCCGATGGGCCGACGGTGATCGCCTGATAGCTGATATCGCCGTGCCCGCGGTTTTCGCCCGCAAGCGACAGCCGCAGCGCACCGCTCTGATAGCGTTCGGCCAGGCGAACGATCGCGGGCGGCATGGTGGCGGAAAACATCAGTGTGCGGCGCTGGTCGGGCGCAGCGTCAAGAATTTCCTCGAGATCCTCGCGAAAGCCCATGTCGAGCATTTCGTCCGCTTCATCCAGCACCACGCCGACAAGGCCGGAGAGATCGAGTGCCCCGCGCTCGAGGTGATCGCGCAGGCGACCCGGGGTTCCGACAACGATGGCCGGGCCAGTGCGCAGCGCGCGGCGTTCCTTGCTGGCATCCATTCCGCCAACGCAGGTGGCGATGCGCAGGCCCGCCTTGGCGTAAAGCCAGCCGAGTTCGCGGCTGACCTGCAGCGCCAGCTCGCGTGTAGGGGCGATCACGAGCGCGAGAGGCTTTTCGGTCAGCGGCGTGCCGCGAATTTCGCCGAGCAGTTCGTCTGCCAGTGCAAGGCCGAAGGCAACGGTTTTGCCCGATCCGGTTTGCGCCGAAACAACCAGGTCGCGACCTGCGGCATCGGGGCCGGTCACGGCCGCCTGGACCGGGGTTGGGGCTGAATAGCCGCGTTCGGTCAGGGCTTCGGCAAGGATCGGCGGTAGATTTTCGAAAGACATGCAAACTCGCAAAGGTGGGTAGCCGCGCCGGGGTTCGGCGGGGGAGGGAAATGAAGGCAAGAGGCTGGTGAGGGGCTCGCGCGGAAGTCAACGGCGGGCGGCGGGATACACCGGCGGCGCCTTTGCGCGGGCCTATAGCGCTAAAAGCCGCGCTTGGCTTGTTTTATTTTTGCAGGTGCGAAATGGGCGTGGCGGAGCGAAACTGACGTTCCGCTGCCGGCACCAATTGCGGACTCTGGCGTTTCTTCAGCTGGCGGAATGGGCCACCATGTCACGCTGCAGAGTGCGGCCGGCCAGAAGATAATGCAACGCAGCCCAACCATAACCACAAATGAAGATGACAATCGACCACTGCAAGCCGCGCGCCTCGGCGCTTGCGCAAGCAGCCACGGCGGTTCTCTCTGCCCCACTAAGAAGAGGTATCGCTTCGGGAGCGAGCGTAATCAACGACTTGCACGCCTCTAGCGTGAGCCCGAGGCCTTGCCCGTCCAGGAATACTGTCTTCAAGAAGGTCGAGAGCACCCCGATAAGGGGCGGGCCGAGACCGTAGCCGAGCAGGTTTACCACGAACAGCGTGATTGCGACCGATGTGGCGCGCATCCGGCTGTCGACCACCCCTCCTGATACCGCATACATCGGCCCCAGGTAGAAATAATGGATCATCGCCGCGATCATCAGCGGCGGCATCGCCAGCCACAAGCTGTCAACCAGAAAGCCGAACGCGTAAAGCGGCACGGATGCACCCATGCCGAGCGCCGGCAGCCACGAAAGTGCGTTGGGATGCCGTTTCGACATCTTGTCGGCGAGCCAGCCGGAAGCGAATACACCCAACGCGGCCATCAAACCCAGGATTATGCCGAAGAGCAACGAGGCGTCCTGGATCGAAAGGCCGTGCGTGCGTATCAGGAAAGAAGTGGTGAACTGCCCAACACCATAGCCAACAAAAGAGGCAAGCGTCGCACCGGTCACTATGTGCCAATAGGCGGGTTTTTTCATCAGCAGGGCCAAGGCTTCGCGAAAGCTTGCTTTCGCCAACCCCTGCAGGGCAGCGGGGTCAGTATAACCGCGCGGCGGTTCCTTTATGCTGCGCCAGACGATCAGTGACAGCAACAGGCCCGGCAATCCGACTAGCACGAAGGCGATGCGCCAGCCCTCAACTTGGGACCAGTCCAGATCACCGAACAGGAAGCCAAGGCCAACTGCATTCACCCATGCACCGAATTCTGCACCATCCAGGCCAGCAATCTGTCCCCCGAAGATCGCCGCCAGCATTCCGCCGAGCGGAACTCCCAGAGCATAGATCGAAACTGCGGTAGCTCGGCGTGAAGGTTTGAAATAGTCCGCGATGAGAGACTGGGCGGGAGGCGTGCATCCGGCCTCTCCAATGCTTACCCCTACCCGGAACAGGAAAAGCATAAGGAACGACATCGCAAAACCACAAAGGGCGGTGAACAGGCTCCAGATCGCTACTGCTGACGCAATGATGATCACCCGGTTATAACGCTCTGCGCCGCGCGCTATCGGGATGCCGAGAAATGTGTAAAGCACGGCAAATGCTGGCCCGCCCAGCATTCCCAGCTGCCAGTCCTCAAGGCCGAAACTGAGCTTGATCGGCTCGGTCAGAATATTGACGATCGTTCGGTCGATGAAGTTAAAGATATAGACGATAAGCAGTGCACTGAGCACATAGGACCGATAGCCCGGAGATCCGAAACCTTCAGATGCGGGAGCAACATTCGTTGATGCTTGCACCGTCGCTTGGTCCATCAAATTCTCCCAGGAGATCTGTGTCGATTTGACACTGGAGTTCGCCCGGCTGGGCCATCGCATTGGCGCACCTTCTGAGCATTTGAGCAGCAGGTAAAGCTTAATGAGATGAGTCGGCACCTCCACCCATTATCGGACATTCAGCCGCTCACCCCAGCATTCCCCGCTCGACCCAGGTCGAATGGACGCCGCTCGAAATCTTGTGCGGCAGCGCCAAGCGGCAGATCGGCCCCTTGGTCACGTCGCCCGCGTCTAGGATCGCAAATTCTGATGTGCCCTTGTTCTCATCGATCAGGAAAGTGACGAGATATGCATCGTCCTCGGACATAGCATCCTTGCGCGGCACGACCGGGCTTTCGCTGGCATAAACCCCCTTGGGCAATTCATAGACCTGCTCCTCGCCGGTCTCGGTATCTTGTCGGCAATAGCCGTTGAACAGGAACCAGCCGGGCTTGCTGGTGGTCGACCAGACGTAGCGGCTCTTCTTCATCGCGTAGTCGGGATTGATCATCCCGAATTCGACGATCCGGTCGCTGAGGCGCTCTTCGCGCGTTTCGCCTGTCTTCAGGTTGAAGCGCCAGCGATGCAGGCGGCACTGGAAACTGTGTTCGTCGACATAGGCCATCATATGCGCATATCGCCCGAATTCCGCGATCGGCTCAGGCATGGGGCAGGACTGGTGATAGCCCTCCAGCACTACCTCGTCGCCAACTTCATATGCGTTGGTCCAATGGAGCACATAGGTCGGCTCGGCTTCGAACCAGCGGATATCTTCCGGCTGGCCATGGCGCGGGATCAGCGCGAAGCGGGTGGGCAGGCCATCATGCAGCCGCGCAGCGTGAATATCGCGCGCCAGCGCCTCCGCGTCCCAGAACAGCGGCATGTCATTGAGGATCGACCAGTTTTTGGTGATCGCCATGTCATGCGGCAGGCGCGGGCCGGGTAGCGGGATCGGGATGTAATGCACCAGCTTTCCGCGCCGATCGACCACGCCATAATGCATGTATGGGGCATGGACGCCGTAGTTGAAGAACATCAGCTCGCCGGTTTCCTCGTCCACCTTGGGATGGGCGGAAACGCCGTCGAGCGGCCCCCATGGCGCCTTGCCCAGGTTTTCCAGCGTAACGGGATCGAGCATCCATGCCTCGCCGCACTGGTAAAAGGTGGCATAGGCCACGCCGGCATGGACCACGATGTCGGTGCTGCCGGTGTCCTTCAGACCGCCATGTGCGCCGAATCCGGGGCGTTTCGACGTGCCCGGCGGGTCCATCAACCCGCCCCACAGCGACTGTCCGGCAATCTGCTCTTCAGTGAAACAATGGGTCCGCACGAAACGGTTGCGATAGCTGACCTTGCCGCCCGAAATGCTGACCTGGTGGATCATGGCATCGCCATCGAAAGGGTGATGGCGACCGAGCGGCTTGTGCACCGGGTTTTCGGTGTTGCGCAGATATATGCCGTCAATGTCCAGCGGCACTTCGCCTTCGATCACTTCCAGCGCGTCAACCGTTACCTCTTCGTGCAGCGGAGTCCAGGCGCCGGAGAGATAGGGGTGGTTCGATGGCTCGAGCGTGTATTTCAGCGGTGCTTCGCGGGCGATCTGCATAGGCTATCCTCTCCTGCGAAATGATGCGCCGTAGGGCGCGGCGATGCAAGAGGAGGTATGGCAACGGGCAGGCTCCCCGCGTTTCCTACACCAGCCCTTGCCGCTAGGCTGGCGTGATGAAATTGTGCTGCAAGATCCATACGGACCTTCGCCCGCACCCTCGCACGGCCAGGGCATTTTTTTGGAACATAGACAGTGTTCCATGTGTTCCATCTGTTTGGATGCCGCGCGCAGCGAACTTAAAAGTTTTGATCGAAATCAATGAAGCTTGCCCCGTTCATTCTAACCTTAATCGTGTTAGACAGGGTGAGTCACAAACTTGCCGAACCGGAGGAGAGCCGCGATGAAATCAATCTTGCTGCACATCAATGACGACGCCGGGCTGGAAGCGCGCATTCAGGCAGCGCTTGATCTGGCACGCGCATTCGATGGCCATATCACCTGCTTGCAATCGGTGACCTACGAAATCTTCGCCCCTGGCGACTTCTACGGCTCGGCGATGGCGGCGGCGATGCCGGTCATCCGCGAGAATGCCGAAGCGCTGCGCAAGCAAGTCGAGATCGATCTGGCGAATGAGGATGCCTCGTGGGAGTGGATTTTCCAGTTCGGCATGGCGGAAAGCCGGTTGCTGGAGAAATCGGCGATCAACGATGTGGTGGTGGTTGGCCCCAATGATGTTGGCGAGCAAGGGCCGCGGCCGTCGCGCATGGTGGGCGACCTGTTGATCCATTCGCGCACACCCGTGCTGGTGGTGCCCAATGACCAGAAATCGCTCGACTGCGGCGGTCCGGCGCTGGTTGCATGGAACGGCTCGACCGAAGCATGTGTGGCGCTGCGTGCTTCGGTTCCGTTATTGGCCAAGGCGAGCAAGGTCTATCTTGCCACCGTAACGGAAGAAAATTCCAAGGTGCGTTATGACTTCCCACCGGTGGAGGGCGCGGAATATCTCAGCCGTCATGGTATTCGGTCCGAAATCGTCGAAATCCCGCATGGGGACGCCTCCATACCGGATACATTGGTTGCAGCAGCGCAGGTGCGCGGCTGCGGCTATATGGTTATGGGTGCCTTTGGCCATTCGCGCCTGGCCGAGCTGCTGCTGGGCGGGGTAACGCGCAAGGCGCTGACCGATCCGCAAATCCCGATCCTGCTCGCGCACTGAGCCGGATCAGGAATTCCGCCTGCGGATCATGCCTTCCTGTGCCACGCTGGCGACCAGTTCGCCCGCGCGGTTGAATATACGCCCACGGTTGAATCCCCGGCCGGCGCCGCTCCAGGGAGCATCGGTGGCGTAGAGCAGCCACTCGTCGGCGCGGGCGGGGCGGTGGAACCACAGCGCGTGATCCAGGCTGGCACCGGTCAATTCGCCGCGCATCCAGCTCAGGCCGTGCGGTAGTGCGCTGGTGCCAAGCAGGGTGAAGTCGCTGGCATAGGCGATCACCGCGCGGTGCAATGCCGGATCGTCGGGCAGGGGTGCCGCAGCCTTGAACCAGCTATGTGCGCGGGGTTCGCGTGGCTCGGCGTTCATCCAGTGCAGCTTGTCGGTGGTGCGCATCTCGATCGGCCGGGGGCGGAGCATGGTTTCGCGCATCGCGCCGCTGATACCGGCCTTCTCGGCATATTCGCGCCGCAATTCCATATCGCTGCGCAGGTCTTCGGGCGGCGGGACATCGGGCATGGCATAATCGTCATGCTCCAGTCCCGGCTCAGGCTTCTGGAAACTGGCCGTGAGGTTCAGGATCGGGCGGCTGGCGCCATCCTGTTCCACCTGGCTCGCCACCACTCGCCGATTGGCAAAGCTTCGCCCATCGAAATCTGCTGCCACAGCATAGCTGATCGGCGGGCCTTCCTTGCCCCCACGCAGGAAATAGGCGTGCAGCGAATGGGCCTGCTTGCCTTCACCCACGGTCGCTTGCGCTGCCTGCAGCGCCTGCGCGATCACCTGCCCGCCGAACACGCGGCCCACGCCGCCTTTTTGCGGGCGTCCGGTGAAATGATTGTCTTCGCCCGGTTCAACCGTCAGCAGTTTGACAAGCCCGGCAACGAGCTGTTCGGGAGAGGGGTTATCTCGAGGAGAGTCAGACATGCGTCGTTCCTTGCTGATCGAGCGAACGCAGGTCAACGCGCCAAATAGTCAATACAAAGAAAAACCCTGCCCGGATTGCGCCGGGCAGGGTTCGAAGTCCCCAAATGGTTGGGTTTGTCCTAGATCGCGGCGTGACCACCGGCGAGAGCCGCCAGCAGCAACAGTGCCACGATGTTGGTGATCTTGATCATCGGGTTCACGGCCGGACCAGCGGTATCCTTGTACGGATCACCCACGGTATCGCCGGTCACGGCTGCCTTGTGGGCTTCGGAGCCCTTGCCGCCGTGGTTGCCGTCTTCGATGTACTTCTTGGCGTTGTCCCACGCGCCGCCGCCTGCGGTCATCGAAAGAGCCACGAACAGGCCGCTCACGATCACGCCCAGCAATAGTGCGCCGAGTGCAGCAAAGCCGTTTACCTGACCTGCGATCGCTGTGATCACAAAGTACACCACAATCGGCGCAAGCACCGGCAGCAGCGACGGAATGATCATTTCCTTGATCGCCGCCTTGGTGACGAGATCAACCGTGCGGGCATAGTTCGGACGGCTTGTGCCTTCCATGATGCCCGGATCATTGGCGAACTGGTCACGCACGTCGATCACCACGTCGCCCGCAGCACGGCCCACGGCGGTCATGCCCATCGCACCGAACAGGTACGGGAGCAGCGCGCCGAGCAGCAGTCCGACGATGACATAGGGGTTCTCAAGGCTGAAATCGACCGTCAAATTCGGGAAGAATTCCTTGAGATCAGTGGTATAGGCAGCGAACAGCACCAGCGCAGCAAGCCCCGCCGAACCGATCGCGTAACCCTTGGTCACAGCCTTGGTGGTGTTGCCTACAGCGTCGAGCAGGTCGGTCTTTTCACGAACGCTATCGTCCAGCCCGGCCATTTCGGCGATGCCGCCGGCGTTGTCCGTCACTGGCCCATAGGCATCAAGCGCCACGACCATGCCGGCAAGGGCAAGCATGGCGGTCGCCGCATAGGCGATGCCGATCAGGCCTGCGAGCTGATATGCGATGATGATGCCCGCCACGATGACGATGGTCGGCAGCGCGGTCGCTTCAAGGCTGATGGCCAGCCCCTGGATTACATTGGTGCCGTGGCCCGTTTCCGATGCCTTGGCAATCGAGCGGACCGGACGGAAACCCGTGCCGGTGTAATACTCGGTGATCCAGATGATGAGGCCAGTGATGACAAGGCCTAGCAGTGCGCAATAGAACAGTGCGCGGCCGGTAATATCATTGCCGTTCACGCTGGCGACAACGGCTTCCATGCTGCCCAGCGCCACGTCGGTCGAAACCCAGATGGCCGGCACAGCCAGAACCGCGCTGACAAGGAAGCCCTTGTACATTGCGCCCATGACATTGGTGCCGCCGCCTAGACGGACGAAATAGGTGCCGATGATGCTGGTGACGATGCACACGCCGCCGATCAGCAGCGGAAGCGCCATCAGACCTTCGAGCACGGCAGAAGTCTTGAGCAGCAGCGCGGTCAGCACCATGGTGGCGCCAACGGTCACGACATAGGTTTCGAACAGGTCAGCCGCCATGCCGGCGCAGTCACCCACATTGTCACCCACGTTGTCGGCGATCACCGCCGGGTTGCGCGGATCGTCTTCGGGGATACCGGCTTCGACTTTGCCGACCAAATCGGCGCCGACATCGGCAGCCTTGGTGAAGATGCCGCCGCCCAGACGCGCGAAAATCGAGATCAGCGATGCGCCAAAGGCGAGCGCGACAAGGGCGTCGACAACGGTACGATCTTCACCGCCAACGGTATAGCCGCCCGGACCGGTGAGATACCAGTAGAACACAGCAATCGCGAGCAGCGCAAGGCCGGCCACCAGCATGCCGGTGATCGCACCAGCGCGGAAGGCCAGCGTCAGGCCTTCCTGCAGGCCCTTGCTGGCAGCCTGTGCGGTGCGGACATTGGCGCGCACCGAGATGTTCATGCCGATGAAGCCCGCTACACCCGAAAGGATCGCGCCGATCACGAACCCGGTCGCGCTGATGGTGCCGAGGAAATAGGCTACGATCACCGCCACCGCCACGCCGACCACCGCGATGGTGGTGTACTGACGCTTGAGATAGGCCTGGGCGCCTTCCTGAATGGCGCCGGCGATTTCCTGCATTTTTGCGTTCCCGGCATCTGCGCCGAGAACCTGGCGGCTGGTGACGAAGCCATACACGATGGCGAGTAGCCCCAGCACAATTGAGATCTGAATAAGGTCCACGAACTCTTCCCCTCTTGCCCACGTGGAAAAGCGCCTCCGCGAACGCAGAGGCGATAGGTGGCGCTGGCTATAGGCGATGCGACGGCGGTGACAAGGGTGGAATCGGCTGAATCGAGCCTGCCTGTGCGGCTTTCACCAGTTTCACCAAGGTGGGTCAGTGCTGGTAGCCAAGACCTGCCTGGTTGATCAGCGGGTGGCCGTCCAGAACTAGCGGTGCAAAGCCAGGCGGCTCGACTGTACCGATGCGCGTGCATTTGACTGGCGGATCGACACCCTGTGGCAGAGTGAAAAGCAGTTGATAGTCATCACCCCAGCGCAGGCATTCCTCGCGCCGGTCCTGCGCGGCAACGGGCACGCGGATGCTGTCGATAGCGATGGTCGCGCTGCTTGCACTGGCCATGCGCCACGCATCGAGCAACAAGCCGTCCGAAATGTCCATCATGGCTGTCACATGCGGTGCCAGCGCGCGGCCTTCATTGAGCAGCGGATGGGGCCGCAAATAGGCCATGGCGTGCATTGCGTCGCCCTCAAAGTCCAGCATTGCGCGGCCCAGGGTGCCGGTGACATAAACCAGGTCGCCCGGCTGCGCGCCGCTGCGCGAAGGCACGGGCAGATGCGTTGCCCGCCCGATCGCGGTAAGCCCGAAACTGCGCGGGTCATGGCTGCGGATCGTATCGCCGCCAAGCAGGGGAGCATGATATGTTTCAAGTGCTTCGCGCAGTCCGCCAAGGAAACGCTGGTCGCCCGCGCCAAGGCTGTGGCCCAGCAAGACGCCGATTGGCTGAGCGCCCTTGGCCGCGAGATCCGACAGGTTCACCGCCACCAGCTTCCACGCCACATCGGCCATGTCGGCACCGGACGGGAAATGCGTCCCCTCCGCCATCATGTCGTGAGTGACGACCAGCGTTTCTCCGCCGGTTTCCAGTACAGCGCAGTCATCTTCCAGCCCGCGCGCGCCCGCGTGGAGCGGCAGTTTGCGCAAGGCAGCGATGAAGGTGTGCTCGTCTATGGCCGCGCATCCTTGGCCACGGCATCGAGAATGCCGTTGACGAATTTGGCTTCGCGGTCATCGAAGAACGCCTTGGCGACATCGACATATTCGTTGATTGCACTCGCGACCGGGACGTCGGGGCGAGCAATCAGTTCGTATGTTCCGCAGCGCAGGATCTGCAGCATGGTCTTGTCGAGCCGCGTCAGCGTCCAGCCTTGTGCCAGTTTGCCGGCGAGCGTTTCGTCGATCTCTTCGCGCCGCGCTCCCACGCCCGATACCAAATCGTCGAAGAAATCGACTTCGGCCGCTGCATATTGCTCGTCGTCGATCTCCATGCCCAACCGATGCTGGTGGAATTCATTGAGCAGTCGCGCAAGCGCGGTGCCTTCCATATGCTGCTGGTAAAGCGCCTGGACTGCGGCCAGTCGGGCTGCAGACCGGGCTTGCGAGCGGGCAGGAATGTTCATTTGAGCCTCAATTCGACCGATTTGGCGTGCGCGGGCAGGCCTTCTGCATGGGCCAGCAGGGCAGCGGCAGGCCCCAATTTGCCGAGCGACACCTCATCCAGGGCGATAAAGCTGGTGCGTTTCATGAAATCGATCGCGGACAGGCCGCTGGCGAAACGTGCGCGGCGCCCGGTGGGCAGCACATGGTTAGGCCCGGCAACGTAATCGCCGATCGCCTCTGGTGTCATCCGGCCCAGGAACACGCTGCCCGCGTGGCGGATAGCGCGCAGCAACGGTTCGGGCTTGGCCACGGCCAGCTCGACATGTTCGGCGGCGAGGCGATTGGCGAGCGGCACGGCTTCATCGAGCGCGTCCACCACGATGATCGCACCGTTGGCCTGCCAGCTGGCGGTCGCAGTCTCGGTGGTAGCGAGCTCGGCCAGCTGCGTTTCAATCTGCGCGGCTACCTCGTCTGCAAAACCGAAATCGTCGGTGATCAGGATCGATTGCGAGGTCGGATCATGCTCGGCCTGGCTGAGCAAATCGGCCGCAATCCAGTCTGCCCGGTTGTGCCTGTCAGCGATCACCAGAATTTCGCTTGGCCCAGCCACCATATCGATGCCGACAACGCCGAAAAGCTGGCGCTTGGCCTCCGCGACCCAGGCATTGCCCG
>LOET01000045.1 GCA_001515985.1 Sphingomonadales bacterium BRH_c3 | reverse complement strand
AAGCTTTCGCGGCAGCTTCGCGTGGGAGGACTACGCGAAAGTCGCCCCGCGATGAAAGGCCCGGATATTATCTCGCTTGGCTGCCGGCTCAATATCGCCGAGAGCGAGCGAATGCGCGGCATGCTCAGCGATGAGGACAATCTGGTTGTGATAAACAGCTGCGCTGTTACCGCCGAAGCCGTGCGCCAGACCCGCCAGGCAATCCGCCGCGCGCGCCGTGCGAACCCCGATGCCCGATTGTTGGTGACGGGATGTGCTGCCGACATCGAACGCGAGCAAATTTCCGCAATGCCCGAGGTTGACGGGTTGATCGCCAACCAGGCCAAGCTTGATCCGCGCGTGTGGAATGTGCCTGCTGCTGCTGTACCCGTCTCGCCAAATCGTACCCGCGCCTTCATCGCAGTGCAGAACGGGTGCGATCACGCCTGCACCTTCTGCGTGATCCCGCAGGGCCGCGGCCGCAGCCGGTCACTCACGGTGGCGCAGGTCTTGCGCGAAGTGGAACAGCATCTGGCGCAAGGGGCGGCCGAAGTCGTCCTGACCGGTGTCGATGTTACGAGCTGGGGGTACGATCTGCCCGGCAAGCCGCCGCTCGGCAGCCTTGTGAGCGCGATTTTGCGCACTTTCCCGGAACTGATGCGGCTTCGCATGTCTTCGCTTGATGGTATTGAAATCGATGAAGAACTTTTCGATTTATTTGCCTGTGAACAGCGACTGATGCCGCATCTCCATCTCTCGCTCCAGCACGGTCATGATCTGATCCTCAAGCGGATGAAGCGTCGGCACTTGCGCCGCCATGCGGCGGAGCTTGTCGCGCGGCTCAAGCAGCTCCGCCCTGAGATGGCAATCGGTGCCGATCTGATCGCGGGCTTCCCGACCGAAACCGAAGAGCATCATCGGGCCAATCTCTCGATCATTGGCGAACTGGAAATCGTGCACGGCCACATCTTTCCCTATTCGCCCCGCCCCGGCACGCCCGCCGCCCGAATGCCGCAGCATGACAAGGCGCTGATCAAGCGCCGGGCCAGCGAGCTGCGCGGTATGGCGGCAGAAGTTCATAGCGGCTGGCTCCAGACGCTGGTTGGCAGGGAAATGTCGGTACTCGCCGAACGGGACGGCACAGGCTATGCGCCTGACTTCGCACGGGTCGCGGTTCCCGCCGGCATTGAAGCCGGCTGCATCGTCAAACTGTGCCCGACACAGATCAAGGAAGGACTGCTCGCATGAGCGAGGCGGATAATCCCGGTAAATCCTGGACCGATCGGCTATTTGGCGGCTTCCGCAAGACCTCCGAACGGCTCAGCGAAAACCTGACCAGCGTGGTCGGAACCGCCAAGCTTGATGACGCCACGCTCGACGATGTCGAGGATGCGCTGATCATGTCGGACCTTGGTCCATCAGCCGCAGCGCGCATCCGCAGCAGGCTGGCGGAAAAACGCTTTGGCCTCGAAATCAGCCAGCGCGAGCTGAAAGAAGCTGTCGCAGAAGAAATCGCCGAAATCCTGCGACCGGTTGCCAAGCCGCTGGAAATCACTGCCTTCCCGCGCCCGCAAGTGATCCTGGTAATCGGCGTCAATGGCAGCGGCAAGACTACCACCATCGCCAAGCTGGCGCATCTGCTCCAGGAAGACGACTATGGCGTGATGCTGGCGGCGGGCGACACGTTCCGCGCAGCGGCGATCGGCCAGCTCGCCACCTGGGCCGAACGGATCAATGTTCCGATCATTCGCGGCCCCGAAGGCGGCGACCCGGCCAGTGTGGTATTTGACGCGGTCAAGGCGGCGACCGACAAGGGAATCGATGCGCTGATCGTCGATACCGCGGGCCGGCTGCAGAACAAGCGCGAGCTGATGGACGAGCTGGCCAAGATCCGCCGCGTGCTGGGCCGTCTCAACCCCGAGGCACCGCATGACGTGGTGCTGGTGCTCGATGCCACCAACGGCCAGAATGCGCTGGCGCAGATTGACGTGTTCAAGGAAGTGGCGGGCGTGACCGGATTGATCATGACCAAGCTGGATGGCACCGCACGCGGCGGCGTGCTGGTCGCTGCGGCCGAGCAATACGGCCTGCCGATCCATGCCATCGGCGTGGGCGAGAAGATTGACGATCTGCGGCCGTTCGATCCTGACCTTGTGGCACGTGTGATTGCTGGAGTAGCCTGATGACCGACAATGGGAAAAAGACCAAAGGCACCGGGTGGCTAAATGTCGCGGTCGATTACGGCCCGCTGCTGGTGTTCCTTGGTGTCTATCGCTGGTCCGCACCAGAGGAAGCCGCGCCGATTGCGGAACTGGCCGCTGTCATCAAAGGCACCATAGCATTCATGGTCGCAGCGGTGATCGCGCTGGCTGTATCCAAATGGCGGTTGGGCAAGGTTTCGCCCATGTTGTGGTTTTCAACCGCGCTGATCGTGGGGTTCGGCGCGCTGACCGTGTTCTTTGGCGATCCCACCTTCGTCCAGCTCAAGCCAACAATCATTTATACCATTTTCGGCGTCGCTTTGCTGATTGGCGTATGGCGCGGGCGGGCACTACTGCAAATATTGCTCGAAGCGGCATTCGAAGGGCTAAGCCAGCAGGGATGGCTTAAGCTGTCACGAAATTGGGGCATCTTCTTCCTGCTGCTGGCGATCCTGAACGAAACTCTGCGCGCACAGATGAGCTTCGAGGGTTGGCTCTGGGCCAAGCTGTGGGTGTTCCTGCCGCTGACTTTCCTGTTCACTTTCAGCCAGATCCCCATGCTGCTGAAGCATGGCCTCAGCCTTGAAGGCGTGGACGAGGAAACCCGCAACCCTCCACCGGCGGGATAACACCGGGACTTGCCAAGCCCGGCAATTGTGACCAGTGTCCGCTCGCTGCGCGGCGCCACAAGGCTGCGCGTTCTGCAACGGACTCTTTAGGGGGAGAACAATGGCAAAACTCTTCGGAAATCTTCATCTCGTCATGGCAATCGGTCTGGTTGCCGCACTCGCGCTGATGCTCGGCTTTGGCGCCTATACGCCGGTTGACTCCAACTCGGTCGCTCGCTGGCTACACCTGTTCTTCGGCGTGCTGTGGATCGGCCTGCTCTATTACCTCAATTTCGTGCAGGTGCCGACCATGCCGTCAATTCCTGACGAACAAAAAGGCGCCATTTCTAAGCACATCGCGCCCAAGGTGCTGTTCTTCTTCCGCTGGGCTGCTTTGCTCACGGTGGTGACCGGCCTGTGGATAGCCATGGTCAACGGCTACATGATCGAAGCTCTCACCTTCTCTGGCGAAGGCGCTGTCGACCTGATCGGTGCGGGCATGTGGATGGCGCTGGTGATGGCCTTCAACGTGTGGTTCATCATCTGGCCGGCGCAGAAAAAGGTGCTGGGCATCGTGGAAGCGAGTGCAGAGGAGAAGGCCGCAGCGGCACCCCGCGCACTGATCGCCAGCCGCACCAACGTGTTGCTATCGATCCCCATGATGTGGGCGATGGTGAGCGCAAACCTGGGCTAAATTGCCGCATTCAAACGGGCTTGAAGGGGCGCTGCGGGCAAATCCGTAGCGCCCCTTTTCCTGTCTGGTCTCCATCAACCCTTGCCCTTGGTCTTGGTCTTGCCGGCCTTGGCGTTTTCCTCGATGAACTTGATGATCAGCCCGGCCACATCCTTGCCGGTCGCCTTCTCGATCCCTTCGAGGCCGGGCGAGCTGTTCACTTCCATGATCACCGGCCCGTGATTGCTGCGCAGCATATCGACCCCGCAGACATTCAGGCCCATCCAGCGTGCCGCACGCACCGCAGTCGCGCGTTCTTCCGGCGTGATCTTGATCACTTCGGCGCTGCCGCCGCGGTGCAGGTTGGAACGGAAATCATCCGCCGCTCCGGTGCGCTTCATCGCCGCCACCACCTTGCCGCCCACCACCAGCGCGCGGATATCGGTCCCGCCCGCTTCCTTGATGAATTCCTGCACCAGAATGTTCACATTGGCGCCGCGGAAGGCCTCGATCACCGATTTGGCGGATGACATGGTTTCCGCCAGCACCACGCCGATGCCCTGCGTGCCTTCCAGCAGCTTGATCACCACTGGCGGGCCGTTCACCGCCTTGATGATCTCTTCTGCCTGCTTGGGATCATTGGCATAGGCCGTCAGCGGCAACCCGATCCCGTGCTTGGCGAGGATCTGCATGCTGCGCAGCTTGTCACGGCTGCGCCCGATCGCCACGCTTTCGTTGAGCGGCCACACCCCGGCCATCTCGAACTGGCGCAGCACGGCCAGGCCATAATTGGTGATCGAGGCGCCGATACGCGGGATCACCACATCATAGCCCTTCAGCGTCTGCCCATCATAGGTCAGGGTAGGCCGGTGACTGGCGATATTAACCGTGCAGCGCAGCGTGTTGAGCACGTCCAGCGTATGGCCGCGCGCCACGGCAGCCTCGACCAGCCGCTTGTGCGAATAGAGGTTGGCATTGCGCGCCAGCATGGCAATTTTCATGGGTTTATCCTTGAGATTTGAGAAGTTTGCGCTCTTTCCGGGATGATTGGAGCCATGATCTCCCCGGATCGACCAGGAAGCGGTTCTTGAGCGCGGTTCGTCCGATCAGTATGGGAAATTTCATGTCCGACCGGTCTGCCAGGCTGAACTCGGCACGATATACATGTTCACCCAGCCTGAGCCGGGTCTTGATGACAAAGCGGTCCTGCCCTTCCCCGTTCGAGCTGGTGATGATGCGCCGGTCAGCACGCGGAACTTCGCAAGTGACCGGCTCGCTTCGCCCGTCGCCCAGGTCCAGCAGAAAGCGCACCCAGCGCTGGCCATCGCGGTCAAAGCGTTCGATCCGGGTCGCGTGAAGCGACGAAGTGCGCGCGCCCGTATCAATCTTCGCCGGGATTCGCGCGGAAACGAAGTCAGGTAATCCAACCAGCTCGCGCCAACCGACAAGTGACTGGGGTTTTTTCTCGCCTGCCACTCAGCTCGCGTCCAGAACCGCCAGGCCATCGCCGCCCTCGCCCGTGGTCAGGCGGCGCAGCACCTGGCCACTCCCGAAATCGACCTCGGCCACCGTATTGGTGCCGGTTTCGGCGACATAGATCCGTTCGCCATCGCCTGACCACGCGATGGTTACCTGGAAACGACGCTCAGCCTCTTCCGGGCTGGATACAGCGATGGTGCGGATGACTTCGGCACTGGCGGTGTCGATCACAGACAAGCCACCATCGGCAAGGTCGGAAGTCACTGCCACGTCGCCCTGTGGGCGCACGGCGATGCGCAGTGGAAAGCGGCCAGTGTCGATCTCGTGGCGCAGTTCGAGTGTGTGCGGATCGAGCGCGAATGCCTTGTTCGAGCCGCGCGTGGAAACCCATAACGTCCCGCCGTCCGGCGCAAGTGAAATGCCTTCAGGCTCTATACCCACCTCACGTGAAATGAGGGGGTCATTCCCCACAAGATCAATGCGCGTAACGGTCTTCGACCCAAGATCGGTGGTCCACGCGGTATGCGCGTCAGGGGCGACAGCGAGCATATGGCTGCCGCGCTGGTTGGTTGCGAACTCGCTGGTGTCGGCGGCACTGGTCGGATTCGCAACTCGGAAGATCGACTGGCGCCCTTCGGCGGTGACATACAGATCGCCATTGGGGTGCCAGACGATGCCATGCGGCCGGGCATTTTCGCCCAGATCGATGCTCTTGACCTTGGCCAGATCCGCGGTGCGGAACAGATCGACGCTAGTCCCGCCATAACATGCCAGCGCGACATGCTGACGGTCAGGAGACACGGCCAGTTCGTGCGGGTTGGTGCAGCTGTCCACCCGTTGGACCTCTGCCCCGCTGGCAAGGTCGATCAATGACAGAGTGTTGCCGCGCTTGTTGGCGACGAAAACCGAGCCCTTGAGAGAACTGGCGACGGCTTGTGTCTCCTCGCTCACGTTACCAGCGCTTGCAGTGCAGGCGCAAATTCCCAGCGCAAGGCTGACAGGTGCAAACAGGTGTTTCATCGGTCGTCTCCTGGCTGGTTCGCTGCTGATGAAGCGCACCTTACCGCAGCCATGCCGCCCCGCCCAAATGCTTTCGCATCGCACGCGGCGCATGGCTGCGGAACAGGTGTCAGCCTGGTAAACGATTTACCAGCCCTGTGGCTTGCCCTGGTTCTGCTCTTCCAGCCACGCCATCAGCGGGGCGAAATATTCGACCATCGCCTTGCCGCTCATCTGGCGCTCGCCGGTGAATGCTTCGAGCGCATCGGGCCATGGCTTGGAGGCACCGATTTCCAGCATGGCGTTCAGGTTCTTGCCCACTTCTTCATTGCCGTAGAAGCTGCAGCGATGGAGCGGGCCCTTCCAGCCCGCCTGTTCGCAAGCCGCCTTGTAGAACTGGAACTGCAGCACCCGCGCAAGGAAATAACGCGTATAGGGAACGTTGCCCGGCACGTGGTATTTCGCGCCCGGATCAAACGCATCTGGGCCGCGCGGCACCGGCGGCACGATGCCCTGATATTGGTAGCGAAGGCGGGTCCATGCCTCGTTGTAATCCTGGGGCGCAACCGATCCATCGAACAGGCTCCAGCGATAGCGGTCAACCAGCAGGCCGAAGGGCAGAAAGGCCACCTTGTCCATTGCCTGGCGCAGCAAAAGGCCAATGTCCTTGTCCGCGCTGGGCACATCCTTGGGATCGAGCATGTCGATCTGGACGAGGTATTCGGGCGTGATCGACAGCGCAACCATATCGCCAATCGCTTCGTGGAAGCCGTCATTCGCGCCGCTCAGGTGCAGATAATCCTGCTGATTATAGGCGCGCTGGTAATAGTTGTGGCCAAGCTCGTGGTGAATGGTGATGAAATCATCCGCATTGGGCTTGATGCACATCTTGATGCGCAGATCGTCGACATTGTCGAGATTCCATGCGGAAGCATGGCAGATAACTTCGCGGTCGCGCGGTTTTGTGAACTGGCTGCGTTCCCAGAACGTTTCGGGCAGCTGCTCAAACCCGAGCGAGGAGAAGAACTGCTCGCCCACCTTGACCATGTCAGTCTCCGACAGGCCCTTCTGCGCAATCAGATCAGTCAGGTCATAGCCGATGTCGCCGGCACCTTCGGGCGCGACCAGCGGATAGATATTGCCCCACTCCTGGGCCCACATATTGCCCAGCAAATCGGCGCGGATCGGGCCGGTGGCGGGCTGCACATCATCGCCATATTTATCGTTGAGCTTGCTGCGGACATAGGTGTGCAGTGCCACATAGAGCGGCTTGACCTCCTGCCAGATGCGTTCGGTTTCGGCGGCAAACTGGTCAGGATCCATATCATAGTTGGAGCGCCACATCGCGCCCAGATCGGCAAAGCCCAGATCCTTTGCTCCTTCGTTCGCGATCGCGATCATGCGGGCATAATCGTCCTTCATCGGTGCGCCGACATTATCGTGCCAACTGGCCCACATCTCGGCATATTCGGCGGGCGTATGATCAAGGCTGCCCATTTCGGCCTCGATGTCGGAACCGCTGATTTCCTTGCCGTTCAGCGTGCCCTTGCCCTTGCCGTAAGCCGAACCCAGTGCGGTCGCGATTTCGTTCAGCTCGGTCGCCGCCCCATCGCGCACTGGTGCAGGCATGACGATGCCGTTGCGCAGGATATCGAGTTTGCGTGCAACCACCGGGTCGAGCCCGGCCACAGTCGCGTATTTCGCCGCCTCATTGGCATAGGCAACGCTCTTCTCGGTCGCGATTGCACCATACTTGGCGGCGAGTGCATCGGAATCGTGCGTGATGTAGGTCGCGTTTATCCATGAGACTTGCGCATTGTCGATGCCGAAACCGAACAAGTCCTTCTCGACCATGTCGATCCAGGCGGCTGCGCCTTCTGGCGTCATGGGATAGGTTTCAGCAGTGGCAGGCGCGGCAGTTGTGCTTGCAACTTCCTCAGCTTGGACACTGGTGCAGGCGGCAAGCGATATTGCCAGCGCAGACAGCGCGACATTCGTAAATCTCATTGGAGCGGTCCCTTTTTCACGAAACAGGTTTCATGTTAAACCAATCTGGCTGCGCAAAGCCGCTGAATCAAGCGTCTGCCCTGAAAAATCGATGAATGGCGATCCAGCGTGGATCAACCGGCAAGAAAACGGGCAATTGCCTCACCCATCTCCGGCTTTGTCGCGCTGATCAGGTGATTGCCGGGCGTTTCGACGAAAGTGGCATTGGGCAGCATTGCCGCCAGCTCCTCCGCCGATCCATTGTCACGATCCTCATCGCCGCACACCACCAATGCAGGCATGGTGACATTGGCCAGCTTGTCCAGCGCCATGTCCGGCATGGTGTCCAGCAACATGCGTGCTGCGGCCCGGTCAACGCCTTGCGATTTGAGGAACTGGCGCGAGTACCACGCCGGATCATCGGGTTTCATCGTGTCGAATTCGTCGATCACGCGCTTGAAATGCGCCGAACGCTTCTGCCATTCGCCCAGCCCGGCGGTGCCCATCCCGCCCACGATCAGCCTTTGCGGGTGTAACACGCCTCTCGCCACCGCATGCAGCGCGGTGCGCGCGCCGAGCGAGAAACCGCCGAGATCATAATCCTCAAATCCGAGATATTCGATCAATGCAGCGACATCGCGCACCAGCACATTTTCGGGATAGGCGGCGGGATCGGACGGGTTTTCGCTTTGCCCGTGCACGCGGAAATCAAGCATGATGACTTCGAAGCCTTCGCGCGCAATCCGCTGGTCATGGCCCCACTTGATCCAGTTCATTTCGGAACTGGAAAATAGCCCGTGCAGCAGCACTACCGGCCTGCCCTCCCCCCGGCGGTGGATCGCCAGGCGGGTATTATCGAAGCTTTCGAAAAACTCAGTCCTGAGCTCACTCACTCGGGTACGCTCCCGGTGGCGTCGATCCATTTCTGGTTGAGCGCTTCGTATTCCTTGATCGGTTTGCGCGGCAGCTTCGACATGTCGATCCACGCTTCATGGATGGTCTCCGAGGCGAAATGCCAATGCGGTTCGATGCCGTAAGGATCGTCGAGGCTCCCCACGGTGATGTCGATATTCTCGCCTTCATTGAAACAGAAGCCGAGCGGCGTGCCACAGTTGGAGCAGAACGGGCGCTTTGCGATTGGAGAACTCGCATACCAATCGGGGCCGCTCTCCCATTCGAGGTCAGCAATCTCGAGATTGATGAAGGCTGCCGCCACGCCGCCCGTCGCGCGCTGGCACATGCGGCAATGGCACAGATAGGCCTGATCGGGATCGAGCCTGGCGCGATAGCGTACCTGCCCGCATTGGCAGCCGCCGGTCTTTTCGAGCTTCTCGCTCATACGATTCCTTCCAGCTTCATCCAATCCTTGTTCGTCCGAGGTTGCTCGTCCATCGTAACCGCATCTGCGGGAAGCCCGATCCATGGCTGCTTGCTCTTCACCCAGACATGTGCAGCAGGAGCCAGCTCGGCGCCGTTGTCGAGCGTACCACAACGCAATGAAGCCATGCCTTCGCGGGCATCGTTCACGGCATAGATGCGCGCCTTGCATTGGGCGCAGCCATAAATGCGCGAATGCGCGCCGCTTGGCTGATCGTATTCGCCGGCGTCCAATTCCCCCGTGATCTCCATGTCTGATTGGAGAAACAACATATGTTCGGAAAAGGCCGAACCAGTGCGCGACTGGCAATCGGTGCAGTGACAGGCATAGGGGTTCATCCGGAACCCTTCGCGCAAACGGTAACGGACCGCACCGCACAGGCACCCTCCACTGAGTTCACCCTTCATCGCGCCTCCTGTCTTGGAGCCAGCCCCTTCTGCTCCATCCTCCACTTGACCATGTCGATCCGGTCCTGGCCGAAGAAGGGCTCACCAGCGAACACCAAAGTCGGCACGCCCCAATGCCCCGCATCCTCCAGCGCCTGCTGATTGGCGGCGATCTCGGCATCAAGCGAATCGGCCTGTGCTGCGACTTCGGCATCGAGTTCGGCCAGATCCAGCCCGGCACGCGCAGCGGCGCCAGCCAGGTGATCGCCCTCGTTCCAGCCCTCGGCCCCGCCCCAGATCAGCGCCGCCGCCTCTGC
>LOET01000044.1 GCA_001515985.1 Sphingomonadales bacterium BRH_c3 | reverse complement strand
CCAGGTCGTCGTGGCGGGCGAAACGCTGCTCGCGAGCCGCGATCCGCTGATTGCAGCAGGTACACCCGGCTTCTACGTCGAGTTCACCCTGCCAGCCGATCAGGCGGGGGTGGTCGACAAGCTGGAGCGAAAGGGCAAGTTCCCGATCGAACTGGTGAGCGTCCAGCCGGTCGATGACAATCATGTCGCGGCGACGGTGTTCGTGCCGGAATCCCAGCGCGGCTATTATCTCGGCAAGGTCCGGGCCTATGAGACCGAGGACAACGTCAAACAGAAGACCTTGGACGACGGCACGGTCGTGGAAACGCGCAAGCCCAAGAATGAGCGTTTGGTCGCATCGATCGAAACAACACGGCTTGCGGTGGCGCGATCCTTTTATACCGACGCGGCCGACCTGTTCCCTGCGCCAGGTGCGCAGGCCTGGTGGGAAGTCTGGCTGCGCAAGGGAACGCGCGCCCATTTCGACGGTGCGGCGCAAGCGCTTGGCCTCACGGTGCGCGAGAACAGCCTCGAATTCGCCGAACGCGAGGTGGTGGTAGTCCATGCGGCCGCCGAAGATCTTGGCCGGATCATCGCCAATATCGACACGGTCGCCGAGTTGCGGATGGCGCGCGATACGCCGGGCTTCTTCATGGGTCTGGACGGCGCCGAACAGCGGCTCTGGGCCGACGATCTCGTCGAGCGGCTGGAACCTTGCGACGCCGAGGCGCCGACGGTCTGCCTGCTCGATTCAGGAACGACGCTCAGCCACAAACTGATTCGGCCATTGCTCGATGCCGCCGACCAACAGGCTTATGACGCGGCTTGGTCGGTTGAAGATATCAGCGCGCTCGAGCATGGCGGTCACGGAACCCAGCTATCGGGGATCGCCCTATATGGCGATCTGACCGATGTGCTGGCGAGCGTCGGTCCGATCACGATCAAGCACCGGCTCGAGTCGGTGAAGATCCTGCCGGATCACGGCGCGAACGACCCGGACCTTTATGGCGCGATTACAGCGCAGGCGATCGCGCGGGCCGAGATCGTGGCGCCGCTGCGGCCGCGCGCGATCTGTCTCGCGGTCACCAGCCTTGGCGACCATTGGCGCGGACGCCCTTCCTCCTGGTCGGCCAAGCTCGATGCTTTGGCCTTTGGCCGAGATGAAGTTCCCCGGATCATCACCGTCGCGGCCGGCAATATTCGCGAAGCAATCGTTGCGGCCGACTATCCGGCGCGGAACGACCTGATGCCGATCGAGAGCCCGGCCCAGGCATGGAACGCGCTCACGGTCGGCGCCTTCACCGAAAAATCGGTGATCGCCGATGCGACCTATGCAGGTTGGAACGCCTTGGCGGGGGTTGGCGATATCACGCCGCGCAGCCGCACCTCGGTTTCGTGGCACCGCGACTGGCCGCTCAAGCCAGACGTTGTATTCGAGGGCGGCAATATCGGCGTCGATCCCGCCTCCGGTTTTGGCGACCATGTCGACGATCTGGCGCTGCTGACGACCTACCGTTACACCGGTGAGCGGCCATTCACCACCACGGGCGACACCAGTGCCGCGACGGCACTGGGGGCCAGGATGGCCGCGCGAATCCTCGCCGAGCGGCCGACCTTGTGGCCGGAAACGGTTCGCGGCCTGATTGTCCATTCCGCTGAATGGACGCCGACCATGACAGGGTATCTGGGCACGCTCAGTCGGACGAGCCTGTTGCGCCGCTATGGTTTCGGGATGCCGTCGCTGGCGCGCGCGATCGGCAGCCTCGACAATGACGTGACGATGGTCGTCGAGGACAGCCTTTCGCCGTTCAAGATGGCCAAAAGCAAAGCGGCGACCGATGAGCTGGTTGTCCATGAGCTGATCTGGCCGAAAGAGAGACTGACCGAGTTGGGTGGGACCCTCGTCCAGCTGCGAATCACGCTCAGCTATTTCGTCGAGCCCAATCCCGGCGAACGTGGGCAGTCACGCCGCCACAGCTATGCGAGCCACGGCCTTCGGTTCGCGCTGAAGCCGGCCGATGAGAAGCTTGACGTGTTTTTGCGGCGTATCACTTCGGAGGCTGGCGCCCGACCGCCCGCGCGGCAAGGGACGGACGCGGGCTGGACGATCGGCCCGCAGCTGCGGCACCGTGGCTCGCTACATGGTGATATCTGGGAAGGCACGGCCGCTGATCTCGCCGAGCGCAACAGCATCGTCGTCTATCCGACGGGTGGCTGGTGGCGCGAAAACCTTGCCCAAGGCCGCGTCGGCGAGCAGGTGCGCTATAGCCTGATCGTGAGCATCCGGACGGCCGAAGGGGTTGATATCTATTCCGAGGTCAGCGCCCAGATCCCGGCGGAAGTCGCAATCGAGGTCTGACGCGGTTGATCAACCGTTTCCACCTCGACGAAAGCGGCAATACGGAAATGCCGGGCGATGCCCTTGTCAGGGGGGCAATGCGAAATTGTCCTGTCCGCTTTCGAGCACTTAGTCGCTCGCCAGCGAGTGGCTATCACTGGGCGCTTTGCGGTCGCAACTGAGGCTCAGCAGATCGGCATGCAATTGTTTCAGCATTGATGGCGTTGCGCTCTGATTGAAATCAGACCCAAAAACGCGCCCCCGCTCTCGCCGATCATTCGGTCGCAAGCAGGTCAGACGCAGTCACACCCAGCGGAATGGCGAGCTTCTCCACGACCGTGATAGTAGGGTTTCGTGCACCACGCTCGATATCGGACACATAGGTGCGGTGGACATTTGCCTCGAAGGCGAACTTCTCCTGACTCCAGCCCTTCGCCTCACGCAGGCGGCGAAGATTCCGGGCAAGGCGCTGGCGTACATCCACAATTGCCATGTTCGCGGCTGCAGACAATCAATCTACAGACGATGAGTGACAATAGGCTTGACTCCACGGCGAAGTTCGAGCGTCAGTCATGTCACTGATCGTATGCAGGATTGTACATGGACGCGTTCGAGAAACTCGCCGCTGATATCTTCTGGGATGAGGGATACTGGGTCCGGACCGGCGTCAAGGTCGAACTGACCCGCGAGGAGAAGATCCGGATCGGCCGGCATTCGTCACCACGCTGGGAAATCGACCTCATTGCCTATCGGGCGGCAACCAACGAATTGCTGGCCCTCGAGTGCAAGAGCTACCTCGACTCGGGCGGCGTGCATGCAGCGCATTTCCTTCCCGGCTCCAAGTACGCCCACCGCTACAAGCTGTTCCATGATCCGGTGCTGCGCGAAACGGTGCTCGAGCGCCTGCGGCTCCAGTGCGTTGAACGCGGGCTGTGCCCGGCCGATGTGACCGTCAGGCTCGGCCTGATTTATGGTCATGTCACCCGCCACAATGCGCCGTTGCTGGCCGAGATTTTCAGGAAAGGTGACTGGCTGCTGTTCGGACCGGACTGGCTGAGGGCCCATCTCGGAAGGATGTCCGCTGGAAGTTACGAGAACAGCACGGCTGCGGTCGTTGCGAAGCTCCTGCTCAGATCACGCGAAGGTGCGGCAACCGGTAGCCGCCACGGCGATGATCATCCGGTAGCCCAGTTTTCAGAAGAGGAAGAATGACGATGTACCCTACGCGCTGTATACTGGCAGTCCTGTCCCTTGGGTTGCTCACTGCCGCAACTGCGCCACAGCAACAGTGGACGGTCTTCGGGCTGGAACTTGGCAAGCCGCTATCGATCCCGGTCTGCCAGCACAAGGTTTTGCCGGGAGGGCTGGTTTCCAATTACACCTACGAGGACGACCCAAGGGAAACTTGCCACGAGCCAGATATCCAGCTGTCGGACGCACCATGGCGGCGTGGTAATGTTGATTTTCCGCTTCAGCGGATGCCGCTGATTTTGCACATCAACAGCGGCTACACGTTGATCGTCGATGGAAAGCTTGAAGGTCTGCAGTTCGACACGCTCGGTTATGCCAACACCGATGGAATCATTAGCGAGTTGACGGCAAAATTCGGTCGACCGACGTCGGTAGCAAGGATCACGGCGAGCCCTTCAGGAGTGCCTGAGCTTCGGGAAAAAATTCGGGGACGACATAGGCTTCGAACCAGTCGCCGTTGATCGGCCTGTTGAGCACCGCAAGGCGCGAAGGCTACACAGGCAGATGGATGGCAATGCCTGCTATGCGCGGCTCCTTGGGCGCAATTATTGGTCTATGATGCAGCGCCTCGGGGCTGCAAAGATTGACGCACGAATGATCTATCGCGAGCGGCTGCGAGGGTTGGTCGGCGATATCCCTTAAATTTGCGCGCGGTCTGGTGCCCGACAGATGCCCAGCGACAAGCGCTGATAGGTCCGAGGCTCGGCAATTCGCGGTCCGCAGATGGGCGATGGCCTCATTTACAATCAGCGGATCCTGCCAGGCGTTGCAATTCGCTGCGTCAGCGGCTTGACTTCGCCCCCATTTCATCACCCGCCAATTCAGTGATGCGCTTTCGTGCCTTCGCTACCGCAGCGCCGCCTTCAACCAGGTCCTCGAACCAACTATCGTAACGCTTGTCGAGAGCGATGTTCATTTCTGATAGGCATCCCTTTGACACTACCCTTCAGAGAGTACCGCTCGCGCTATTCACAAGAACTGTCGGTGAGTCCGATCTGGGTCAAAAGGGCGCCTATGCCGCTATCATCGACGCTACTCACCGGCAGGATCGGCGTCTGTGAATCGCCGACGATGTTAAGGCATGCGCGCAAGTGTGACGCGACAGCTCTTGCACCAGGCATGTCGCACTTGTTCAGGACGATTATGTCGGCGATTTCCAGAATGCCGGCCTTCTCCCATTGCATAGCGTCGCCGGCATCGGGCTGAACAAGCACGACTACACGATCCACAAAATGTCTGATCGCAGAGTCTGTTTGTCCGGCACCTGCCGTTTCAACGAGCGTCAGGGAGAAACCAAAACCGTCGATTAGCCGCAGGATTAGTTCCATGTTGTCCGGAATCGTGTGATCCAACGTTCCTGTCGAAAAGCTCCTCACATAAACGGCCTCGGGGATACGCGTCTGGATTCGAATGCGATCTCCCAGCAGCGCGCCTCCCGACAATGGGCTGCGAGGGTCGCAGGCAAGAACGGCGATCTTCGCGCCAGAGGCTTCGGTATGTCTCACAATCCGTGCGATCAACGAACTCTTTCCAACGCCCGCGCTGCCAGTAATCGCTACCCGAAACGCCGGACTAGGTGCTTCCTCCGCCAGTCGCTGAAGCTCTTCCAAATGCTGGCTTTTGGATGCGTAGGTCAAAAGTCTCGAAAGCCCACCCACCTTTCCGCTACGATAGTCGGTGCAAGCACGCAGGAACGGCGTGCCCGCGATCGCACTCTGCCGTCGGGCTATTCCCACAGGCCATCGCCGCCCAGGGTCGCTTCGCACTGGACCGAAATCTCACCTGATTCCTTGTCGCGAATCTCCACCTTCCAGTTCACCGCGCTTCCCGTCTCGCAACCGGTAATCAGCAGCTCATATCCTTTCGCTGGGCGTACCGGCGCATTGAAGCAAACGTTTCGCAGCGTTCCCCCGTGCAACCATTCCGGACCGACGAGTTTCAGCATCTCGCCCAGGATAAACGCCAGAGAAAGGTGCCCGTGGGCGATCGTCCCGCCGAACCGTGTCTTTTCAGCGAACTCTGGTTGGACATGCAACGGATTGAAATCGCCGGTGATGTTAGCCCAACGATCGATAGTTTCCTGATCGATTGACAAGCTAGACGTCACGTTGTTCATAGCGGCCACCTCGCGACAATGCGGATACGCGCGACCAATTCCTTGCCTCGCCTGGCTTCGGTCAAGAACCATAAGGTTCGCTTGGGGTCGATGTAACTTGATTTGGTCAGGCGGGCCTGCACCCTCAAATGTTCGCCGATGCGAACGGGCTTCAACCACTGAATGTCCTGCCCAAGCAGAATTCCGCCCGACGGCATTCTATGCCCTTGCAAATAGGCGCCCCGGCCGAAAACGGCGGCAAAGCCAGGGGGCACCAACTCCCCGTAGAGATCATTCTCGTCGCCGGTGACGGCGACATACTCGGCGATGTCCAGGCGTGACACGCTGAAGTCGAAAGCGGGAAATGTTTCGATAGCAACGGCGGCTTCGAACGTAAGCAGGGGGAGTTCCCCGTCCCATTGAACGGGTCCGCTCATATTAAATCCCGAAGAACTGATTTGGCCGGGCTTTTCTCTCCCCGGTCTTCCCAGGCAAATCTACACGCATTCGGCGTCCGGCTGGTCAATTCGATATCCAAGCATTGCTGGAGCCATTGCGCCGCCTCCACGATAGCAGTAGGTTGCGGCTCGATTGCGTAGCCCATGGCATGAAGCGCCCAGACCACATCCTCAGTGGCGACATTGCCAGAGGCGCCCGGCGCGAATGGACAGCCCCCGAGGCCGCCCAGCGAAGCGTCCACGACGGTCGCGCCAGCTTCGATGGCGGCAACTACATTCGCCAGTCCTATGCCCCGCGGGTCGTGAAAATGAGCTCCTAATTCGACGTCCTGCAACCGTTCTCTCAACCTGCCGAACAGATCGGCTACTTGGTGCGGATTTCCGACGCCGACGGTGTCGCCAAGGAATAGACGTCGATAACCTGCATCGGCCAGAGAATCAGCGAGTTCGATTACGGTTTGCGCATCGACAGGACCATCATGTGGGCAGCCGAAAGCTGTCGCGATGGTTACGCTCATCGGGGTATCCATCGCTGTCGAGCGCAGCTTAGTGACTGTGGACAGCATTTCGCCGCGGCCGATCCTGAAATTAGCGCGAGTCATGCCCTCCGAAGCTGGGACCGTGGTGGAGATTTCGTCCGCGCCCGCACGCATTGCCAGCTCGAGCCCTTTTTCGTTTGCCACGAAGACAGAGTAGACCGCCCCCGGCAATGCCTCAGCCTTCAGCATCATCATGAGGTCCGCTGCGTCCGCCAGTTGCGGCACGGCACGCGGTGATACAAAGGACGTCGCCTCGATCGATCGCACACCGGCACCGTAAAGGCGTTTGACCAACTCGAATTTGATGGCGGTTGGAATGAAGTGGGTTACATCCTGCAGTCCATCGCGTGGGCAGACATCGCGGATTTCTATGCGGTGCATTGTAACTCTTCCTCGCAACCGGCTGGCACCATAATTCTTGAGAGTGCCTTGATGCGTTCGTCCACGGTCGCGAAACCCAGCCGAGCGACCCCATGTTCTGTGACAACATAATCAACGCTGTGTCGCGGTAGCGTGACAGGCGTGCCCGCGGCGAGATGCGGAACAATTTTGTCAGACTGATCACGGGCGTTCTTGGCCGTCATTGCGAGAATGCGGACCCCTCCCGGGGAGTGAAGAGCAGCTTCGACAAAGTCGAAGCTGCCTCCGACGCCGCTGATCTGGCTGCCGCCGACGACTTCCGAATTCACCTGCCCAGTGAAATCCACCTCAATCGATGAATTGATCGAAACGAACCGTTCGATTTGGCTGAGATAGATTGGATTAATAGCTTTGCGAGCGTCGCGCATCTCGACCGCAGGATTATCGTGAGCGAACCGCATAAGGCGCTCGCCGCCCATAAGTTCGGCAGCGAGGATGGCCGGACCATCAACGGAAAGGAGGCCCTTGTCGTACAGATCAGCCATCCCCTCGGTCGCCATACCGGCGAAGCGCAGGTCACCAATGCCCAGTTCTCCCAGGATCTCGACCAGCGCTTCGGGAATCGCGCCGATGCCGATCTGCAGCGTTGGGCTTTTGGGTAAAATGCCGATGATGTTGTTAGCGACAGTGCGACTGATTTCATCGGCGTGCGTTCTTGGATATGTCGGAGTGGGTGCCTGGGATTCGATGAATGCGTCGATCTCGTCCGTCGATATCTCCCCGTCCCCGGAAATGCACGGCAGATTTTCGTCGATTTCCGCGATCACGCATTTTGCGGTATTGATTGCCGCAGGCGAATAGCTGACCGACGGACCCAAATTGCACTTTCCGGCGGCATTCGGAGGAGAGACTCTGATCAATGCAACGTCTGGCTGCAAGTGCTCGATGAGTCCCGGGATCTGGGACGCGCGCAGGGGGTAGAACCCGACCTTGCCTTGCTTAAGAAGCTTTCGGATCGGCGGCATGATGTGCCACGTCTTATAGTTAATAATCCCGGCTTCAACCGCAGCGATGAAACTGTATTCACCCAGCAGGAGGCCGGAGTAGAGGGTCGATCCTCGTAATTCGTTCGCATGATCGCGGATCGCACAAAGTAGTGTCGTCGGCGTACCGCAGCCAGGGGCGACGACGATCTTCGACCCTTTACCAATGAGCGCCCCGATCTGTTTCGCTTCAATCCGCTGCATGTTCGTGTCCCTTGAACCATTCGCTTATTTTTTCCAATGGCGTCCCGACACCGAATACTGCGGCAACGCCGTTGTCTCTCAGCGTTTGTGCGTCTTTAGGGGGAATGGTTCCACCAACGATCACCTGTATGTCTTGGCCGCTCTCTTCCTGCAGGAGTCCGATAACCGCATTGGTGAGTTGCATGTGCGCGCCAGAGAGCACCGAGAGACCGATGACGTCCACATCTTCCTCGATGGCCGCACGGACGATGTCCACTGGTCTCTGCCTCAGCCCAGTGTAGATGACTTCATGGCCATCATCACGAAGCAATCGCGCAATGATGCGAGCGCCCCGATCATGCCCATCGAGTCCTGGCTTCGCGATCAAAACGCGTAGGCGAATTCCCTGGTCGGTCATCCCGTCATATGCTCACTGGCTGTTGATACGGACCGAAGACGCTATCCATCGCCTTCGTAATTTCCCCTATGGTCGCGTAAGCTTCCACTGCCCCGATCATTGCGGGGAGGATGTTCTCGCTTGAGCCTGCAGCGGCTCGCACTTGTCGCAAGGCTTCTTCCACGACCACAGCGTTTCTGCGGGAGCGCAGACGTGAGAGTGCCTCGGCCCGATTGCGCTCCAGCCCCGGATCTGCCTCATGCAACTCCAGACTCGTGTTGGGCTCGTCAGATATGTAGACGTTAACGCTCACCTTTGGCCGTTCGCCGCTGGCGAACTGTTGCTCCAGCCGATAAGCGCGATCAGACAGGAAGGATTGGGGCTGGCCGTCGAGAATGGCCGCGACTACACCCTCAGGCCCTCCAACCAGCGCCATCTCGTCGACTGCTGATTGCTCGATCTGGTCCGTCATCGCCTCGATGAAATATGAGCCGCCGAGGGGATCCGCGGTCGCACAAACGTCCGTTTCGAGCGCAACAATTTGCTGTGTTCTCAACGCGAGCTTTTGCGTCTTCTCCGTTGGGATTTCATACGCTTCATCCAGTGTGGTTCCCAACATGGCCTGCACTCCGCCGAGTGCTCCTGCCAGTACACCAATCGTGCCCCGGACCAGGTTAAGTTCGGGATCTGCAGCGGTGAAATGACTGCCGCACGGGGCGACGGTAGTGACCCGTAGCTTAAGGCTACTGGGCGTGTCTGTTTTGTAACGTTTCTTGATGAGATTGGCCCAAAGCCTTCTGGCGGCCCGGAACTTGGATACCTCCTGAAGAAGTTGGAGTCCCATCCCGAAGAAGAACGAAATCCGGGGAGCCGCCACATCGATGTCGATGCCGCGACCAATGAGTTCATCCAAATAGCGGCACGCCATCGCAAAGGTGAAGCCGATTTCCTGACCGGGATGCGCCCCTGACTCGTGGAGCAGGATGCTGCGGATGTTGAATGGATAAAATGCATTTGTATTCTTGATTGCGTATTCGGCGGTGTCGGCCATCAATCGCAGGGAGGCGGAAGGCTCGTATCGCCAAGTGCCGCGCGCAACATACTCATGCAGGATGTCGTTAGACAGCGTGCCGGTGATCTTTCTGGGATCGACGCCCTGTCGTTTGGCGGTTGCGATGAGCATTGCAAGAAAGATCGGTGCGGTGGAATTTATGTTCATCGACACGGCGGTCGTGTCAAGCCGCACGCCCTCGAACATCGTTTCAAAGTCTTCGAGGGAATCGATCGCGACGCCTAAGCGACCAACTTCCCCTGAGGCGAGCGGATCGTCTGAGTCCAAGCCGATCTGGGTTGGGAGATCGGCGGCAACATTCGCCCTACCGTTGCCCGCATCAATTAGAAATCTGAATCGGCGATTGGTGTCCTCAGCGGACCCGAAACCGGAGTAGAGACTGGGGGCCCAAGGCCTAACTCGGTTTCCGCTTGCGTGAATATGTCTCGTGAAGGGGAACTCGCCGGGCACACCTATGCGAGCCTCGGCGTCAGCGTCCAAATCAGCGGCGCTGTAATGGCCGGAAATCTCGCGCCCGATCTCGGAATACAACATTTTCACCTTGCCTTCATTTCGTGGGGATTTCTTCATTAGCCTCATCTTTTCATGGAATCAGCCTCGATCCCACGCAGGTGGAGGGCAACTTGATAGCCCCATCACTGCAACCGCAGCCGCACCCACTGTGGTCTACTTTGACGGAACGGGATCGCGCGT
>LOET01000043.1 GCA_001515985.1 Sphingomonadales bacterium BRH_c3 | reverse complement strand
GCCATGGCGAGCAGTTCGACATCGGCCTGCGGCTCCGCTGCGCCGATGATCTCGGCATCGATCTGGTGGAACTGGCGATAGCGGCCCTTCTGCGGGCGCTCGTAACGGAACAGCGGACCATGCGTCGCAACCTTCAAGGGTGCATGCTGCTGCCAGCCATTGGTCAGGTAAGCGCGCGCGATCCCGGCAGTGAATTCGGGCCGCAGGGTGAGCGATTCCCCGCCGCGATCCTCGAACGAATACATTTCCTTCGATACGACATCGGTGGTTTCGCCGATGGCGCGGCTGAACACTTCGGTCTTCTCGAACACCGGCATTTCGACCCGGCGGAAGCGATAGAGCCGCCGCACGCGCTCGAAGGTTTCGACCACAAAGGCGAAAGCCTCGGCATCGGCGCCGAAAATGTCCTGCGTGCCGCGAATGGCGCCTGGTGTTCTGGCGGAAGTGTTCTTGCTCATCAATTCCTCGTTTCGGCTGCGCGCTTAGAGCGAATTCGAGTGAAATGGAACATTTCACGGCTTGGGAGCCGCAGGCGTGCACAGCACAAATCGCGGCGATGCAGGTTTGACGCTTTCGGCGGAACGGGGAAAGCCGCTCGTCGATCAGGCGCTTGCACTTGACCCGAACCCTCTGCAAAAGCCGCGCCCATGAAAAAAGTAACAATTGCGGTCGCCCTCATTTCCACTGTTGCATTCGCCGGACCGGCACAGTCGCACGCCGCGGAGCGCTCTGCCCCGGTTGCCGCGCCGCTTTCCGATGCCACGCCGATGCCGGCCGATACGCCGTGGCCCGGCGGCACGATCACGCTCGATATCGACGCCAGCGATACTTCGCGCGGGGTCTATTCGGTCACCCAGACATTTCCCGTTGCGCCGGGCACAAGCAAGCTGACGCTGCTCTATCCCGAATGGCTGCCGGGCAATCACGCACCGCGCGGGCCGATCAACCTTGTCAGCAACATCCGCTTTTACGCCAATGACAAGCCGCTCGAATGGAAGCGCAACCCGCTCGACGTCTACCAGTTCGATATCGCGCTGCCGCAAGGGACCAGCGAGGTTACCGCGCGCTTCGTCCACACTTCGCCGGTAACGGGCCGCGAGGGCCGCATCACCATGACGCAGGAAATGCTCAACCTGCAGTGGGAGAAGATGAGCTTCTACCCGGCGGGGCATTACACGCGCCGGATCGCTGTGAAGCCGAGCGTGACCATGCCCGAAGGCTGGAGCACCTTTACCGCGCTCGACGGCAAGGCGCAGCAGGGGAGCCGCGTGAGCTGGGCCGTGACCGATTACGAAACGCTGGTCGATTCGCCGATCTTCGCCGGCAAATATGCGCAGCAATGGGAAATCGGTGAAAACGTGCGCCTCAATGCGGTGGGTGATGCGCCCAAATACCTCGCCCTGGCGCCCGAAAACCTCGCCCGTTTCGGAAAGCTGGTCGATGAGGCCGACGCGCTGTTCGGCACGCGCCAGTTCGACCATTACGACTTTCTGCTGGCGATGACCGACCGGATGGGCGGGATCGGGCTGGAGCACCACCGCTCGTCCGAAAACCAGTATGAGCCGACCGCGCTGATCGACTGGGAGGCGATGGACTGGGATCACAATGTCGTCAGCCACGAGCTGGTGCACAGCTGGAACGGCAAATTCCGCCGCCCGGCGGGCCTGTGGACGCCCGATTACCGCACGCCGATGCAGAACAACCTGCTGTGGCTCTATGAAGGGCAAACGCAGTTCTGGGGCTGGGTGCTGGCGGCACGTTCCGGGCTGCAACGCAAGGACACCATCCTGGGCACGATTGCGCTGGCCGCAGCCAATTATTCCGAAGGCCAGCCGGGTCGCGAATGGCGATCGGTACAGGACACCACCAATGATCCGATCATCAATTCGCGCCGCCCGCTACCCTATTCCTCGCTCTCGCGTAGTGAGGATTACTATGTCGAAGGGGCATTGACCTGGCTCGAGGCGGACCAGATCATCCGCCAAGGGACCGGCGGCAAGAAGGGTCTCGACGATTTTGCCAGGACATTTTTCGGCAAGACCGACGGCGATTGGGGCGTGCTGACCTACGACTTCGAAGAGATCGTCAGCACGCTGAATGAGGTCTATCCCTATGACTGGGCCAGCTTCCTTGACACGCGCCTGCGCCAGCCGAACCAGCCCGCACCGCTGCGCGGGATTGAAATGGCAGGATATCGCCTGGTGTGGAAGGAAGAGCCGAACAGCTACAGCGCGGGGCGGATGAAGGGCGGCAAATATCTCGACCTGTTCTATTCGCTCGGCATCAACCTCGACCCGCAGGGCAAGGTGATCTCGACGCTGTGGGATGGCCCCGCCTTCCGCGCGGGCATCGTCAACGGATCGATCGTGGTTGCGGTCAACGGCGCGGCCTTTTCGCCTGATGCGATCAAGGAAGCGGTGACCGCGGCCAAGGGCAATAGCGCGCCGCTAGAGCTTTTGGTCCGCCGGGGCGACAATTTCGCCACCGTCGCGCTCGATTACCACGGCGGGCTGCGTTATCCCTGGCTCGAGGCTGCTGGCAGCGAGTCGGCGGGTCTTGACCGCCTGCTGGAAGCACGGGCGAAATAACGCGCGGCCAGATCATTGATATTGCAGCGCAGCAATGCCGCCAGTAAGGGAGCTGCCATGCAAATCGACAAGATCCCCACCGGCAGCAATCCGCCTGAAGAACTCAACGTCATCATCGAGGTGCCGACCGGCGGCGAACCGGTGAAGTATGAATTCGACAAGGAATCGGGCGCGCTGTTCGTTGACCGTATCCTGCACACGCCGATGCGCTATCCCGCGAATTACGGCTTCGTGCCGCACACGCTCAGCCCCGATGGCGATCCGCTGGATGCGCTGGTGATCGCGCGCAGCCCCTTCATCCCCGGCTGCGTGGTGCGCGCCCGCCCGATCGGCGTGCTCAACCTTGAAGACGAGCATGGCGGCGACGAGAAGCTGATCTGCGTGCCTGTCGACACGACCTTTCCCTATTATTCGGATGTCGGCGAGACCAAGGACCTGCCTTCGATCATCTTCCAGCAGATCGAGCACTTCTTTACCCACTACAAGGATCTCGAGGCCGAGAAGTGGGTGCGCGTGGGCAGCTGGGGCGATGCCGAGGAGGCGCGGCGGATCGTGCTCGAAGCGATCGAGCGTTACAAGGGCTGAGCGCTATTCAACCGGGCGGTCGGGATCGAGCAGGTCCTCGGACTGCTTTCCTTTGGCCTGCCTTTCCTTCTCCACCATATCGGTAATCTCGCTTTCAGGCCGCACATCCTGGTCGAGCCTGGCCGCAGGTGCCGCGCGTCCGGTGGATGGCTTCTCTTCCGGCGCAGGTGCGGATCTCCCGATCGGCAATGCTTCGCTGCGCGGATCGACCCGCAACCGGTAGATCGGCTCTGGCAAGGCGAAGCCGGCCTGCTCCAGCGCATCCTTGACCGCTGCAATCGCCTGGCTGCGCGACTTGTACCAATCGGCCTTTTCCTGGTCGATCCAGGCAAGGAAGCGGATTTCGATATTCGAATCCCCGACACGTTCGATCCGCGCCTGCGGTTCGGGATCGCCCAGCACAAAGGGCAATGCTGACAACTCATCCATACCGATTTGCATCGCCACGCGCGGATCGTCATCGGCGTCCACCCCCAGCACGAAATCGAAGCGGCGCTGCGGGTTGCGCGTGTAGTTGAGGATCACCGCCTTGAAGACCTGCGCATTGGGAATGCGCAAATGATTGCCGTCGAGCGTCATCAGGATGGTGGCGCGGCTCGTCAGGCGGATCACCCGCCCCTCCAGTTGATCGATCACCACCCAGTCATTGGCGCGGAACGGCTGGCGGATGCTGAGCATCAGCGAGGCAACATAGTTCTCGACCGTGTCGCGCATGGCAAAGCCCAGCGCAATGCCGATCACACCCGCGCCGCCCAGCACCGCGCCCATCAGCGTGCTGGCGCCAAGCATATCCAGCGCGATCAGCATCCCGCCGACTACGAACACAAAGCGGATTGCGCTGCGCACCAGTTCGGACAGGAAGGGGTTCGGCGCGATGCGTGCCCAAACTCCCTTGAGGCCGGCAATGAGATAGCCGAGCCCGCCGATCAGCACCGCCGTGATCAAGGCCACCAGAATGAGCGGCAACGCTTTCAGGAAATTTCTGCCAAGATCCGAAGTCTGACCAATTACGGAGAGGTTTTCCTCGACCGAAAGATCGCGCTGCAGCCGGTTCTCGACCGTGACCACGCCTGAAACGCGGCCTGCGATATTGCCCGCCCGCCCGATTGCAGCGGGATCGGCAACCTTGCCCGAAAGCGTGACCACCCCCTCGCTGACCTGCACCGTAACCCCGGAATAGGCGGGCAGTTCGGCAAAAATTCCGCTGATCCGTTCTGCGATGCGCGCATCCTCGCCCGCATCGCGCGTGGCCTCGATAATCTGCTCTGGCGGTTCAGCTTGGGGAGACGGCGCGGTTACCGAGGGAACAATCGCCAGTGCAGGTCCGCTGACAAGCAACAGCAGCAGCGCAGCGATCGGGCTCAATATTCTACGCATAGGTTGGCACTCCCACAGCCAGCCTATCGCGGATCGGCGGGAAAGCGAAGGAGGGATCAGAGAAGCGCCGAGATACCCTTGAACAGACCGGTAAGGACAAAGGGCAATCCAACCGCCAGGCCCCACAGCGCAACAACGTCACGCCGAAAAGCCTGTGAATAGGATGGATCCCCAGCCTGCTCGTCGCTCAAATCGCTCCAGCGCCGTTCGAACCAGCGACAAGCCGGAATGATACCGGCCACCAATACGACAAGGGCAAGATAGGGAATGATCGAATGCGAACCGGCCTTGAGCGCTTGCACCGTAACGAAAATCTGGAGCCCGGTGTAGACCAGCAGCGAATAGGCGACATGGTCGCTCATTGACTTGCGCCAGTCGCGTGTGCGGCCCGTCGCTTGCGAGCCATGCGCCCCGTCATGGGAGTATGCATCGTTCATCGAGGTCCCCCCTCAATTCCTTACCGACTCGGGAATATCACAGAGAGAACCCGTTTGCGCAAGAGCGCTAACCATTGCGCCGTAACAACTGCCATGCATAAATCCTGCCAGATTGGCGATGACAGGGGTTTTCTGCGCCGCACACACTGCTAAGGCTGGCGCAATGGACGACCCGACCACTCTTGCCGACGCACCAGCCGAAGGCGGCAATGCCGAAGCCATGGCCAATGGCGGACTCGAAGTGATCTCGATCGCCAAGAGCTATGACAAGCGCGCGGTGCTGACCGACATATCGCTGCATGTCGCCAAGGGCGAAGTGCTGGGCCTGCTCGGCCCCAATGGCGCGGGCAAGACGACCTGCTTCTATTCGATCATGGGCCTGGTGCGGCCGGATTCGGGCCGCATCCTGATGGACGGCGAGGATGTGACGCACCTGCCGATGTATCGGCGCGCGATCCTGGGCCTGGGCTATCTGCCGCAGGAAACCAGCATTTTTCGCGGCCTGACGGTGGAACAGAACATCATGTGCGTGCTCGAAATGGTCGAGCCCGATGCCGAAACTCGCAATGCTGAGCTGGAACGTCTGCTTGACGATTTCGGCCTCACGCGGCTGCGCGAAAGCCCGGCCATGGCGCTTTCGGGGGGCGAGCGACGGCGCTGCGAGATTGCGCGGGCATTGGCGGCGAAGCCTTCGATCATGCTGCTCGATGAGCCCTTCGCGGGGATCGATCCGCTTTCGATCAGCGATATCCGCGATCTGGTGAAAGACCTGAAGGAACGCGGCATCGGCGTGCTGATCACCGATCACAACGTGCGCGAAACGCTCGATATCGTCGATCGCGCCTGCATCATATATGGCGGGCAGGTGCTGTTTTCCGGCTCGCCGCAGGATCTGGTGGCTGACGAGAACGTGCGGCGGCTGTATCTTGGAGAGGGCTTCACGCTCTAGGGGCCAGACTGATGGCGCTCGGACCTCGCCTCGATCTCCGCCAATCGCAATCGCTGGTGATGACGCCGCAGTTGCAGCAGGCGATCAAGCTGCTGGCGCTGTCCAATCTCGAAATCGAGGCCTTCATCGGCGACGCGCTCGAATCCAATCCGCTGCTCGAGGCAGGCGAGGTCTCGCGCGATGACGAGGGCGCCGGTGAACCTGCCGGCGGCGCCGGCGAAGAACCAACGGCAGATTTCTCGATCGGCGATGACAGCGCGCTCGACATCGATCCTGCGGCGCTCGATCGCGACTTCGACACCGGCGATGCCGACTGGGGCGCAGCACTATCCCGTTCGGCCGATCCCCAACTGCCGGGGATCGAGGAAAGCAGCAGCGCGGATCTGAGCCTGGCCGATCATCTGCACGAACAGGTCGGCGCGCTATGCCGGGATGCGCGGCAGGAATTCATCGCGCGGCACATCATCGGCCTGCTCGACGAGGCGGGTTATCTCCGCTTCGACCTGCGCGAGATCGCCGCCGATCTGGGCGTCAACCTTGCCGAGGCGGAGCAGGCGCTGGGAATCGTCCAGCAGCTTGACCCCAGCGGAGTGGGTGCGCGCTCGCTCAGCGAATGCCTCGCGATCCAGGCGCGCGAGGCCGATCGCTATGATCCCTGCATGGCGCGGCTGATCGACAATCTCGAGCTGGTCGCGCGCGGCGAACTCGCCCGCATCAAGCGCATGTGCGGCGTGGATGACGAGGATTTCGCCGACATGCTGGCCGAACTGCGCAGTTATGACCCGAAGCCCGGCCTCGCCTTCGGCGGCACCCGCACGCAAGCGGTCGTGCCCGACATATTGATCGGCGCATCGCGCGATGGCGGCTGGGACATCAGGATAAACGAGGACACGCTGCCCCGCCTGATCGTCAACCGCGGCTATTACCTCGAGCTGCGCCAGGGCGGCGCCGACAAGGCAACGCGCCGCTGGCTGAAAGAGAAGCTGGCCGATGCCAACTGGCTGATCAAGGCGCTCGACCAGCGGCAGAAGACCATCCTCAAGACCGCAGCCGAGATCGTGAAGCGGCAGGAGGGATTCTTCCGCCGCGGCGTGTCCGAACTGCGCCCGCTGACCCTGCGCGAAGTGGCCGAAGCGATCGAAATGCACGAAAGCACGGTCAGCCGCGTCACCAGCAACAAGTTCCTGCACTGCGATCGCGGCACGTTCGAGCTCAAGTATTTCTTCTCCAGCGGGGTCGGTTCGAGCGATGGCGAAGGCGCCAGCTCGGAAGCGGTCAAGGCGCGGATCAAGGCGCTGATCGATGCCGAGGATCCGCGCAAGATACTCTCCGATGACACTCTGGTAACGATGCTCAAGGCCGAAGGGCTCGATCTCGCGCGGCGCACCGTGGCCAAATATCGCGAGGCGATGGGGATCGGCTCAAGCGTCCAGCGGCGGCGGGCGAAGAAGCTGGCGGCGGGCGGGTGATTGGAGAATTAGGGTGGGGGAATTAGGTGTGCGTTCGCCGGAATTACCGGAATTATGCGCTGAGAATTACAAGGCATCGTTGATATACGAAATATAGACCCTTCTAAACCAGTCCCCTGCTAATCCCTCCATGCCACTTATTGCCGGATAAAGCGTCCTCAAAGCATCGCAGGCTTCAGTTGGGGGGGCTGCTTCCAAATTTTCTAGCACTTCCAAGAACCGAAGAATTCCTTCGTCGCTCCTGCTCGTCAATTTTTCGGCAAGGAGTTCGGCCCACGCATTTTCGGCAATTGCGATCTGGTCTTGCCGTAAACTTATTGGTTTAGGTACGCCTTCAATCTCAGCAATTATTGCCTTTCTTATCAATGCAAGGTGCTGGTCGAGAACATTCGGACCGAGAGCATAGACCTTTTCGAACTCTGCTATGTTTGCCTCGCCGGTCATTCCCAAATAACCTTGGCAATTATCGTCGCCAACTTGCACAGCAGCAGCCAGGACCTGAAAGAAGCGGTTGACGTCTGCTTGCGGGAGACGAGCTAAACCTTTGAATATCGAGCCAGTCGACAATCTGAATATAACAGTTCCTGCAGCCTCAGGATTGGTTCTTGGGTTGATACGTGCAGCGTCTAGTTCTTCAGTAATACGCCTAACTAAGGAATCTTCTGCATAAAGCAGCTTCAAATGCTCAGTCAATGGAAACAAAAGATCTCCGCTTGCCCCTATTCCTCTTGCTCCGTCTACTGCAAAGCTTGGCTTTGTTATTTGTGATTTAAACCAATCGTAAGTCGAAGATGCATCTGCCGCGTGCAAGATGTGTCTGGTTTTAATCGGGGGCGGAGCCGCGATCTGGGCCTGCGCAGTATCTGAGGACTCGTAAACTTCGAAGGAAATCGGTGATTTCTGCCAGTCAAGCGATGTCAGCCAAGCGACCTCATCGGGTGCAGCGGAGGTGGCAAAAATGACCGCTCCTTGCGAAAGATTCAGTTGCGAAAGAAAGTGGCCAACTAAAGCATTTGCGACACCACTTTCCACTTTTGTCCCGCTTGTGTCGATATAGGACGCGTGGAATCCGACCAAGGCATCTTCGGAAAGAATGCGCCGCTCGCCGGCGACCCAGATCAGGGCGCAAGAAGAGACACAGACTTCCCCATCAAGAACGACTGTCGTATAGCCCCTCAATCGTATCATACGACCGATTTCAAGCGCTGGAACCAGCGCACCGCCAAAGCTTGAGAGTGCGACCACAGCTTCGGGATATTTGACCGATAATTCTCTAAATCGTTCTTCGTCGCCTGCTACAATGTCGCCATTTATGATGATTGCCTCCGAGCCATCATCTAAGGTTTGATTGTAGAAGTCTGCTGCGCATACTGCGCTTGCAGACAGCGAGGCAGCTGCCGAAATGGCGACTTTAGCTTTTAGCAAATTTGCCAAGACCGTATTCATTTTGCCCCCAAAATTCAACCCGGATACAAAATAGATTGGTATCATATGATAAAGATTCATTAAAGTCAGAGCATTAGTATGACGCATTTGGCGATGTGATGAGATCGCAATTCCGCAGACAGGGAGTTCCCCGGCCCAGGTACTTTATTGCGCTAACATTAGGTCCAGCATTGCCGCAGCACGGTTTGCTCCCGAGACTTCGTCGCTTCGGTCTTTGAATACCCCGTTCAGCCTGAGTGTCACATAGCCATGGATCATGGACCATAGCGAAATCGCCAGAGTATGTGGATCGCGCCCACTTTGGCGGGGTAGATTTGCCAGCTCATTCACAAATGAATCGTAAAGCGCGTCCATACAGGCGCTAAGTGCGTCATCGTCCCAATCGACAAGATCTTGGCGCCACATCAGCAGATAGCGATTGGGATGGCGCAGGCCAAATTCCAGAAGCGCTTCCATATAGGCTCGCGCGCGATCCGCAGATTCAGCCTCCGATAGCTTCCTGCGGACATCAGCGTCGAGCATCTGAAACAGGCGAGTAGCCAGCTCTGTGAGCAAAGCTGTGCGATCATGGAAATGATTCGCGGGCGCCGCATGAGAAACCTGCGCTCGGCGCGCGACCGCACGGATGGTCACGGCATCAGGCCCAGCTTCATCCAGCAGGTTAAATGCGTGCAATATCAGCGACTCTTTGAGTGATCCGTGGTGGTATCCGCTCTTCTTATCCTGGTTCATTATCCGATATTGACACCGCCAACTTTGCTTGTAAATTGACAGTGACAACATAAGAGCCCTCGGGTCGTTCGCATATCAAACCTGCCAAAGAACTCCGGGCACGAATTCCGGGGGCAGTATACTCATTTCAGTTTGGCAGGCGCACCCATGCCTCGATCCCCTCCCCTCCAGGGAGAAAAGGGCCAGGCTCTGTATCCCGGTGCGAAACAATGGCTTGCCCCGGCACGGGTCGCAGGTGACGGCAGGAGGGGCGGGTCGCAGATGCCCCTCCACCACCCTGCGGCCAAAGCCTTGGATGGTCCCCCTCCCCGTGCCGGGAAGTACACTCGCGCTTCCGCCCTGTTTTCCTACGCGGGCGTGCATCGCTATCCTTGCGCCATGACCATCGCCATGCCCCATCGTCACCGCCCAACCTTGCCCGATCGCGCGCCGCTACGGCCCCTGTCCGCGCCATCATGCGCACGCACCGCGACGGCAGCGGAATTTCTTATCTATAAGTGTGTTCCATGCGTTCCAACCGTGCCCTGCGTGCGGCGAACCGAGTGGCACCACGGCAACCCCGCGCGTTCACCATGCCCTGTGGATAAGTGTGACTCAAAAGACTCACAATTGCCCACGACCCGCGGCTTTCCAGCGGTTTACGCTAAATTAACCTTTTCCGTTCAGACCTTGTGTGGTTAATTCAAGGCAACCCTTCCTGACGGGAGGTTACTGGCCAGGCTCTAGGGCAAAGGGGGGAACCACCCATGCGCGTGCTGTTGATTGAGGACGAACCGACAACCGCCAAGGCGATTGAGCTGATGCTCACGACCGAAGGCTTCAATGTCTATTCGACCGACCTGGGCGAAGAAGGCCTGGATCTGGGCAAACTGTATGATTACGACATCATTCTGCTCGATCTGAACCTGCCCGATATGCATGGCTATGACGTGCTCAAGAAGCTGCGCGTGGCCAAGGTGCAAACGCCGGTGCTGATCCTTTCGGGCATTTCCGAAATGGACAGCAAGATCCGCAGCTTCGGCTTCGGCGCTGACGATTACGTGACCAAGCCGTTCCACCGCGAGGAGCTGGTCGCCCGCATCCACGCCGTGGTGCGCCGTTCGAAGGGCCATAGCCAGTCGGTCATCCGCACCGGCAAGCTGGCGGTGAACCTCGATGCCAAGACCGTGGAAGTCGATGGCGCGCGGGTGCACCTGACCGGCAAGGAATATGCCATGCTGGAGCTGCTTTCGCTGCGCAAGGGCACCACGCTGACCAAGGAAATGTTCCTCAACCACCTCTATGGCGGGATGGACGAGCCCGAACTCAAGATCATCGACGTGTTCATCTGCAAGCTGCGCAAGAAATTGAGCCATGCCTGCGGCGGTGACAATTACATCGAGACCGTGTGGGGCCGCGGCTATGTGCTGCGCGACCCGGACGAGCAGGCCGAGGCCGCCTAAAGGCTCGATCCGGCAAGATCAGCGGGAAATCGCCTCGTAGCGCTTGCTACGGGGCGATTTTTGTTTAGTCCGCCCACCGTCATGAGTGCATTCAAGCAAGGCGATCCTACAACCCTTGGCAGGCTCTACGGCCGCAGCCAGGGCAAGCCACTGCGCGCGCGCCAGCAAGGCCTGATCGACAATCTGCTGCCGCAGATCGCGGTGCCAGCCGAAGGCCCGGTGACTTCGGAACGGCTGTTCGGGGACTCGCGCCCCTTGCACTTCGAAATCGGCTTCGGCGGCGGCGAGCATCTGGCATATCGCGCCGATCTGCTCCCCGATCACGGGTTCATCGGGGCGGAACCTTTCGTCAATGGCGTGGCGCAGGCGCTGACCCATATCGAGGAGCAGCGGCTCGCCAATGTGCGGCTGCACATGGGCGATGCGCTGGAGGTGCTGGCGCGCGTGCCCGATGGTGCGCTGGCCATGATCTACCTGCTCCATCCCGATCCCTGGCCCAAGGCCAAGCATGCCAAGCGGCGGATGATGAACGACGGGCCGTTGCAGATGTTTGCGCGCAAGCTCAAGCCTGGCGGCGAGTTTCGCTTCGGCACCGATCATCCGGTGTACCTGCGCCATGCACTGATGGTGATGCAGCGCCACACCGGCAGCTTCGAATGGCTGGTCGAAGGGCGGTCAAGCTGGGAAAACCGCCCCTCCGGCTGGCCCGAGACGCGCTATGAAACGAAGGCCCGCACCGTCTATGGGCACGAGGTGTGGTACTTCAGATACCGGCGGTGCTGACGTAAAGGGCGGAACTTGGCGGTTCCGAGCAAGCAGCTATGGTCAGCCGTGCTTGCCCTTTTCCCAGCCGTGATCCGCCAGAACTTCACCGGCAAATGACGCCGCACCAGCCTCCAGCGAAGTGCCCATGCTGTCATTCCAGCGATTGAGGAAGCCGAACAGGGCGACCACGCCCAGGATTTCGACAATCTCCTCATCATTCCAGTGAGCGCGCAGATTCGCGGCAATTTCCGGCGTTACGGCATTGGGAATGCTGGCTGCGCTGACAGCAAAATCGAACGCCGCGCGTTCGGCATCGCTGAACAGGGGGCTCGTCTGATATTCCCAGATCGCCTCCAACCTTTCGGCAGATGCGCCATAGCGCTTGGCCGCAAGCGCAGTGTGCGCCTGGCAATAGCGGCATCCGCTGGCCAGGCTCGCGAGCATGCCGATGAAGCGCTTCTGCTCCGAAGTTACCCTTCCCTCATTGGCCATCACCGCCTTGTTGAGGTTGATGAACGCCTCCGCGATCTTGGGGCGCCGCTGCATTGTCAGAACGCTGTTGGGGGTAAATCCGAGGGTTTCATCGAAGAAGGCAGCAAGTTCCTGCACCTCTGGCGATGATCCTTTTTCAAGCGGTGCGACAAGCAACATGCGCAAAATCTCCATTCAAATATACACTGCGATAGGGAGACTGTAGCAATTATAATTGCATATTCAACTATTGTCAGTGTCGTCCTCAAAGATTTCCTGTGCGACAATGGCGGAATCGATGCGGTCCAGGAATTCGATCAGTAGAGCGAATTCGCCGGCCGAGAAAAGCGA
>LOET01000042.1 GCA_001515985.1 Sphingomonadales bacterium BRH_c3 | reverse complement strand
AACACGCTGGGCGATGCGGAAAGCCGCGAGGCCTGGCGCGCCGCGCTGGTGGAGTATTTCAGGGCGGTTCGGGGCGAATTGTCCGAAGATTCGCAGGAGCGGCTGGAAAAGAACCCGCTGCGGATTCTCGACAGCAAGGACCCGCGTGACCGCGTGCATGTGGCTGGCGCGCCGAAGATCGACGCCTTCCTGTCAGACGAGGCGCAGGCGTTCTTCGCGGCGGTGACCAGCGGGCTCGATGCGGCGGGCGTCAAATGGCAGCGCGCGGAAAGCCTGGTGCGCGGGCTCGACTATTACCGCCACACCGCCTTCGAATTCGTGCCCGATGATGGCAGCGAGGCAGCGGGCAAGCTCGGCAGCCAGAGCACCATCCTGGGCGGCGGGCGCTATGACGGGCTGATGGAATCGCTCGGCGGGCCGCCCACGCCCGCGGTGGGTTGGGCTGCCGGGATTGAGCGGTTGGCGATGTTGGTTGGGGAGAGGCCGATTCCTCGTCTCGAAGCGATGGTGCTTGTTGAAGATGATGCTGGTTTGGCCGCAGCCAACGCATTGTTGGCGGATCTGCGCGCAGGCGGTGTGACTGCTGAAATCATGGCAACGGGATCGCCCAAGAAGCGCTATGACAAGGCTGTGAAGCAGGATCCTCAGCATATCCTGCGTGTCGATCAAAGAGGATACCACGGAATTTCAGGTGAAGGCGACACGCGCAAGATTGTCGAAGCGCTCAATAGTCGTTCCACGTCACCCCGGACTTGATCCGGGGTCCCGCTTCCTTCTCGCGGCGGGTCATCAAGAAGCGGGATCCCGGCTCAGGGCCGGGATGACGAATGTAGTGAGTAACCAGTGACCATCCCACCCGAACGCCTCGACCAGATCACCCATCGCTTCGCCGAGCTTGAGGCGCGCATGGCCTCGGGCACGCTCGAGGGCGAGGCATTCGTTCAGGCAAGCCGCGACTATGCCGAGCTCGAACCCGTCGCCAGGGTGGCCGCCGAAGTGAAGGCCATGCGCGATGAGATCGCAGGCCTTGAAGAGATGCTCGCCGACCCTGAGATGAAACCAATGGCAGAGGCGGAACTGGCGGAAATCCGCGCGAAGCTGCCTGAGGCCGAACGGCAGCTCGCCATCGCCATGCTGCCGCGCGACAGTGCCGACATGCGCCCCGCCATGCTGGAAATTCGCGCCGGCACCGGCGGCGATGAAGCCGCACTGTTCGCGGGCGACCTTTACCGCATGTACGAACGCTATGCCGCGGAGCAGGGCTGGAAGGTAGAGCCGGTCAGCATGAACGCCAGCGAAGTCGGCGGCTTCAAGGAAGTGGTCGCCAATGTGCGCGGACAGGGCGTGTTCGCCAAGCTCAAGTTCGAAGGCGGGGTCCACCGCGTCCAGCGCGTGCCGGTGACCGAAAGCGGCGGGCGCATCCACACCTCTGCGGCGACCGTGGCGGTGCTGCCCGAGCCGGACGAGGTCGATGTCCAGATCGATGACAAGGACCTGAAGATCGACATCTACCGCGCTTCGGGCGCGGGCGGGCAGCACGTCAACACCACCGATAGCGCGGTGCGCATCACCCATCTGCCCAGCGGGCTGGTGGTGATCTGCCAGGATGAGCGCAGCCAGCACAAGAACCGCGCCAAGGCGATGCAGGTGCTGCGCGCGCGGCTCTATGAAAAAATGCGTGACGAGGCGCAGGGAGCCGAGGCCGAGGCGCGCAAGGCCATGGTCGGCTCGGGCGACCGCTCCGAACGCATTCGCACCTATAATTTCCCGCAAGGGCGCGTGACCGATCACCGCATCGGCCTGACGCTGCACAAGCTTGAGGAAGTGCTGGCTGGACCCGGGCTTGGGGAGATCATCGACGCGCTGATTGCCGAGGACGAGGCCAAGCGGCTGGCGGCGCTCAGTGAATGAGTGGGGAAGGCGTTGTGACTACCCTTCGACAGGCTCAGGGTGAGCGTGTGTGGTGGAAAACTCCGCTCGTCCTGAGCTTGTCGAAGGACAGCCGCAGACGGTGATTTCATGACAGTCGCCCAATCCATTCGTGCCGCGACCCGGCAGCTCTCCAGCACCAGCGACACCGCCCGACTCGATGCCGAGCTGCTGATGGCGCATGCGCTGGGCGTGTCGCGCTCAGACATGCTGCTGCGGCACATGGACGCGCCCGCTCCTGAAAGCTTCGCCGCGCTGGCAGAACGGCGCGCGCGGCATGAACCCTTGGCCTATATCCTTGGGCATGCGGAGTTTTACGGGCGCACTTTCACGGTCACTCCGGATGTCCTTATCCCGCGCGGCGACAGCGAAACCGTGGTCCAAGCCTCGCTCGAGGCAGCGCCGCAGGAAGGCCGCGTGCTCGATCTGGGTATCGGTTCCGGTGCTTTGCTGCTGACCTTGCTGGCGGAGCGGCCCGGCCTCACGGGGGTGGGGATCGATTTCTCGCTGGGCGCGGTGGCCGTCGCCGCGGCAAATGCGGCAATGCTGGGCGTGGCGGAGCGGGCGCAGATTGTGCATCGCGATTGGCACACAGCTGGCTGGGCCGCGGATCTGGGAAAATTCGAGCTGGTCATCGCCAACCCGCCCTATGTCGAACAGGATGCCGCGCTTGAACCCGATGTGCGCGATTTCGAGCCCGCCTCGGCGCTGTTCGCGGGCCCTGACGGGCTTGATGATTACCGCCTCATCATCCCGCAATTGCGCCAGTTGTTGACAGATTCAGGTGGCGCTGTGCTCGAAATCGGTTCCACTCAGGCGGATAATATTACGCAACTCTCGCAAGAAGCAGGGTTTTGTGTTGCATTGCACCACGACCTTGGCGGCCGCCCGCGCGCCCTGGTACTAAGATAAACACTTGGCAAAATGCATTTCGGAGTCTAGTTCCGAATCAGCTTCCGGTTCGCCAGCGTGCAAACCACAAGCAAAGCTCCGCATTTTCAGTTTTCCAGGCAGCGAAGCAACGCTCGCCAGATCATGTGGATAGGACTGCTCCGCCCTGTGGCGAAGCTCAAGCAAAGGGGTGAGATGGCCCGGTGCCGGAAACTGGCGGCGCGGCAACTCCAATGAGGATGATATTCCTTGAACAATAATCGCATTAATCGTCGCCGCGGCCGCGGCAGCCGCAACCAGAGCGGTGGCGGCAATAACGCCAACCGGATTGACAGCCGCGCAAGGGGCAACGCTCCGCAGCTGCTCGACAAGTACAAGAAGCTGGCCCAGGACGCGCAGCACAATGGTGACCGGGTGCAGATGGAATACTATCTGCAGTTTGCGGACCACTATTTCCGTGTGATCGCCGACAACAAGGCCCGCCAGGACGATGGGCGGACCAAGCGGCAGGATGAACGCTCCCAGTCGAACTACGATGATGACGATGAGGATGAGGGCGAGGATCGCCGCCGCCACCGCAAGCCGCAGCAGGACCACCGCGATGATGATGCGCCAGAGGCATCTGAAGGCAGGCGCGAGATAGAGCGCGACAGGGATGACCGATCGTTTGGCAGCGGCGGAGATTCTGATGAAGCGCGCAAGCCGCGCCGCCCGCGCCGCAAGCCGCGCGAAGAAGCAAGCAAACAGTCCGGCGAAATCGACGCTGCCGTGCTGCCGCCCGCAATTTCGGCGCGGAAGGATGGCGAAGAAGCACCCAAGCCGCGCCGCCGCCGCAAGATTAGCGACAATAGCGATGACGGCGTGCAAGCCGTCGGCTAACCCGCCGGGGCCGAACCAGCGCAACCAGGAAGCCAGATCGCGGCATGACCGATAAAGTCGTCAGGCTGTGGCAATGGTTGGTGGCGCATCCGCGCTGGGCCGCGGCCCTGTTCGGCGCAGTTGGAGCGACGGGATACCCGCCGCTGGGCCTGTGGCCGATTGGCTTGTTCGCGCTGACGCTGTTCATCGCGTTACTCCGCAAAGCCCCAAGCTGGAAATCGGCTGCGCTGCTGGGATGGCTGTTTGGCCTGTCGCATCTGACCGTCGCGAATAGCTGGATCGCGACCGCCTTTACATTTCAGGTGGAAATGCCGCCAATCCTCGGCTGGTTCGCGGTGCCGCTGTTGTGCCTCTATCTCGCGATCTATCCGGCTCTGGCGGCGCTCGCAGCGCATCTGGTGGGGCGCAATGCAGCAATCCTGCCTTATTCGGCGCTTTTTGCCGCAGCCTGGATCGTCACCGAATGGCTGCGCAGCTGGGTTTTCACCGGATATCCCTGGCCGCCGCTGGGATTGATGCTGCTGGGTGATTTTGACAGCCCGGGCATCGCGCTGCTGCTGCCGTGGCTGGGCACCTATGCGCTTTCCGGCCTGGCGATATTGATCGCGGGGTTGGCGATTTTTGCGGTCGAGCGGCGCAGCATTCTTGGGCAAGCGGTGCTCGCGGCTGCTCTGGTGGCCGCGATGAATGCTCCGCTTGGAAGCATTTCCAATGCCGAAGGGACGATCCGCTATGCCCTTATCCAGCCGCTGATCCCGCAGAAAGAGCGTGAGGATCCGACCAGATTCGAAGAACAGTTTATCCGCACCGCGCAACTAACCATGCCCGGCAACGAGCAGGAACGGCTGGTACTGTGGCCCGAAGCTGCGATCCCTGACTATCTCGAGGATGGCTATCCCCAGCGATACTACAGCGCGCGCACCGCCGGCGCCGATCCAGGTTTTGCGCGCAAACGGATCGGGGCGCTGATCGGCGAACGGTCGATCCTGCTGACCGGCCTGGTCCATCTCGACATGGGCGATGCTGGCGGCATTGTTGGCGCCGTCAGCGCGCGCAATTCCGTGAGCGCGATCGATGGCCAGGGGCGTATTTTTGCCAATTACGCCAAGGCGCATCTGGTGCCCTATGGCGAATATCTGCCGATGCGCCCGATTCTGGAGCCACTGGGCCTGTCGCGGTTGGTGGCGGGTTCTATCGACTATCTGCCGGGGCCGGGCCCGCAAACGATCGACCTTGGCAGGCTCGGACAGGCCGGAATCCAGATATGCTATGAAATCGTGTTCTCCGGCCAGGTGGTCGACCGCACGAACCGGCCAGACTATATCTTCAATCCCTCGAATGATGGCTGGTTCGGAAGCTGGGGGCCGCCGCAGCATCTTGCGCAGGCAAGAATGCGTGCGATCGAAGAGGGTTTGCCCGTGCTGCGCTCCACCACCACAGGGATCAGCGCGGTGATTGATGCCAACGGCGTGGTGCGCCAGCATGTGGGAAGCGGAGTTGCCGGAAGGCTTGATGGCATGATTCCTGCGCCGCACGCTGCAACCCTGTTCGCAAAGCTGGGGAATTTCCTGCCGATCGGGTGGGCCATGCTGTTATTGGCAGCATCTCTGGTTGCCATGCGCCGCCGCCGCGTCTAGGAGCCGGTTTTACACATAAAGAACTCTTTATATCGAGGTAGCATGCGCAGCGAATACCTGTTCACTTCCGAAAGCGTTTCCGAAGGGCATCCAGACAAGGTTTCCGATCAGATTTCGGATGCTATCGTTGACTTGATGTTGGCGAAGGACCCTGAAGCCCGCGTCGCTTGTGAAACCATGACGACGACCCAGCGCGTCATCCTGTCGGGCGAAATCCGGTGCGCGCCGATGTATGACGAGAACAATGAAGAGTGGGCGGTCAATGGCGGATGGGCTCCCGGCGCCAAGGAAGAGATCGAACAGGCTGTCCGCAGCACTGTGCGCGAGATCGGCTATGAACAGAAAGGCTTCCACTGGAAGACGCTGACTTTCGAGAACCACTTGCACGGCCAGTCTGCGCATATCGCGCAAGGGGTCGATGCCGGCAAGGATGGGTCGAACAAGGATGAAGGCGCGGGCGACCAGGGTATCATGTTCGGCTTCGCCTGCGACGAAACGCCTGACCTGATGCCCGCGACGCTGGACTACAGCCACAAGATCCTGCAGCGACTTGCCGCTGACCGCCATTCCGGTGCGGCGCCCTTCCTGGAACCCGACGCGAAGAGCCAGGTTACGTTGCGCTACAAGGATGGCAAGCCGGTCGCCTGCACCGCTCTTGTGGTGAGCACCCAGCATGCGGAGGGCTATGACCAGGGCGAGAAAGAGGCCGAACTCAAAGCCTATGTGAAGCGCGTCGTGGCCGAAATCCTGCCCGAAGGTTTCCTGACCGATGAGACCATGTGGCATATCAATCCCACCGGCAGCTTCGTGATCGGCGGGCCGGATGGCGATGCAGGGCTGACCGGACGCAAGATCATCGTCGATACCTATGGCGGCGCAGCGCCGCATGGCGGCGGCGCGTTCAGCGGCAAGGACCCGACCAAGGTTGACCGCTCGGCCGCCTATATCACGCGCTATTTGGCGAAAAATGTGGTCGCGGCGGGCCTGGCCACGCGCTGCACGATCCAGATCGCCTATGCCATCGGCGTGTCGCAGCCGCTGTCGCTCTATGTCGATACGCATGGCACGGGCAAAGTGGGCGACGACCGGCTTGAGGTGGCGATCAAGTCGATCGCGAAGCTTGGCGGCCTTACACCGCGTGCGATCCGCACCCACCTGGGCCTCAACAAGCCGATCTATCGCAGGAGCGCGGCCTATGGCCATTTCGGCCGCAAGCCCGATGGCGACTATTTCCCCTGGGAACGCACCGATCTGGTCGATAATCTCAGGGCGGCGCTCGCCTAATCCAGTTCAGCCTGGTCCTCACCCAGCCTGGGCGAGGGCCGGTCAAGCGCCAGTTCGGCACTGGAGAAGGTGAACGGGCTGCGCACGCCCGGCAGCCCATCGAGTTCGATCTGCAAGCCGCGGGCGACCACCTGCGGATCGCCAAAGACCTGATCGATGGTGTGGATCGGCCCGGCCGGAATGCCGTGCGCGTGGCACTGTTCAAGCAGCCATTGGCGTGTGTGCTGGCCGGTTTCCGCTGCGATCATTGCATCGAGTGCGGCCCGGTTGGCGATACGGGCCTCGTTGCTGGCGAAGCGGGCATCGCTGAGCAGGTCGTCGCGCCCCAAAACGCGCAGCAGTTTGCGGAACAGCCCGTCATTGGCGGGCGCAAGGATGATCGGATCGTCCAGCGTCGGGAAAACGCCATAGGCGCTGACCTGCGCGTGCTCGTTGCCCATGCGCGGTGGATTGGTGCCGGTGACCAGGTAATGCAGCGCCTGGCTCGCGAGCAGTGCGACCGAACAATCGAGCAGCGCCATGTCGACATGCTGGCCTGTTCCGGTTCGCCCGCGCATGGTCAGCGCCGCCTGGATGCCGATCACTGCATAGAGGCCGCAGACAAGATCGGAGATAGAAATGCCCATCTTCATCGGCGCGCCGTCAGGCTCGCCGGTCAGTGCCATGAAGCCGCTCATGGCCTGGATCACGAAATCATACCCCGCTTCGTGCGCACGCGGCCCCGTCTGACCGAAGCCGGTGATCGAACAATAGACGAGGCCGGGGTTGGCGCGGGCCAGCGCCGGATAGTCGAGCCCGAACTTTGCAAGCGAACCGGTCTTGAAATTCTCCACCACGACATCGGCATCGGCGATCAGGTGCTTGACCCGGTCCAGATCCTGCGGGTTTCCGAAATCCGCCACGATCCCGCGCTTGCCCCGGTTGCAGGCGTGGTAATAGGCCGCCTCGCGCAGCGTTTCGCCGTCAGGACCGGCGCGTTCGACCCAGGGCGGCCCCCATTGGCGGGTGCCGTCGCCGTCAGGGCTTTCGACCTTGATTACATCGGCGCCGAGATCAGCAAGGATCTGCCCGACCCAGGGACCGGCAAGGACCCGGGCAAGCTCGACAACCTTGAGCCCGGCCAGCGGGGCGTGGGGATTGCGGGGTTCGTTCAGCCACATGACCGCGCTGCTGCGGCAGCGGCACAGCAAGGTCAAGCTCTCACATGGCGTAAGCCGCCGGATTCTCGTCCGGCCAGGCGGCAAGGCGCGGTGAATGCCGATTGAGGAAGACGGAGGGCAATTTCGCCAGCATCAGCGATTTGTGAATCCAGAAATCGGTCCACAGCTCTCGCCAGCGCGGGCGCGGGCGGCGGCCATTGGCCCGTAGCCAGGCTTCATAGGGCATCCAATGGCTAGGTTCGTCGCGCTCGACCACTTTGAAAATGCTGGTCATTCCCCGGTCTGACAGGACGTGCCGGTTCCTGAGCAGGATTTCGACCTGATTCATGCCCCGCTGTTCGGTGATCATGATCACCCGGCACAATTTTTCGAACGCGTCACTGTCTGCCACCACGGCGTCAGTGTCCAGGTCCTCGATCGAGCAGCCGAACACGCTTTCGATGAAATGATCGATATGCCCGCAGGTGCGATCGACCTTGAGCGGCATTCGGCCCTGCAGTTCGAACCAGCGGCGAAACATCCGATAATGCTTTTCTTCGTCCGCGCGGTGTTTTTCGACTGCGCCGATGAAGCCGGTGTCTTCGGGGCAGCGTGCACGCACCGCCTCCAGCACCCGGTCGAGCGAGGTGTAGCCGCGATGTTCGTTATAGATGTAGATTGACGCGAGGACGTCGAGGAAGCGGGCACGAAAGGCGGCGTGCAAACCCATGCGCTTTTATTGCACGTGCGCGCGAGTCGCACCAAATTCCGTCATCAGGGTCTCTAAAGCGCCACCTCATAATGCGCAGTGGTGCTTGCGGCCACTTCGTCTGCAGTAACGCCGGGCGCCAGCTCGATCAGCTGGAACGGGCTGGAATGGTCCTTGCGCCTGAATACGGCGAGATTGGTGATCACCATGTCAACCACATTGGTTCCCGTCAGCGGCAGTGTGCAGGATGGGATGAACTTGGGGCTGCCATCCTTGCTGGTGTGGTCCATCACGACGATGATCTTCTTGACCCCGGCGACAAGGTCCATCGCGCCGCCCATGCCCTTGATCATCTTGCCCGGGATCATCCAATTGGCGATGTCGCCATTCTCGGCCACTTCCATTGCGCCCAGCACGGTCAGGTCGATATGCCCGCCGCGGATCATCCCGAAGCTGGTGGCGCTGTCGAAATAGGCCGAATGCGGCAATTCGCTGATTGTCTGCTTGCCGGCATTGATCAGGTCGGGATCGACCTCGTCATCATAGGGGAAGGGCCCGATACCCAGCATGCCGTTCTCGCTCTGCAGCGTCACATGCATCCCTTCGGGGATGTGGTTGGCGACCAGCGTGGGGATGCCGATGCCGAGGTTGACGTAATATCCGTCCTCGAGTTCGCGTGCCGCACGGGCGGCCATCTGGTCGCGGGTCCAGCCCGTGGTTGCCTCGGCCATCAATTCGGCTCCCATTTACTGCCAGTGGTGAAGGTGTCGTCCCAGCCCAGGCTTTCCCATGGGCCATAGACGGGATTCGGGAACAGGAACCAGCCATTGTCCCACAGCGCGCTCGCTGCAGGGCCGGTCGCCAGTTTCATGCGGCTCGCGGCGGGCAGGCTGCGCTCGTTGAACTGCTGGCTGAAATCTCCGAGCTGGTCGCCGGCCATGATGATAACGCAATATCTCGACGCGATAGTGGCGCGGCGCAAATCCTTGCTCGATCCGCCAGCATCGTCGCCGCGCAGGAACAATGTCTCCCCATGCCTGAATTCGCCCAGCCCGGCAGCGCGCAAGGTATCCTCGCTGCCCTTGGCATTGGCGGCGCTGCGGTTGGTGTTGGCGATGACGGTGATGCCTGCGGCGCGCAAGGCGTTCACCAATTCGACACTGCCGGGCATCGCCACGGCCTTGCCCGCGCCGGTCCTTTCCCACTCGTCCCAGATTTTGGGGTCAAAACCGATGCCCCTTTCCGCAAACCAGCGCATCGAACCGAGATTCCAGATCAGCGTCTCGTCGGCATCGAATACCGCAGCATAGGGCTTGTCACCGCAGGGCTCGAAGCGCGGGGCATCCATGCTGGCTTCGGCCGTCAGGATAACACTGTCCTGAGGCCGCTGCGTGATACGCGATGCCGCATAGTCAGCGATGCGGGCGTAGGTTGCACGCACCGCGATTGCGGCTTCGGCAGAGCCATAGAGATATTGCAGCGGCGCTGGAGGCGTTGCGGCTTCACTGGTTTGAGCCGGAGGTGGCGGTGAAACCGCCATCGGCTCGCCTTGCGCGCTGGCGCAGCCAGCCAGAAGCAGGCCAAGCGTCAGTGTCAAAGTGCGCATCACGCCGTCTCCCTCTCGCGAACCGTGCGGAACTCGATCTTCTTGTCGTAGGGCGCGCCCACGATCATGCGGTTCACGAACACACCGGGCAAATGGATGCAATCGGGATCGAGGCTGCCGGCAGGTACGATCTCTTCCACTTCGGCCACGCATACCTTGCCGCAGGTTGCAGCGGGCTGGTTGAAATTGCGCGCGGTCTTGCGGAACATCAAGTTCCCCGTTTCGTCTGCCTTCCACGCCTTGACGATCGCGAGGTCGGCAAAAATACCGTGCTCGAGAATATAGGTTTCCATTACCCCGTCGCGATTGGGGAATTCCTTATGCTCCTTGCCCTCGGCCACCTGGGTGCCGACGCCGGTCTTGGTGTAGAAGCCGGGAATGCCCGCACCGCCGGCGCGCATGCGCTCTGCCAACGTCCCTTGTGGGCAGAACTCGACCTCGAGTTCGCCGGAGAGGTATTGCCGCTCGAACTCCTTGTTCTCCCCGACATAGGAGCTGATCATCTTCTTGACCTGCTTGGTACGCAGCAGCTTGCCGATGCCTTCATTGTCGATCCCGGCATTGTTGCTGGCAAAGGTGAGGCCTTTGACCCCGCTGTCTCGGATCGCGTCAAGCAGGCGTTCGGGAATGCCGCACAGGCCAAAGCCTCCCGCGGCGATCATCATGTTATCATGCAGCAAACCTTCAAGGGCGGCGGCGGCATCTGGAAATAGCTTTTGCATCGGCTCCTCGTGGAGGCAGGGAGGGATGGGCGCCGCATAGCGTGTCACCGGGTGACTGTCATCCGCTGACTTGAGCCGGCACGCCAATGTTCTTCATCGCCGGTCGAATATCTCCAGGGGTTGGTCGAGCACGGCTTGTGCTTGTTCTCGCCAGGGACCAGGCAAGGGCAATGCTATGGTGAGTTTGAAAGGGGGATAAGATGCTGCGCAAATCGCTATATGCTGCTGTTGCCGGTCTGGCTTTGGTGCAGGCCGCACCGCTGCTCGCCGACGAGGCGCAAGATGCCGTGTCGGCAACGAGCCGGACGGACGCCGATCGAGAGCTTGACGCAGGCCGCAGGCCGGTGGAAATCTTGCGCTTCGCTGGCATTGAGCCTGGCGCATCCGTGGCCGATTTCATGGCCGGTGGCGGCTATTACTCGGCCATGATTGCCGACATGGTGGGCGGTCAGGGGGTTGTCTATGCGATCAATCCGGTCCGCTTCCATGATCCGGCGGAGTGGGAACGGCGACTGGCTGCGCATAGCAATATCCGTGTCATGCCGGTCCACCCCAGATCAATGCTGCTCGCGCCGGGCAGCGTTGACATGATCTTCACGCATCTCACCTTCCATGACCTCTATTGGGAATCCGAACGGTTCGAATTTCCGCGGCTGGACGAAAAAATGGTGCTGGCCAACTGGTTCGCCGCGCTAAAGCCGGGAGGCTATGTGATCGTTGCAGATCACGTGGGGCCAGCGGGTGATCCGCGCGAAGTGACGCAGGCATTGCATCGAATTGCGCCGGAAACGGTTGTCTCGGCCATGACCAGGGCCGGATTCGAGCTGGTGGCGCAATCGGACATGTTGCATCGCAGCGAAGATGATCACTCGCTCAGTGTGTTTGACGAAGCCATCCGCGGAAATACTGACCGTTTTGTCATGAAGTTTCAAAAGCCTGTATAGAAATACGAGTAACGTGTTGCATTCTGCGCAACAGACAATGTTCTTTTCGCACTTGCACAAAAACCCCTTCCGTCGCACTTAGAGCCTGCCTTTCAGGCATCCTCTCCCAAAGACTTTCAGGCCCGGCCGTCATGGTCGGGCCTTTTTCTTTCTGCACGTCCCACTCGGCGCAGCGGGGGGTTGATCGGGCGTCAGCGCAGCGAACAAAGTTTGCAGTTCGTGGTCAGGCTTCCTAGCTTACATTTTCCAACCACTTCCTGTCACGGACGGAGAGATTTCCCATGGCTGATGCCGATGCCCCTTCGAAAAAGGCCAGCAAGGAAGCTGCGACCGTGCGCCTTCAGGTTGCAGCGGCGCGGCAAGAGGAATCGGGGCAGGGCATCGCGCGCATGCCGCGATCAGCCTTTCAGGCGCTTGGCATCACCGAAGGCGATGTGATCGAGATTACCGGCAAGCGCAGCACACCGGCGATTGCCATGGCAGCCTATGACGAAGACGAAGCGCTGGACGTGGTGCGGCTTGACGGTCTGCAGCGCGGCAATGCCCAGGTTGGCTCGGGCGAGCATGTTACCATTGCAGTGGCCCAGTCGCGCCCGGCGACCCGGGTGGTTTTCGCCCCGGCGCAGCGCGAAATGCGGCTGCAGGGGCCGGGCCAGGCGTTGAAGCGCAACTTCTTCCGCCGCCCGGTCCTGGCGGGTGACCTGGTTGCGACCACCGGCCAGCAACCGGTGCAGAATATGCCGCCCGATGTGCGCCAGCTGCTGCGCGCGCCCGCATATGCATTGACGCAAATCCGCCTTTCGGTGGTGTCGACCGCGCCCAAAGGCATCGTCCATATCGACGAGAACACCGAGGTTGAACTGCGCGCCGAATTCGAGGAGCCGCGCGATGGGCGCGCGGTCGTCAATTATGACGATGTCGGCGGCATGGGGGATACCATCCAGCAATTGCGCGAAATGGTGGAATTGCCTTTGCGCTATCCCGAATTGTTTACCCGGCTGGGCGTTGATCCGCCCAAGGGCGTGCTGCTGCACGGCCCGCCGGGGACTGGCAAGACCCGTTTGGCGCAGGCTGTCGCTAATGAAAGCGATGCCGAGTTCTTTACCATCAACGGGCCTGAGATCATGGGTTCGGCCTATGGCGAGAGCGAAAAGCGGCTTCGCGAAGTATTCGAGGAAGCGGCGCGTTCCGCACCTTCGATCATCTTCATTGACGAAATCGATTCGATCGCGCCCAAGCGCACCCAGGTGACGGGCGAAGCGGAAAAGCGGCTGGTGGCGCAGCTACTGACACTGATGGACGGGCTGCAATCCCGCGCCAATCTGGTCGTGATCGCTGCCACCAACCGGCCCGATGCGATCGACGAGGCGCTGCGGCGACCGGGCCGGTTCGACCGTGAGATCGTGCTGGGCGTGCCCGACGAAATGGGCCGGCGCGAGATCCTCAGCATCCACACTCGCGGAATGCCGCTGGGTGAAAAGGTTGATCTCAAGGAGCTGGCGCGTGTCACGCATGGTTTCGTCGGTGCGGATATCGCTGCGCTGGCGCGCGAAGCCGCGATCGATGCGGTGCGCCGGATCATGCCCAGGCTCGACCTTGATGAGCGAACAATCCCGCCTGAAGTGCTTGAGGATCTGTGCGTCGAGCGCGACGATTTCCTTTCGGCACTCAAGCGCATCCAGCCATCCGCGATGCGCGAAGTGATGGTGCAGATGCCCAATGTCTCCTGGAGCGATATCGGCGGGGTGGCAGACGCGATCGACAAACTCAAGGAAGGTATCGAGTTGCCGCTCAAGAACCGGGATGCCTTCACGCGGCTGGGCATTCGCCCGGCCAAGGGCTTCCTGCTCTACGGCCCGCCCGGCACCGGCAAGACCTTGCTGGCCAAAGCGGTAGCGAAAGAGGCTGAAGCCAACTTCATCTCGATGAAGAGCTCTGATCTGCTCAGCAAATGGTATGGCGAAAGCGAGCAGCAGATCGCGCGCATGTTCCAACGCGCGCGGTCGGTGGCGCCCTGCGTGATCTTCATTGACGAGATCGACAGCCTGGTCCCCGCGCGCGGCAGCGGGCAGGGCGAGCCGCAGGTGACCGGGCGCGTGGTCAACACCATCCTGGCGGAAATGGACGGGCTGGAGGAATTGCAATCGGTGGTGGTGATCGGCGCGACCAACCGTCCCGCGCTGGTCGATCCGGCGCTGCTGCGGCCGGGCAGGTTTGACGAGCTGGTTTATGTCGGCACGCCCGACAAGGGTGGCCGCAAGCACATCCTTGAAATCCACACCAAGGCCATGCCGCTGGCGAGCGATGTCGACCTGGATGATATCGCAGCCAAGACACAGCGCTTCACCGGGGCTGATCTGGAGGACGTCGTCCGGCGCGCTGGAATGAGCGCGATGCGCCGGGTTGGCGACGAGGTGAGCGAAGTTGCGGCACAGGACTTTGCCGAAGCGCTGAAGGATTCGCGCGCGACGGTGACCGAGCAGATGGAAGAGGAATATCGCAACATGCGCGGCGAATTGAAGAAACGCGCGGCTGAAATCCACCCGATCGGCTTCATCCACGAAGGCATGGTGGAGCCGGTCCGCGATCGCAAGCATGGCGGGCTACAAGAAAGCGGGATCGAATAGCGGCGACTAGCCGCGCCAGCCGGATCAGGAGCCAGGGGCGGCGGCTTCGCCTGCCTTCGCATGGCCACCGGGCAGTTCGAGCCGGTGACGGATCAGCGCCTCGGGTTGATTCTCGCGCAGCCACTTGAGCATGTGTTCGCGCAGATCGCAGCGTAGCTGCCACAGATCGCCGATCGTCTGCGCACTGACGGAAAGCCGCAGCTCGATGCTCTCGGGATAGGCTTCAGTCATCAAAAGCGCCATGTTGCGGCCGTCGAACAATTCGTGCGCTTTAACGAAGCGTTCGAATTCGGCGCGGATCGGTTCGACATCGGTGATCGGATCGAGATGCAGCATTACCGGCCCGGTCAGCCTTTCGCTCTTGCGCGACCAGTTTTCAAAGCTCTCGTCGATAAATCGACTGGTCGGTACGAGCAGAACGCGCTCGTCCCAGGTCCGCACCGTGATGAAACTCATGCGGATTTCCTCAACCCGGCCGACCTGGCCATCAACCTTTACGAGATCGCCGATCCGTAGTGGTTCGGTCAGCGCCATTTGCAGGCCTGCTATCAGCGATTTGAGCGCGGGCTGCGCTGCTGCGCCCACTGCCAGTGCGGCAAGCCCGGCCGAGGCCAGCAGCGTGGTGCCGATATCGCGCACGCCGGGTATGCCCATCAGCATCAGGCCGACCGTGATGAAAATAATTCCGAATGTGGCGGTGCGCGAAAGGATCGCGATGCGGGTGCGGCGGCTGCGCATGGCCACCGGATCTTCGGAGATCTCCAGCCGGTATTCGAGCGCGGCAGTAAAGGCCTTGACCAGCGTAAAGACAATCCAGCCGAGCAGCGCGGGGCGGACGAAGCGCGCGATCGGCTCCCAGATCCCTTGCAGCTGCGGATCTGCCTGGGCGACAACGGTCACGCCGATCGCGATGAATGCCCATTTGACCGGGCGGCGGACGCGTTCCACCACCATTTCGTCAACCTTGGTTTCCGAAAACCGGGTCAGGCGCGCGACCACCGAGAAGACGAGCCGGTAAAGAGCATAGGCGATTGCTACGGCCACGAGTACCGAGATCGCCGTGACCATCACCTGGTCCCAGGCGATCCGCCAATTGTCTGGATTGAATTGTTCAAGCATCCCGCCTCACCTATGCGGGAAGCGCTTGGCTTTCAAGGCGAAGCCTGGCGGCGCAGGTGCGGCGCTAATGCGCGGCGTCCCAGCTCAGGCCCGTTCCGATGTCGATACCAAGCGGAACGTCGAGCTTGACCGAAGGGCCGGCCGCTTCCGCCATAACCCGTTCGATCACTGGCGAGGCGGCCGCTACGTCGGCTTCGGGCAGTTCGAATACCAGCTCGTCATGCACCTGCAGCAGCATGCGGACATGCCCCAGCCCGGCATCTGCGAGAGCGGGCATCATCCGCGCCATCGCCCGCTTGATGATATCGGCGCTGGTGCCCTGGAGCGGCGCGTTGATCGCCGCGCGCTCGCTGCCTTGCCGCTCGGCCTGGTTCTTTGAATTAATCCGCGGAAACCATGTTTTTCGGCCAAACAGGGTCTGCGAATATCCGCGCTCACGCACCGTCTCGAGCGTGGAATGGATATAGGCCTGGATGCCGGGAAAACGCTGAAAATAGGTATCAATCATGGCTTGCGCTTCGTCGGGCTCGACTTCCAGCCTTCCCGCCAGGCCCCAGCGCGAGATTCCATACAGGATCGCGAAGTTGATTGTTTTTGCGCGCGCGCGCGTGTCGCGCGTCACCTCGCCGAACATCTCGCGCGCGGTTCGGGCATGGATATCCTCGCCATTGGCGAAGGCTTCCTTCAGGGTTGGCACATCGGCCATATGCGCCGCCAGCCGCAGTTCGATTTGCGAATAGTCTGCTGCCAGCAGGACATTGCCCTCTTCGGGCACGAATGCCTCGCGAATCTGTCGCCCGATCGCGGTGCGTACCGGGATGTTCTGCAGATTCGGATCGGTCGAGGAAAGCCGCCCGGTCTGGGCGCCGACCAGGCTGTAACTGGTGTGCACCCGCCCGGTTTGGGGATTGATCGCTTCCTGCAGCGCGTCGGTATAGGTTGACTTGAGCTTGGTCATATGGCGCCATTCGAGCACCTGCCTGGCGATTTCCGCGCCCTCTGCCGCTAGTTTTTCCAGCACCGATACGTCGGTCGAATACTGGCCGCTCTTGCCCTTCCTGCCGCCCTTGTAGCCCAGCTTGTCGAACAGGATGTCGCCCAGCTGCTTGGGGCTGCCAACGGTGAATTCCTCGCCTGCTAGCTGGTGGATCTGCTTCTCCAGCCGCGCGGTCTCCTTGGCGAATTCCTCTGACAGCCTGGCCAGCCGCGCACGGTCAACCCTGATCCCGTGCCGCTCCATTTGCGCCACCACCGGGATCAGCGGACGGTCGACGCGCTCGTAGATGCGTGTCGCGGCCTCTTCGGCAAGGCGCGGCTTTAGCAACTGGTGCAGCCGCCAGGTCACGTCGGCATCCTCGGCGGCATATTCGGTTGCCTTGTCCAGCGGCACTTCGCCAAACGGGATCTGCTTCCTCCCGGTGCCGCACACATCCTTGAAGGCGATCGGGGTATGGCCCAGATGACGCTGTGAAAGTTCGTCCATCCCGTGGCCGCCCATCCCGTTCTCGGATCGGCCCGCATCGAGTGCAAAGCTCAGGACCATGGTATCATCCACAGGGCTGACCTGGATGCCGTAGCGGGCCAGCACATTGATATCGTATTTGATGTTCTGCCCGATCTTCAGCACGGCCTCATCTTCCAGCAGTGGCCTGAGTGCGGTGATCGCGGCATCGCGATCCACCTGATCCGGTTTTTCGGCAAACATATCGCTGCCGCCGTGTGCAAGCGGGATGTAGCAGGCGTCATTGGGCCCCAGCGCCAGGCTGACGCCCACCAGATCGGCCTGCATGGCATCGAGGCTGCTGGTTTCGGTGTCCACCGCCACCAGCCGCGCGGCAGTGGCGCGTTCGATCCAGGCTTGCAGCCGCTCCACGTTTTGAACGGTTTCATACAGGCTGCGATCAATGGCTGGCATTTCAGGCAGCGGCTGGCGATTGCCCGCCGCACTGCCAGCATCGCCACCGGTTTCCTGCTTGGGCGGATTGAGATCGGTCGCGCGCGAAGGGCTGCCCGCGCCATTGCCGAGCCGCCTCAGCAGCGAGGTGAAGCCATGTTTTTCAAGGAAAGCGGCGAGTGGTTCGGGCGGAACACCGTCGAGCGCGAAGTCTTCCAGTGGTTCCGGCAGCTCGCAATCCTGCTTGAGTTCGACCAGTACCCGGCTGAGCTCGGCATTGGCGCGGTGTTCGATCAAGCGCTCCTTGAGCTTGGACGTCTTCATTTCGCTTGCTGAATCCAGTGCCGCAGTCAGCGAGCCATGTTCGGCGATCAATTTGCTCGCTGTCTTTGGACCGATCCCGAAGATGCCAGGGATATTGTCGACACTGTCGCCCATCAGTGCGAGTACATCGCCGACCAGTTCGGGCCTCACGCCGAACTTTTCTTCCACCTCTTCGATGTAGATGCGCTGGCTCTTCATCGTATCGAGCATGTCGATCCGCGCACCGTCTTTCTCGCCGATCAGTTGCATCAAGTCCTTGTCGGAAGATACGATGGTAACGTCCCACCCGCGCGCCTGTGCAGCGCGAGCATAGGATGCGATCAGATCATCAGCCTCAAGCCCCGATTCCTCGATGCAGGGTAGGCTGAAAGCGCGGGTTGCGTCGCGAATCAGCGGAAACTGCGGCACCAGATCTTCAGGGGCAGGCGGCCTGTTCGCCTTGTATTCAGGGTAAATTTCGTTGCGGAAACTCTTTGAATCCTTGTCAAGGATTACCGCCAGGTGGGTGGGCCCTTCGGCCTTGTCCAGATCCTCCGCGAGCTTCCACAGCATGGTGGTATAGCCGTAAACCGCGCCGACAGGTGTGCCTTGCGGGTCAGTCAAAGGAGGCAACCGGTGATAGGCCCGGAAAATATATGAAGACCCGTCGACGAGATAGAGGTGCTTATGTTCGGCCATGTGAGCTTGCTAGCAGTGCGCAGCGGCGCTGGTAAGCCGCTTTGCAAGCGATGTTCGCATGTCTGTTAGCGCCGGATAAGGCGGTTAGGGGGCGGGTTGAAATGAGGCCGAAAAATGGCAGAGATAACCGAATTCACTTGCACTGCCACAAAGTCGCCATTATTTAGCGCGCTCGAAGCGAGCCCAGCGGCCCGCTTTGTGCGGGGCGAATGTTAATTTGCCACGCAGAATCACTCGCTGATCAAGGAATTGAACTTATGCGTAAAATCGTTCTTGCTGCCGCTGTTGCAGTTTCGGCTCTGGGCCTCGCTGCTTGCTCGGAAACCACTGACGAAGCTGGCGAAACCGCTGACGCGATGGCTGCTGACGCCGAAGCAAATGCTGACGCCGCTGCTGATGCGGCCGCTGAAGCTGCTGATTCGGCCGCTGACGCCGCTGCTGAAGCAGCTGACGCCGTTGAAGGCGCTACTGAAGAAGCTGCTGCTGACGCGGAAGAAGTTGCCGAATAATTTATCGGCAGAATCGATTTTTCGATTTTCGGAAGGGCGGTGCCGGAAGGTGCCGCCCTTTTCATTTGTCTGCGTGAGGGCGGGCAGACTGTTTTGATTTGGTGGCCTAACGGCCCCTGACCCTAGCCGCCGGTGTGTTCGGCGTTCGTCCAGACGGGCCCACGCTTGCCTGCACGCGAAGCGAAACCATCGTAAAGCTCGCGGGCAATGGCCGCTATGCGTTCTTCGCGCGCCAGCCGTGAACCCTGTCCTGTGACATAGATCGCAACCGCAATGGCGCGGCCATCCGGCCCTTCGATAATGCCGATATCGCTGGAGGTATTGTTGAGCGATCCGGTCTTATGGCTCACCGTCACACCCATTGGCATCAGAGCAGGGATGCGGCGTTTGCCGGTGCGGGTCTTGGACATTGCATCAAGCAGCACGGCACGGCTCTCTGCCGAAAGAAACTTCCCCTGATAAAGCCCCTTGAGCAGCTCCAGCATGGCACGCGGCGTAGCTGCATCGCGCTTGTCGATATGTGAGGCCGGATCAAACTCGCCATCGTCGCGCACCAGGGTCGCGATGTCGCGGTTGATGCTGAAGTCCTTGATGCCCTGACGTCTCACCCAGTCATTGACCTTGGCCGGACCGCCAACCACTGCCAGCAAGGCATCGGTGGCCGGATTGCTTGAGCGGCTGATCATGATTTCGATCAGTTGGTGGGCGGGCATATACTCCCCTGCGCGCACCGGTGCGACTGGAGAGGAAAATCTGGCAGACCTGAGCGGCATCATCAGCGGAAATTCGCTGGTCAGCGAGTATTTCCCCTGCTCGACCATTTCCAGGAAGGTTGCCGCCACAGCAATCTTGCTGGTTGAGGCCATAGGGAACAATTGATTGTCCAGCACGCCAATCTCTTCGCCAGTGGTGAGATCAAGCGCGGCAACTCCGATCCGCCCCTTGCTTCCATCCGCCAGCTGCGCAATGCGCCGCTCGAAAGAAGTCTCGTAAATCGCATCGAAGGTTTGCGGTGCGCGCAGCTCGGTCCCGAAGGTCCGGTCGAATTGCGCTTCAAGGTCGATGCTCTGCGCAGAGGCCGGCGCCGCCGCCGCCAGACCGATCCCCGCCAGCACTCCCGTCAATATCGTTGCGAATGGCTTGATCATGCACATGCCCCTAACCCAAATGTGGTTAGGGGGGGATTAACGCCCTGCGAATCCCCAGTTCAACCCCAATTCCTGTAAGCTGCGATGAAAAGTTCCCGTCATACGTCGGAATTGGCGCAGCGGCGGATGGATCAGGCTTCTGCGCTCGCTTTTTCAAGTGATTGGGTCAGGCAGGCTCGCCCGTTCGGGTCGTTCGTCGATCATTGTAGCGGTTTTGCAGCATAGCGTAGATTTGCGCTTGACCTTGAATCCCGACTTGGCAGGACTGCACGCCATCTTTTAACATGATGGGACAGGACATGATTTCAACTACCTCCTTCGTTCGGCGGCGCGGGGTCGCGCTTCTGGCTGCCGGACTGCTTGCCGGAACTTCCACTGCTGCGATCGCGCAGGAGGTGCCGATTGTATTGCCCGGCGCACCCGGCGAGGCGCCAAAGGTTATCGACGCGGCACAAGCGATCAGGTTGGCGAACACCAGCTTTGCGCCGGGCGATGTTATGTTCATGCAGGGCATGATCGTCCACCACCAGCAGGCAGTCGACATGGCGCAGCTGGTCGAAGGACGTACCAACAACCCGGACATCGTCGCGCTGGCGGGACGGATCAACGCCAGCCAGGCCGATGAGATGAAATTCATGCGCGAATGGCTCGAGGCGCGGGGCGAACCACTGGAATTGGCCGGTATGGACCACTCCCAGCACAAGATGATGGGGATGGCGAGCCCGGCGCAGATGGCGGATCTGGCTGCATCCAGCGGTACCGGTTTCGACCGGCTGTTTCTGCAGTTGATGATCGTGCACCATCGCGGCGCACTCGACATGGTCGATGACCTGCTGGAGGCCCCCGGCACTGCCTATGATCCGGTGATGTTCCAGTTCACCAATGATGTGGTGAATGACCAGACTACCGAGATCGACCGGATGAACGGGTTACTGGCCGGTCTTTCAACCGATCCGCGTGCCACGCTGGCAGCGGGCTTCCGCGATGCGGGTGAGGCGATCAGCAATCTTCGCCATGTTGTTGCCCTGCCCAAGCCGGTCGGCTTCTTTGATCCGGCCAATCCGGCAGGGCTGCAGCCGCTCAAGCCGAAGAAGGACGAAGCGAAAACCGATGCAGCCGATCCGCATGCCGGCCACGTGATGCCTGCCAAGGCGCAGGCAGCCGAAGGCGCCCCGCCTGCCGATCCGCGCGATCCCGAGGCGGAAGAGGACAAGCCGCAATTCGGTGAGCGCGGCTCGCTGCTCGATTTCGCCAATACCGACATGGCCTTTGCCGGCGACCTGCTGGTGACGGGCAATTACCACGGTTTCAATGCCTATCGCCTGGGCCAGGACGGGGTGCCGCAATTGGTGAGCTCGATCGTCTGTCCGGGCGGGCAGGGTGACGTCTCGATCGTCGGCAAACTGCTGGTGATGAGCGTCGAGGAACAGCGTGGCCGGGTCGATTGCGGGCTCAAGGGCACCGAAGGCCGGGTCGATGGCAAGCGTTTCCGCGGGCTGCGCATCTTCGATATTTCGGACATTACCCGCCCCTACCAGGTGGGCCAGGTGCAGACCTGCCGCGGCAGTCACACGCATTCGGTGGTCAGCAGCGACAGCAAGCGGATCGTGGTCTATAATTCCGGGACTTCCTACGTTCGCGACGCCGAAGAACTCGAAGGGTGCTACAACACGGCTGGCGATGAAACCGCGCTGTTCAGCATCGATGTGATCGAAATTCCCGTTGCCAACCCAGCGGCTGCTCGAATTGTCGACAGCCCCCGCGTGTTTGCCAAGGACGGCAAGATCGCCGGCCTGTGGCGCGGCGGCGATCACGGCGAGGGCACACAGGACACAAGCGTCACCAACCAGTGCCACGACATCACGGTTTTCCCCGCGATGAAGCTGGCCGCAGGTGCGTGTTCGGGCAATGGCATCATTCTCGACATTTCCGACCCGCTGGCTCCCAAGCGGATCGACGATGTGACTGACAAGGGCTTCGCCTACTGGCATTCGGCCACCTTCAACAATGACGGCACCACGGTCCTGTTCACCGATGAGTGGGGCGGCGGTGGCCGTCCGCGTTGCCAGGCGGGCGATCCGTTAAGCTGGGGCGCCAATGCCTTTTACGGCATCGAAGATGGCAAGCTGGTCTATCGCGGCACCTACAAGCTGCCCGCGCCGCAGACCGACAAGGAAAACTGCGTTGCGCATAACGGCTCGATCATCCCCGTTCCGGGGCGCGATATCTTCGTCCAGGCGTGGTATCAGGGCGGCATTTCGGTGATCGACTTCACTGATCCGGCCAACATCAAGGAGATCGCCTATTTCGACCGCGGACCGGTCGACAAGGAGCAGATGGTCGTGGGGGGCTATTGGTCAGCCTATTGGTACAAGGGACGAATCTACGCGACCGAGATCACACGCGGGCTCGATGTGTTCGCGTTGGAGCCGAGCGAATTCCTGACAAGGGAGGAGATCACCGCAGCTGAAGGCGCGATTTACCCCGGCGATGAATTCAACCCGCAGACGCAAATCCAGGTAACCTGGCCTGAGGAGCTTGCCGCAGCAGCAGTGGCAAGCCGCAAGGGCGGTTAACCGGACCACTGCCAACAACAGGAAAGGCCCGGCCGGATCGCTCCAGCCGGGCCTCTCTTTTTGGCATTTTATGGCGCGGCGGCTTAGAAGCCCATTCCGCCCATGCCGCCCATGCCGCCCATATCGGGCATACCGCCGCCACCGGCGGATTTATCTTCGGGGAACTCCGCGATCGCCGCTTCTGTGGTGATCAGCAGGCCGGCAACCGAAGCTGCATCCTGCAGAGCAATGCGAACGACCTTGGTCGGATCGATCACCCCGGCTGCCACCAGGTTTTCATAGGTGTCAGTTGCCGCGTTGAAACCCTGGGTTTCGTCATTCTCGCGCAGCAGATTGCCTGACACCACTGCGCCGTCATGGCCGGCGTTTTCAGCGATCTGGCGGATCGGAGCCAGGATTGCCTGACGTACGATGTCGATACCGCGGGTCTGGTCATCGTTTGCGCCTTTGACGCCTTCCAGCGCCTTGGTGGCATAGAGCAGCGCAGTACCGCCGCCAGGAACAATGCCTTCTTCCACCGCAGCGCGGGTCGCGTGGAGAGCGTCGTCGACGCGGTCCTTGCGTTCCTTCACTTCGACTTCCGAAGCGCCGCCAACCTTGATCACGGCAACGCCGCCAGCCAGCTTCGCCAGGCGTTCCTGCAGCTTTTCCTTGTCGTAATCGCTGGAGGTGGTTTCGATCTGCGCGCGGATCTGCTCGACCCGTGCCTTGATTTCGCCAGCATCGCCCGCGCCATCGACGATGGTGGTGTTGTCCTTGTCGATGGTGATCCGCTTGGCTTCGCCCAGCATGCCCAGAGTTACGCTTTCGAGCTTGATGCCGAGGTCTTCGCTGATCATCTCGCCCTTGGTCAGGATCGAGATATCCTGCAGCATCGCCTTGCGGCGATCGCCGAAACCGGGAGCCTTGACCGCTGCAACCTTGAGGCCGCCGCGCAGCTTGTTGACCACCAGAGTGGCCAGCGCTTCGCCTTCGATGTCTTCGGCGATGATCAGCAGCGGACGCCCCGCCTGTACCACAGCTTCCAGCACCGGCAGCATCGGCTGCAGGTTCGAGAGCTTCTTTTCGTGGATCAGGATATAGGGGTTGTCGAGCTCGACCGTCATCTTTTCCGGGTTGGTGATGAAGTAGGGGCTCAGATAACCACGGTCGAACTGCATGCCTTCCACAACATCGAGCTCAAACTCGAGGCCCTTGGCTTCCTCGACGGTGATCACGCCTTCCTTGCCGACCTTTTCCATCGCTTCGGCGATCTTCTCGCCAACTTCGCGGTCTCCATTGGCCGAAATGATGCCAACCTGCGCGATTTCGTTCGAGCCGGATACTTCCTTCGAACGCCCCTTGAGGTTCTCAACGATCTTGTCGACTGCAAGGTCGATGCCGCGCTTGAGGTCCATCGGGTTCATGCCGGCGGCAACCGATTTCATGCCCTCGCGCACGATGGCCTGGCCCAGCACCGTGGCGGTGGTGGTGCCGTCACCGGCAAGGTCATTGGTCTTCGAAGCCACTTCGCGCAGCATCTGTGCGCCCATGTTTTCGAACTTGTCCTTGAGCTCGATTTCCTTGGCGACGGTAACGCCGTCCTTGGTGATGCGCGGAGCGCCGAAGCTCTTGTCGATCACGACGTTGCGACCCTTGGGGCCGAGCGTGACCTTCACGGCGTTTGCGAGCGTATCAACGCCCTTCAGGATGCGTTCGCGTGCGTCACGCGAGAACTTTACGTCCTTGGCAGCCATTGTTGTTTCTCCTGGAATTGATGTGTTAGAGAGGATTTGAAGCGGTCAAAGGATCAGGAAATGATCCCCATGATGTCGCTTTCCTTCATGATCAGCAGCTCTTCACCATCGAGCTTGACCTCGGTGCCCGACCATTTTCCGAACAGGATGCGGTCTCCGGGCTTGACGTCGAGCGGGATACGATCGCCATCGTCGTCACGGGTGCCTTCGCCGACGGCGACGATTTCGCCTTCGCTCGGCTTTTCCTTGGCGCTGTCGGGGATGATAATGCCGCCGGAGGTTTTTTCCTCGGCTTCGATGCGACGGACCAGTACGCGGTCGTGCAGCGGACGAAATGCCATCGGTATGACCTTTCTTGCTTGAGTGAATATCAGCATTGGCACTCTCACCTCGAGAGTGCCAGCGCGCCGCATTTGGGGATGCGCCGACCCCGAGTCAACAGCAGGCAATGGAATTTTTCTCGGGATCGCGGATTATGCGCGGGCCTTCAGCTCAGCCTTGAAGTCAGGCCCAACCTTTCGCGCAGCAACCAGCGCCAGGTGAGCAGCGCTGCGGCGAAAACCAGGCCGGTCGCCAGCCCGATCCACACGCCGGTTCCCTGCAGACCGGTGTAGAAGCCCAGCCAGATCGCCACGCCATAGCCCGGCACCCAATAGCTGAAGATCGCAATCAGCATGGGCATGCGGGTATCCTGAAGCCCCCTCAATGCGCCCGCAGCAACCGCCTGTATGCCGTCGAACAGCTGGAATGCTGCGGCGACCACCATATATTGCACGGCGAAGCCAACCATGGCGGCATTCACCGGCAGCGCCGGGTCAACATAGATGCGCAGCAGCAGTTCAGGCGCGAAGACCATCAACGCAGCGGTGAAACACATGAAGCCTGCACCCATTGCCATGCCGACCCAGCCGGCGCGCCCGATTGCATCCCGATCGCCCGCACCAAAGTGATAGCCGACCCGGATTGTCACAGCCTGGCCCACGCCGAAAGGCACCTGGAAAGCAAGTGCTGCCACCTGTAGTGCCACCGTATGTCCGGCCAGTTCGGATGCGCCGATCCGCCCCATCAGCAAGGCAGCGCCGCTGAACAGCCCCGCCTCGGCGATGATGATCACCATCACGGGCGAGCCCAGCACGATCAGATCGCGCAGCCGATCCCATTCCGGCCGCCACCAGTTGCCAAGTATATGGTAGCGCCGCATGCGGCGGTCCGCCCGGATTGCGACAAGATAGCTCGCCAGCACAAACAGCGAGGTGATCACGCTGGCCAGGGCCGAACCTTCCAGCCCCAGCGCCGGTGCGCCCAGATTGCCGAACACGAAAGCGTAATTGCCCAATATGCTTGCGCCCAGCGCCAGTCCGGTGATGGCGGTGGCGAAGACCGGGCGCCCAAGCGCGGAAACGAAATTGCGCAGCACGCTGGCGAAGATCATCGGCACCATCGCCCACATGATGATGCGCAGGAAATCGCCAGCCCGCGCCGCAAGATGCGCGTCCTGCCCGCTCGCCAGCAGCAATTTTTCGCCGTGCCAGCACAGTGCCATGCCGGCCAGGCCCGAGGCGAGC
>LOET01000041.1 GCA_001515985.1 Sphingomonadales bacterium BRH_c3 | reverse complement strand
GCATCCGGGCGGCGGCGTTACCGGCGCACCGGGGCACAATTGCGCGGCCGAAGTGCTGGCCGATCGCGGGCGCTGGGGTCGATTCCTGACGGGGGGCTGAAAGGCACACAAAACCGGCTTACGGCGTCATAACGCGCATGGGCACTATCAGAGCAAAGTAGCTGATCGGGCAGGGCGCTGCTCATCTTTCGAAATGATCTCTTCCAAAAGTCCGTTCCGATATTTCAACTCGTCACCCGAAGTCATCCGTCTGGTGGTGATGATGTATGTCCGCTTTCCGCTGTCGCTGCGGAACGTTGAGGATATTCTGTTCGAGAGAGGGATCGATATTTGCCACGAGACGGTTCGGTTCTGGTGGAACCGGTTCGGACCGATGTTCGCGTCGGAGATCAGGCGGCAGCCGGTCAGCAGGATAAAGGGCTTTCGCCACTGGCGCTGGCACCTCGACGAGATCCTCGAAAGCTACGTCACGAAGAAGTGCGACAAGTCCGCGGCGCTGGCCCTCCAAATCCCCATTTCGCGGTGTTTTCTCGCCTGAAAGGCCTGTTCGTGGGTCTTGAAATCCCAGCGCCTCGCGCTGCTTTCCCCAGCCCGCCGCAGCTATTGTCTGTAATCCCGCGGCTTAAGGTCATAGCGCGCCAGTTTGTCGTAAAGTGTTTTGCGCGGGATCTGCAACATTGCCTGTAGAGGCGCAACATTGCCACCGCATCGGCGCAGCGCATCGTCAAGCAACGAGCGCTCGAAATCGGCCACAATCTGCTGCAAAGGACGTGGGCCCGAGAACGGGAGAGGCCGCGGTTCGAGCGAAGACAGGCCAAGCACGAAGGCGCGCGCATAACCGCTCAACTCGCGCAGGTTGCCGGGCCAGTCGTGCGTCTGGATGTGGCGCCATTCTTCCTCGCTGATCCCGCCTGCTTCAGTCTCGAGTTCGCGCTCATGCACACGGACGAAATGGCGGAATAACTCGGCAATGTCCGAACGTCGTTCCGCGAGCGTTGGCAAGGTAATGCGCACCGCTGCAAGGCGCTGTTCAAGCTGGAGGAGTTGCGGCGGCGACAGATCCTGGGCATCCGGATTTCTCGCGAGCAGAATCCGGACGTCGAGCTTGCGCGCCCGATCAGCCCCGATGGGGATCACCGAGCGTTTGTCGATCATCGCCAAAAGCCGGGAATGGGTCTGGTCCGAAACGAAGTGCAGCTCATCAAGAAACAGGGTCCCGCCGTTTGCCCGTTCCAAGAGACCGGTCCGCGAAAGACCTGCCGATGGCTCACGGCCGAACAGCAGAAGGTCGGCATCCTCATGTGCGAGTATGCCCGCGTCGATCGTGACGAATGGCCTGCCCCTGCGCGGACTTGAATCGTGGATCAGGCGTGCGGTGAAACTCTTGCCAGTGCCAGCTGCCCCTTCAATGAGGACATCGATTTCGGAGCGAGCCACCGCTTCGATCACGGTTCTCAGCTTTTGTGCTGCCTCGGACGAGCCAAGAACCGAGGCATCGGAACGTTTGCCGAGTTCGCTGCGCAAGCGTCGGTTCTCAAGCACCAAGGCCCTTTTTTCGGCAGCGGACCTGACTGAACGGACAAGGTCGACCGAGGAATAGGGCTTGGTCAGGAAGTCAGAAGCTCCATCCTTCATCGCCTCGACCGCCATTTCCACGTCGCCATGCGCCGTCGTGAGAATAACGGGCAATTCGGGGTCAACCTCGCGCAGGCGCGAGAAGAATTCGAGACCGTCCATCCTGGGCATGCGTATATCACTCACTACAACCCCGGGAAATTCGTTCGTGAGGGACTTCAGCGCAGTTTCGGCATCGCTGTAGGCACGCACCTGCACTCCCTCCAGGCTCAGCGCCTGCACCGTTGCTTCGAGCAGTGATTGGTCATCCTCGACAAGCACGACATCGAGATGAGGCAACTCGGTCATGCCCGTGGAATCACCATGGTGAAGCGTGCGCCGGCCTTGCTGAGCTCGGCCCTGAGGTCACCGCCAAGGCTGCGCATGATGTCTTGCGAGATGACGAGCCCCAGGCCGAGGCCTTCTTCCTTCGTCGTCGCAAAAGGCTGGAACAGGTTTGCCCGCACCTCGTCACTTATACCATGCCCCTCATCTGTTACTGCAAGAAGGCAGTAATCACCCTCAGAGGCCAGTTCGATCGCGATCCTGCCGCCGGCCGGGGAGGCATCCAGCGCGTTCTGAAGTAGGTTTACCAATACTTGCTCCAACCGGACATGCTCTGCTTGAACCAGGGTTTGCGCCATTTGGGGATCCGGCCGTGACACTGTCGCACCATGGCGTTCGATCCTGTCGCGCAACAGCAGAAGCGCACCGTCGATCACCTGTGCGAGTGGCATCTCCCGAGGCTCTCGCGCCCCGCGTCGGCTAAAACGCAGCAACTCTTCGGTGATCTGCCCGATTCTGGCCGTCAGCCCCACGATCTTCACGAAATTCTCGGCGGCGGCGGTATTTTGACCCTTTTCAAGCAGACGCGCCCCATTCTCGGCAAAGACCCGCATTGCGGCAACCGGTTGCCTGATCTCATGCCCAATTCCGGCTGTAACCTGGCCCAGCGTGGCGAGGCGATTGGCTTGCAAAAGCTGATCGCGCAGTGTTGCGGTCCGTTCAGCCAAAAGCGATTCCGCCTGCGCTTCGCGGCGGCCATGCCACCACAACAGCAAACCCAGGGCTCCAGCCGCCAATATCAATCCCAGCAGGACCAGCAAGCGTCCGTTGGCGATCGCAGCGGCAAGGCTGGGCGCCGGATCGACCATCAGGTGCAACTCCCACCCTTCCGGCGAGATTGGCTGGCTCATCTCGATCAGGGAAGTCGGCGAGCGTCCACGCCGCATCGCCGCAGGCAGCATTGGTTCGAGCGATGATTTGCCGAAGCGCAATTCATCCTGCGCCGGATCACGGACCCCCATGGCTGCCGGACGCGTGGTGCGAAAGCGCCAATCTGGGTTGCTGGTGATCAATACAACCCCATCGGCGTCGGTAACGAATACTCCTTCTTCCACTCCACGCCAGCTTTGCTCGGTCACATCGAATTCAACCTTCACGGCGACCACGCCAAGCGTCGATGCTCCCGACTGAACACGCTGCGCGATGTAGAGACCGGGACGGCGGCTTACTGTGCCCAAGGCAAATTCACTTGCGGAACCATGCGCGATCGCTTCGGAAAAATAGTTCCGGAATCCATAGTTCGAGCCGACGAAACTTGATGGCAGGCTCCAGTTGCTTGCTGCCAGCGTGAGTCCGTTCGAGTCCATAAGATAGATCGCAGATGCGCCGGTCTGGTCGGCAAGATCGGAGAGTCGGCGATTTAGGACGGCCCGCTGGCGCCTGTCGCCTGCGAGCAGCGCTCGCACCTCGGGGTCGACCGCGAGGACGCGAGGCACCAGGCTGAACTTTTCCAACTTGCTATCCAGGCCCGCCGCAAGGATCGCCAAATTTCTTTCCGCAGCCGATTTGGTTTCGGCCAGCGCCGAGGTGCGCATCGTTTGGTCGACGGCCAACATGGCGAGCAGGGCTACGAGGATCAACGCCACACCGGCTATGCCCCGCAAATACCAGCTACCGAATCTCGGGCCCAAAACTGTCTCCTTGCCTCCAGCGCTTGTGCGGAATACCGCACCGAAGTCAAATGTAATGTGCGGAATATCGCACAAAGCAACTCGACCACCTATTCAATACATTGATTTTGAATATGAAAATATATCCGGCGCCCGGACTTGTCGTATTCGCAAACCTGACTAGCCTTTCCCTGGGCAGAGCCAAACTGGGCCTGTGGAGGGGAACGTTTGATGGGGTTGCAGGATAGCATCGCGCAAATGCCGGATCGGCCCGCACCGAGAAAACCGATCTACCGCCAACTCTATTTTCAAGTTCTCTCGGCAATCTTTCTGGGCGCAATCGTCGGCCATGCGTTTCCCGAATTCGGCGCTGCCCTGAAACCGCTTGGCGATGGCTTCATCAAGCTGGTCAAGATGATCATCGCACCGGTGATATTCCTGACAGTCGCCACCGGGATCGCCGGGATGCGCGACATAAACTCGGTCGGGAGCGTTGCCGGAAAGGCCTTCGTCTATTTCCTGTTCTTCTCGACCCTGGCGCTTTTCATCGGACTGGCAGTGGCCAATATCGTACGCCCCGGGGAGGGGCTCGGAATTGATCCGGCATCGCTCGATGCGGGCGCTGTCACCAGTTACACCCAATCTGCCGAAGAGCAGAGCATCACCGGATTCCTGCTCAATATCATACCTGAGACCCTGTTCAGTGCCATGACGGAAGGAAAAATCCTCCAGGTGCTGCTGGTCGCAATCCTAGCGGGCGTGGCCATTGCAATGACACGCCCGCACAGTGATCTCGTGCTCGATGTCCTCGGGTCGCTCAGCGAGATCATCTTCAAGCTTGTCCATATGTTGATGAAACTCGCGCCAATCGGCGCCTTTGGCGCCATCGCATTCACGATCGGTGAATTCGGCATCGGATCACTCGCTAATCTCGCCACGCTGATTGCCGCCTTCTATCTTACCTCGTTACTGTTCGTGCTCGTGGTGCTTGGATTGGTCGGCTACTTCGCTGGTTTCTCGATCTTCTCGCTCATCCGGTACTTGCGCGAGGAGCTGTTGCTGGTGCTTGGCACCTCGTCCTCCGAAGCGGCACTGCCGAGCCTGATGGAAAAAATGGAGATCGCCGGCTGCCGCAAGACCGTGGTGGGGCTGGTTGTCCCGACCGGATATTCCTTCAACCTCGATGGAACCAATATCTACATGACCCTTGCTGCGCTGTTCATTGCCCAGGCAGTGGGCGTTGAACTGAGCTGGAGCGAGCAACTGGCTCTCGTGTTCGTGGCAATGATCAGTTCGAAGGGGGCCGCCGGAGTGACTGGCGCCGGCTTTGTGATTCTCGCCGCCACTCTGTCCGTGGTTCCCTCGGTTCCAGTCGCCGGAATGGCACTGATACTCGGGATCGATCGCTTCATGAGCGAGTGCCGCGCACTCACCAATTTCATCGGGAATTCCGTGGCTACTATCGTGGTTGCCCGATGGGAGGGAGCGCTCGACCGGACACGGCTCGCCGCCGCAATGGCCGGAAACCCGCTGCCGCTGCCCGAGGAAGATATCGAACGCCACGAGCGAACCGGACCGCACAGCGAGGCGCTCGCCGCCAAAGTGGCAGTACAAGACGCGTGATTTCGCGCCGTGCCTTGATCTCGACCGCTGCGGTCATTGGGTCATACGCCGGTCTTGCTGGGTGGACACCTTTGCGTGCCATGGAGCAGGAGGAAATCCCGCTTTGGCCGGGACGCCCCCCGGGCAGGGGTGGCCCCACCGGGCCAGAAAAGGTCGGGGGCCCTGGATCGGGCTATGGCGCGGTTTCCAACATCTCGGTGCCGCGGATGCGCGTTTACCGGCCTCTGCGGCCAAATGGCAGTGCTGTACTGGTGTGCGGCGGCGGCGGCTATTTCCGCATCCAGTTGTGGAAGGAAAGTACGCCGGCGGCACAGTGGCTGCAGGAACGCGGCTTTACAGTGTTCGAACTAATCTACCGCCTACCTAATGACGGGTGGGACGCGGGGGCTCCATTCGCCGATGCCCAGCGGGCCATGAAGATCATCCGCTCGCGGGCGAAGGAATTCGGCCTGCGCACCGACCGGATCGGGGTCATGGGATTTTCCGCGGGCGGGCATCTTGCAGGCTTCACTGCCTTGCAGCCTGAAAGGACCTTCTACCAAGGGGCAGATCAATACGAAAAGGTCAGCTCGCGCCCCGATTTCAGTGTGCTGCTGTTCCCCGTGGTGTCACTGCGCGAGCCGTTCGACAACACCCGTACCCGGCGCGAAATCATTGGCCGTGAGCCATCCATGGATGCGCAGAGGGAATGGTCGCTCGACACCCATGCGAGCGCCGAAGCGCCGCCGACGATCATCTTTTCTGCTGCTGACGACCCGATCACTCCGCCCGCGCACGGGATCACATTGTTCGAGGCGTTACGTGCCAAAGGTGCTCCAGCTGAACTGCACATTTTCAGCGAGGGCGGTCATGGCTGGGGCGTGGGCACTCCAGACCAGATCATCAGCCAGTGGCCTTCGCTTTTCGCCAAATGGTTCAATACCATATTTAGACAGGATTCAGGGGAGAAATAGCAATGTACAATGGAAAAATCGGCAAGCTCATACTGCTGTCGGGCACGAGCCTGGCAGCCACCGCCACTGCAGCCGCCGCGCAGCAGGCTGCGCCTTCGCCGCCTGACGAACCGGTGATTGTCGTCACCGGCTCCCAGATTCAGGGCGCCAAGATCAATGACGTTCTGCCGGTGACTGTGCTTGACGAAGAGGCAATCGAAAACACCGGTGCTTCATCGGGCGATGAACTATTCCGCGCAATCCCGCAGGCGGGCACGGTTGCCTTCAACGAGCAGAACGCGACAACCCAGAACAGTGCGCGCGGCGATGTCGGATCGATCAACCTGCGGGATCTTGGTACTGGCAATACCCTGTTGCTGATCAACGGCCGCCGAATGACCTTGCACCCCGGCTTCCAGACTGAATTGCTGGTGCCCGTGGTCAGCTCCGATACCAATGAAATCGCACCGGGCAGCGTGCGCCGGATCGAAGTCCTGCGCGATGGCGCTTCGGCCATTTACGGCGCGGACGCGGTCGCAGGGGTCATCAACACCGTGCTCAAGGGCAATATGAGGGGAGGATTCCTCGAGGGCGACTGGCGCGCTTCCGATGGTACGAGCCTCTACAGTTATCGCCTTAGCGGGGGGTTGGGATTCGATTTCGGGGGCGGCCGCGGCAATCTCACGGTCTATGGCGGCTATTTCCATGAAAATGGCCTGCCGACATCGGCTCGCGCCTATGCAGCCGACGAGAATCGCCTGCCGCTCGTTGAAGGAACCGACTTCGAAGGCGATGCCTCGTTCAACAACCGCAACACTTTCGGGCCGTTTGGACAGTTCGACATACAGGCCCCGTCGAGCCGCACCCCGATCGGAGACGACGATTTCTACCTGCAACCGGACACTTTCCCGGGCTGCCGGCTGGACTTCGGCAATGGCATTTGCGCCCGCAACGGCACTACGCCAACGACTGCCGTTCGCTACAACCAGAATTTTGATGGCACGCTGATCAGCGAGAAGAGCCGCTACAATGCGATGGCGCTGCTCAATTATGAGCTGACCGACAATCTCGAAGCTTATTTCGAAGGCAGTTTTTACCGGTCGGAAAGCCGCCGCAACAACGAAGCGTCGGCCATTCTCGGCGCTGTGCCCATGGGCATTTCGCGCGATGCCTACTGGAATCCCTTCGGTCCGGTCGGCAGCCCTAACCGGCTGCCGGGAACCACCATTGCGGCCGGCGGTGCAGACGTGATCATGGAACGCTATCGCTTCGTGGATGTCGGCAGCCGCGACGTATCGGTCGACAAGAATACCTACCGCCTCCTCGGGGGGCTGCGCGGTAGCCTTGGCGCTTGGGAATTTGATACCGGCTTCCTCTATTCGCAAGCGAGATTGACTGACCTCGCTCGCAACCGCGTGTCGCTGACACTCGCGCAGCAGGCCATCAACCGGACCACGCCGGACGCATACAATCCGTTCAACGGTGGCTGTCTTGACGACCCCGGCGAAGGCGATTGCACGCCAAATCCGGAAGCGGTGCTTGATTCCATGAGGGTCGATGTTTTCCGCAAGGGCGGGACCAGCCTGGCCCTGGCCGATTTCAAGGTCAGCCGTGATGACCTGCTTTCGCTTCCGGGCGGTGACCTGGGCGTTGCCGCCGGTATCGAATGGCGGCGCGAGAGCTTTTTCGACGATCGCGATCCCCGGCTCGATGGCACGATCACCTTCACCGACAGCGTGACCGGGGAATTCAACGGAAGCGATGTGGTCGGCACCAGCCCGACGCCCGACACCAATGGTAATCGCGAAGTCTATTCGGCCTTTGCCGAAATGTTCGTGCCATTGGTCAGCCCCGACATGAATATTCCGCTGGTGGAAGAATTCAATGTGCAGATGGCAGGCCGCATCGAGCATTTCACCGACATAGACGAATCCGCCCTGGTGCCGCGCGTGGCGGCATCCTGGACCACCATTCCCGGTGTCACATTCCGGGGCGCATGGTCGGAAGGCTTTCGTGCGCCGAACCTCGTGCAGGTGAACGACGAGGGCACGACCAGGGTCAATACCCGCGATGATTTCGTGTTCTGTCAGGCTCAAGTCGAGAAGGGCATCATCGCCAATATCGGAGCCTGTCCAGGCGCGAGTACGATCAGCTTCCGTTCTGGAAGCGAAAATCTCGTTCCCGAGGATAGCGAAAGCATCAATTTGGGTATCGTGCTCGAACCGGGGTTTGTTCCGGGCCTGATCCTGACGGCCGATTACTGGCGCGTCAAACAGACCGGGCTGGTCGGCACTTTTGGCGATGACAACGCCATCGCGCTCGACCTGCTGCGACGCCTCAACGGCAGCACCAATCCCAACGTGATCCGCGAGGCGCCGGATGCCGATGCCATTGCGCTGTTTACGGGCACCAGCCTGGCACCGGCCGGCGCAATTATTCAGGTTCTCGATCCCTATCTCAATCTCGATAGCCGCGTTTCCAAGGGTTGGGACTTTGGCCTGTTTTATCGCGTCCCGGATTTTGGCCTGGGCAAGTTCCGATTGCGCTTCAATGCCGCCCGACTGGAAAGTTTCGTCCAGTCGGCCGGGCCCGATAGCCGGGAACTGCTCGACGCCATTGCCGCGGGAACTCTGCCGCCCGATGTAACAGTCGGTGGGCTCGGCCAACTGCTGGAAATCGAAGGGCGCCCCAAATGGCGCTTCAGTGGCTCGATCAACTGGGAGAGCGGGCCGGTCGATGTCAGCCTGTTCGGCAATTATGTCGGCAAGGTCTGGGATACCAGCGTAACGCGAGACGACCTGATCGAAACCGACGATCCGAACGGCAATTTCTGGCGTGTGGATGATCAGTTCCTGGTAAACTTCTCGATCGCCTACAAGATCGAAAACGATACCCCGCTCGACGGAACCAGGTTGCGCTTTGCGATCAACAATCTGTTCGATAAGGATCCGCCTCTGGCAGACGAGCAGTTTGGCTTCTTCAGCGAGTTGCACAGTGCGCGCGGGCGCGTGTTCCATATCGAACTTCGCAAGGAGTTCTGACGGACGAGGTGATAGCCTATGGAATTCCGGCATCTGCTGTTCGGAATCGCGTTGGCAACGGGGGCATGCACAGCAGGTGCGCCCCCGTTGGACAGTTCCGTTCAGGGGCCGGTTGGCAGTGCCTGCACCACAAGTTCAGCGAAGTTGTCATTCGATTTCGAGGCCGCATCATTCGCGCGCTGCGTAATCGAGGGGGAGCGAGAATTCAGCGTGCTGGTAGCGCCCGAACACCGCCCCCCGATCAACCCCAGCCCCTGGTATGCCTTTCGCTACGAGGCGCGCGCCGGCGGTGAGCTGACCGTTCACTTGCGCTATCTCGCCAGCCAGCACCGGTACGTGCCGAAATGGACCGACGGAACCGAGAGGCGCCAACTGATTGTCGAGACAAGTGAGGATGGCACCACCGCCACCATGCAGCTGCCCCCCGGCCGGGCGACGGTTAGCGCGCAGGAAATCTTCGACAGCGGGGATTACGAGGAGGCACTCGAGCGATGGGCGCAGGGCCCGCTCGCTCGGCGCTTCGTGCTGGGAAGTTCGCACGATCGCAGGCCGATTGGGGCCGTTCGTCTCGGCTTCGCGGATGCTCCCCGGCTAGTGCTGCTGCTTGGTCGCCAGCACCCGCCCGAGGTTACCGGCGCAATAGCGATGGAAAGTTTTGTCGACCAGATAGCCGCGCTGCTCGCGGCCGATCCGCAAATGGGCAAGCGTTACCAGTTTCTCGTAATTCCGTTGCTCAACCCCGACGGGGTGGCCCGCGGCAACTGGCGTGCAAACCTTGGCGGAAAGGATATCAACCGCGACTGGGGAGAATTCAGCCAGCCAGAGACGCAGGCCATCAAAGGCTGGCTTGACGCACTGCCAGCAGGGGTCCGGCCAGCCCTCATGCTCGACTTCCATTCGACCCATCGCAATCTCTTCTATGTCCAGGGCGATGAAGCAAGCGAGCGGCAGGAACAGTTCCTTGGCGCGTGGCTTCAGGGGAAGGAGAACTCGCTCCCGGGCTATATTTTTTCGATCGAGCGGCGCAATGCGAACCCTGGCAGCGGGACAGCCAAGAACTGGTTTCACCAGGCCTACGGCATTCCCGCATACACCTATGAAGTGGCTGACGATGCCGATCGTATGGCGATCCGTCAGGCTGCGGCGGTATTTGCGAGGGGACTTCCAGGAGCCCTTGAAGTTCTTGAAAGGTAGTGTTTGGGAACATCGGCGAGGACGCGTCCGATGTAACGGACTGCGTAATCGATCCGCAATAAGTCGACAGAAATCAGATACGTCAGTCGCGGAACCGGACGGACAGCTGACGGCCCAGATTCATTCAATGGATGGCGGCTGGAGTTTGGATGGCACGGACTATCGTTGTGGGTTGACCCTAAACTGTGGCAGCCGCTCCTAAGCGGCCGCAGAGCGGTCGGGAGAACTCTGAATGCCTGCATTCTCGGAGTATCTCTCAATCGCTCTGAATGCAGCCGCTTGCCGTCTGACAGATTCGACCTCAGGCGCAATGGGCATAAGCTGCTGCATCTCCCCATTGATTGAGGTTGCCATCATAACTCCGATCCGTTCTCTCTTCGCAAAATACATCAGCCTATCGGCCTGTTGGAGCTCGGCGTCGATGTTCTTTGAACCTGCCAGTAAGATCAAGACGCCCAAGCTGCATGTCAGATGAGTCCCATCTTGCTTTACGCCGCGATTAAGTGCGGTATCCAGTCGGCTAGCCACAACATCTGCCGCCGATCGATCTTGAACTTTGAAGAAGATCACAAATTCGTCGCCCCCTATTCGGGCGAAGAGGTCTTCCTTGCGGATCACCTTCTTGACGCGAGCTGCAAAGTCCTGAAGCGCCTCATCACCCGCTTCGTGCCCCAATCGATCATTGACACGTTTCAGCCCATTGACGTCTGCAAACATCAAGACAGCTATACCGCTTGCATCGGCATCAGATGACACGGCTTCAAAAAATGCTTTCCTGTTTTGCGCTCCAGTCAAGGGGTCAAGCCGCGCAAAGCGCCACTCAATTTCAAGAGCTTCCCTGGCAACACCGAGCATGAGAACCACAGCCAATGCGCAGCTTGCCCGTATGGCCAGGTCCATACCTGTGACAATTGGTCTATCATGAAGGAAAACGGCATGGCCGTTCAGGAACTCGATTGCCGCGATGAACATCAGCAGCACGACAGCATAGCGACTGCCCACGAACCACGCTCCGAACGCGCAAATCAACAGGAATACCGGGCCAAATGCAATCGATGGAAAAGTTAGATTGCTGGCGGCTAAGGCCAATAGCGTGCAACCAGCCAGTACCGACGCCGCGATTGTTCTGGGAACCTGAATGAACAACGGCTGCCCAAGCCTGAAGGCCTGGGTTTTTGCTTTTCGCCGTTCGGTTATTCCCTCGGGTCGCATAAACGTTCGATAGCTCAAGTATCACTAAAATTCTGCTAACAAGAACCTAGGCTATGCTCAGAAGTCCATTGCTCGCCGCCCGGACTTTGGCCATAAGGGGATCAGAAAATGCCTATCACCAGATAGAGGGTGCAAAGCGGTTTTAAGAAAAGCTGCTTTAAGAGGAGATCAGCTTTCTTAATGTGGTGAAAACTCTATTCAGCGCCCCTGCTTCTGTTTCATTTTATGGTAAAGGTTCCCCGCTAGGAGATTGTTCTCAAAGGAAAGGAATAAGTGCCGCACCGAAGGAACCATGTCGCTTTAGCAGAGTTGCTGCGCCTCAAGGAGGCGGATCGCAACGAGTCCACCAGTAGCATCATACAAGGGGTGCTTGACGGGCTGCGCGAGCATCTCTCCATGGACGTGGCGTTCATTTCCGAGTTCCTCGACGGGAAAAGGGTCTTTCGTTACGTAAGCTGCGCTACCAAACAAGCTCCGATCGAAGTTGGTGGTTCTGATCCGCTAGTCGATAGCTATTGTCACCATATTGTGGAGGGGCGCCTTCCCGAACTTATCCAGAATGCGGCAGCCATTCCCTTCGCGGCCGCCATGCCAGTTACGAAGGAACTCCCAGTTGGAGCACATCTGAGCGTTCCGCTTAAGCTTCGTGACGGTACGACCTACGGGACCATGTGCTGCTTTGCCTATGAGGCGGACTTCAATTTGAATCGGCGCAATCTCGATGTTTTGAAGATGGCAGCGAAGCTGACTGGAGACCTGATTGATCGACGGGCGATGCAAGAATCGCGTCAGAAAGAACTGTCTGCAAAGATCACGAAGGC
>LOET01000040.1 GCA_001515985.1 Sphingomonadales bacterium BRH_c3 | reverse complement strand
CTTCGGCGGCTGACGAGGCGCGGACATGCGGATATCTGGCCCGCCGACATGCGCCTGCTGGCGCCCGAGCCCGATGGCCAGGCAGATCTCAATCCCCTGACGCCGTGGCTCGACACTGAGGTCGACCGGCATCGCGGCAAGCGCGATCATCTCGCGCTGATCATGCGCGCGCAAAATCATCTCCATTGTCTGGGCGTCGCAGGCCTGCCGCGCTTCTCGCCGCTCATGAGCCAGCCGCTGCTCGAGTTCTGCCTTGGAGTGCCGACCTGGCTGTGGTGTGCGGGCGGCATCAACCGGGCACCCGCGCGCTCCGCATTTGCGCGCGATCTGCCCCCGGAGATCGTCAGGCGAACCTCCAAGGCAGGGCCCGACAGTTTCATTCGCCGGAGCTTTTCGGACAACCGCTCCACGATCCGCGCGATGCTTCTCGATGGTCTGCTCGCGCGGCAAAGCCTTCTCGATCTTGCCGCGGTCGAGCAGGCGCTCGGCGTGGACGCGATGGCTGGCGGTTCGATCATCTACCGCCTGCTCGATCTGGCCGAGGCCGAAGCCTGGGCGCGATCATGGCAAGGATGATGTGCCGGTCGCGCAGTGAAGTTGTTCGGCCAGCGGCGCTCCCTTCATCGCCTTCCATCGGCGATACTGCGCAGCTCTGGCCGGATCGCAGTTCACCCGCTGCATGAGCCAGAATTCGAACCACTCGGCCGAGCGCTCGTAAATCGCCAACCGGTGCGCAGGCTGCCATTTGAAGTGCGGCTCTTCCGCAAGCACATAGAGCTCAATCGCCTTGCCGCGGCGCCTGAAGGCCTCGACCACGTCGAGGCCTATCTCGTATTCGCTGTCGCCGGTCTGGATCAGGATCGGCACATCGATCTTCTCCGCGTTGAGCACCAGCGACATCGGCTTCCAGAATTCTTCGGTCCCCGGCTCGAAAAAGCGGTAGCCCATATCGCGCCCGAAATCGGTGAAGGCAGGACCGCCTGCCAGCGGATAGGAATAGATGTCCTCGCAGCACGCTCCAAGCGAAGCGGCCCTGAACAGCGAGGAATTGATCAGCGCCCATTGCACCGTGGAGGTGCCGTCGCTGAAGCCGCTGATCCCCATGCGCTGCGGATCGACCGAGCCGGTGGCGATGGCGAGCTTTATCGCCTGCTCGAGCGACGAGTGGACGCTGCGCCGATCGATCCAGTCGACCCGGTTGGCTTTGCGCAGTTCGAGCTCGCTTCTGGCCTGCATGGCCGATGGCACGAAATCGGGCCGCGCGAAGCTCAGGACCGCAAAGCCTCTCGCGGCGAGCACATGGACCGGGACCTCGTCGCCCGTGCCGCCGCGAAGAAACCCATGGCTGATATATTGCACCACCACCAGCGGATGCCTGTCCCCCGCCCTGTGATCGGGCGGCAGCACCAGGTCGGCAAAGCTCTCGACCCCATAGGCATTGCGGAAGCTCAGCCTGCGCACTTTTCCCAAGGCAATTCTGCCAAATTCCGGATTGGGATCATGTATGACCCGTTCATGACCGGTTGCGAGATCGATTGCGACCAGTCTGCGCGGTCTTGCCGCGCCCTCGCGGGCGCAAACCAGTTCGCGGCCTTGAGGTACGCAGCCGATGAGCACGTCCTGGGTGAGCAGGACGCGCCTTGGTGCGGGCTCATCCGCGTCCCACTCGAGGATCTGCATCATGCTTTCGGCCCAGCCGGTCTTCTGGAGCGCATAGAGCCTGCGGCCATTGGCTGACCACCACAGCTGCATGGTGCCCGCGCAGTGCTCCGCCTCGCACACAGCCCTTGTACCGTCGGCCCGGGCGATGACCAGCCGCGACCTGCTGATCAGCCGCTCGGGATCGGTCATCTCGCTCCACGCCAGCAGTCCATCAGCTCCCCTGGCAAAGGCCCTCGCTGTATCGGGCAGCCCCTCAGGCCGGGTTGGTACAAGCAGTGCGATTTGGGCAGGTGTTGCTGGACCGACCACGCCCGAGGCTAGATCGATCCTGCTATATTCGGTTGTGAGCGGACCGGTCGGGATCGGTCTATCGGAGAACTGCGGGGCGAAGCGATCGTCGAACAGGAAGCCTTCGCGCGCTTCCTTTTCTATCGCTTCAGCCTCGAGGCGGCGCGCCGGCCGGGTCGTCACGATCAACGCCCGGCCATCCGCGGTCCAGGCGAAGTCGTCGATGTCATCCGGCATCGCGCTCGCCTGCCATGCGGGCTCCCGGCCCCCGGAATCGACCAGCCAGACCTGGTTCGATCCGCCCTCGCGCCTCAGGAATGCGACAAGGCTTCCGTCCGGTGACCAGCGCGGCGTGATCACTTTGGCATAGCCCGCCGTGACCGAGGGGAAATTGCGCAAGGCAAAGTCGGCCCTGATGAATTCGCCGCCCCGCGCGATCTCACGCTCCTCGCCGAGGCCATTCATCGGTGCAATCACCAGCTGCTGGCAAAAGGCGTTTACCTGCGGGTTTGCGCGCCTGACCAGAAAGGCAATGTCCTTGCCATCGGGCGACACGGCAAAAGGGCTTGCCGAGGGGTTGGGGTCGGACCTGCCGATGTCGGCGATCCGGACAAGGTCCATCGCCGAGATCGGACGCACTGTGCCGGGAGTTTGATCCGCCGGAACGCCGAACAGCGCGCAGGGGTCCTCTGCCGGGGCGGGACGATCCGCACCCGGCAGTGCCGCCATGACGAGCGCGAGCGAAAGCGCCGGCCCCGTCACCATTGCCGCCTGATCCCGAGCGCGATGAAGCGACCGGTCGGCGAGAAGTTGGTCGAATCAAACGGCGTGTCGGTCGGGCCGGTCGTCCGGATCACTTCCGGCCTGTCCCCCAGCACATTGTTGATTGTCAGAGCAATGATCAGTCCCGGTTCACGTCCCTCGCCGGCAATTACGTCGTAGCCGGCCGACACGTCGAGCGTGGCACTGGGCGATATCCGGCTTTCCGTCGCGAAGCGCCGGTCGGTCAGCCTCCCGGTCACATTGAGCGAGGACGACAACCTGAATCCGCCGTTCGCATAAGACGCGGTTCCCCGCAACCGCAGCTTGGGCGGGTTGAACAGAGTTCCGGCAAGCTGGACCTCGGGCAGATCGCTGGTCAGCTGCTGGCTGCTCTCGAGCCAGGTTCCGGCCAGGTCGAAGCCAAGCTTGCGCCCCTCGCCGAGATCGCCTGCCCAGGCTATCCTGGCGTCGATCCCGTGGATGTCCTGCACCGCGACATTGATATTGCGGTTGTCGACCAGGGCTACGACATTGGCCGGATCGAAGGCGCTGCCTGAGAAATTCTGCAAGCCGAATTGCGCGCCGGCGATCAGATCATCCAGCTCGGCCGCAGTCGGCGCAAAATTGATGAGCGTCGCGAAGCCGGGATCCTGGAAGGCCGCGGCGATCGAGCCGGCAATCGGCTGAACCACCCGGTCACGGTAATTGATATCGAACCAGGTCGCTGCGATCGTGAGATCCTGGACCGATCCCGGGCGCAGTTCGAAGCCGGCGGTCCAGCTGCGCGCACGCTCGGGATCCAGATCGGGATTGCCTCCGCTTGCGAATGCGACCGTGCTGGCACCCGTGCCCGCGCCGAATGCCGCTGCGGGAAGCAGGAAGGCCTGATAGGGGATGAACTGCTGGAACAGTGTCGGAGCCTTGAACGAACGCGCCCAGGTGCCGCGCAGGGTCAGCGGGGCAAATGGCGAATAGATCAATCCGAAGCGCGGGGTCGCGACCTCGTCCATCCCGCGGATATCCTCATAGCGTAGCGCGCCCGCGAGGCTCAGCTGCCGGAGGCCCGAAAGTTCCATCTCGGGCGAGATAAAGGGCAGGTTGACCTCGCCATAGACAAAGCGGCTGTGCCTGGTGACGTCGAACTCGCGGCCGGGCACACCGTTGACCGGCTGCGTGAGATCGAGACCGTTGTTGCGAAAGCCGCCACCAAGCGCGAGGCGGGCGCTCCCCCCGGGGAGCGCGAACAGCGGTCCTTCGGCGCCCGCTTCGAGCGAGGTGACGCTGTTGCAGATGCAGCCTGTTGTCAGCGTATCGGCGCCGGTAAGCGGCGTGATCCGGGTCGATACATGCGTGCGGTCGCGGCCGTAGACGCCGCTCACGCTGGCCTGCCAGCCCGATCCGAGCGCTACTTCCAGCGACGGGGCCAGCGTGTAGGATTCAACCTCGGGGCGGAAAACGAAGCGCAGGTCCGGCGTCCCGCCGATCGTCTGCGATTGCCGGTTGGAATAGAGCGCATCGAGGTGTGCCGTGACGCCAGCTCCCAGCTCCTGGTGAGCCGATAGCATGACGGCATGGCGGTTCTGCGAGGGGAAGAGCGAGGTCTCAGGATCAAGCGAGCCCGCATAGGGGCGCTCGCCCGCATCTATCGCCGAATTGTGTACAAAGTCATAGGCCAGAAGAGCGCTGCCGCCCCTCCAGCTCTTGCCTCCGACGAGATCGGCCTGCTGACGGAAATAGCCGCCGCCGGTACTGGAACCCAATTGCGCAGAGGTCGCCAGCCCGTCAAAGCCGCGCCGCAGGATGACGTTGACCACACCTGCCACCGCATCCGAACCATAGACCGCCGAAGCTCCGTCCGGCACTATCTCGATGCGCTCAAGCGCAGCGAGCGGAATCGCCGAGATGTCGACGCCCTGGAATGCCGAATCATAGGGCAGCCGGTGGCCATTGAGCAGTGTCAGCGTGGCATCCGGACCGAGACCGCGCAGATTGGCGCTCGAGGTCGAATTGACATTGGCATTGGCAAGTCCGGCGCCTGTTCCGATTCCGGGGTTTTGCCCGCCCGAAAAATTCTGCGGCAGCGAACGGATGGCTTCGCCGAGATCGACCTGCCCGGCCGCAACGATCACTTCGCGGTCGAGCGTTGTAACATCGCCCGCGAAACCTGCCCCTCTGATGCGCGATCCGGTGACAACGATCGCGTGCCCATCATCCGGCTCGGGGGAAGCGCTCGCATCGCCGACTTCCTCGGTTTCGGTCCTGCCAGCCTGGGCATCCTGCGCGTGAACCGGCTGAATGACCCAGACTAGCGCGGTTCCCGCGAGCATGAACGAAGCGGCACGAATTGGTCTTGGCATCAAAATCTCCCTCCTGATTGTCCGGCCAGCCTTTGCGGTCCCGGCCGGTGCAGAGAGAAGACGCAGCAAATCGCCGCGACCTTAGTTACAAATGAAATTATTTTTTTGGGGAGGCCTGGTGCGCGAACTGCGCCCTGCCTGAGGTGCTGATCCGGCTTTGCCCCGAGCGTCAGGCGGGCAGGGCTGGTCGATCTGCTCCAGCCATGCGCGCAGATGCGCCAGAGCCTTCATCATATGATATTCGACCGTAGCCAGCGAGATAGCGAGTTCCCGGTGAATCTCCCGGTAAGCCTTTCCCTCGAACCGGTGCATCGTAAAAACCCTGCGGGTCCTTTCCGGCAGCCCCGCCATCGCCTGCTCAAACGAGATCAGCAGGTCTTTCGCCTCGAGGGCATATTCCTGCTGGGCAGCGCATGGCGCGTCGATCGCTTCGATCAGCGGCAGGGTCACTATCCGGCTATGCCTGCGCCGCGCACGGTCGATAATAATGTTGTGCGCGATCCTGAACAGAAACCCGCCCGGATTGACCAGATGGGTGATCTCGCGGCTGGTCGTAGCGCGAAGAAAGACCTCATGCGCGAGATCGGATGCGAGATCTTCGCCCACCCGCCGCTTGAGAAAGCGGAGCAGTCCATCCAGCTCCCGGCGGTAGATTGCCTCGAGGGCCTGATGCGCAAGGCGGTCCCCGCCTCCCTGCACTTCAATGGCTGGCGGCCCCGCCGCAGAGATGTTCTCGGTGCTTCGCTGAGCAAGGTTCTGGTGCATGCAGGCACTGCATTGGCGCAACCACGCGGCACCGGCACATGCGTGCGGGCTACCCGGTATCCAGCGCTGTGCCGCCGTGTGGACGTCTCGCGAAGTCCTTGACCGGTCCGGCCGCCGGTCCGGTTGGGGACCAGCGTGTATGATGCCTGGCGGAAATGTCCACGCAGCCCTACGCCAGTATTCGGGCCACGCCCTTCTCTTATGGCGAAATGCAAAGCATTGCGCAAGCTGAGTAATGATTGCCGGCTACTGTAAAAGACTGAATTTGGTGCGGAACGGCTCCCTGTTCGATCGCCGTGGACATGACCGCGCCGCCTCAGCAAAGCATTGCTGAGCTGACCGGGCAGGACAACTGGCCGGTCATCCCAACTGGCATGATGGCCTGCTGAACCATTTCTTTGGCCTTTCTTAATCAATTCGCGCTGGATTGGAGCGTGGAGACGATCCATGCTTCCGAAAGTCGCCCATATCTCGGATCCCATGCCTGCCACCGATTTGCGCGGTGCGCCAAGGCGAGTGGTCAGATTCGGTCTCGAGGTGACCCGGGCCAGCGGTGCATCACGCATCCTCATCCTCAACCTTTCACGCTCCGGCCTGCTCTTCCAGACCTCGGCCGCCCTTGCCATCGGTGATGAGCTTGCTTTTGAGATTCCCGAGGCCGGGCTGGTCGAGGCACGAATTGTGCGGCGAGACAATGACCGGTTCGGCGCCCGGTTCACGGCGCCGATTAGCCAGGCTGCCGTCAGCGCCGTGCTGCTGGCCGCCCCGGCCAGATCGGAATCGATCGAAGAAAAGATTGCCGTCGATATTCGCAGCACGGCCGAATTCAATCCGGTTCCCGATTGGCTGGTATTGACGATCCTGGGCGTGACAACGCTTGCTGCAGCGGCATTTGCCTATGCGCTCCTGGCGCTGCGCCTTGCCGCGTGACTGACCAGTGACGAAATTCCCGCGGCATGCGCTCGGCACCGGAGCAACGCAGATATTGAATATCAAGGACATTTATTATTTATAGGTATAATTACTTATCACGCCCTTTGCTTCAAAAACTTCCGTACTATTTCGACCTCTCGTCATTTATGGAAAATCGGGAATAATATTAAGCAAGCCTTTTACCTTAATATGGTGAAGCAACGCATGCTTGCAGGAGTTTGCTTGAGGTGTCCGCAGTCTCGAAATGCCATAGAAGTGTTGCGCGAACCAATATGTTCGTACTTGCAACAATCTCATGGTCCGGGGTCTCGAACCCCGTAAGAGTTCGAAACATGTCCGCGGCCGGCGCGCTGGTTGAAGGAACTACTTTGCCTCCCGCTGGCGCAGCGGTGCTCCTGCGCCGCGGCCAGTCTGTAGCAGCCGGAAGAGTTGTCTGGCATGAAGGAGGCAAGGCCGGGCTGATTTTTGACAAGAGTGCGACTGTGGCCGAGTGGATGCCGGGCGACCGGACCGGGCAGGAGCAGGTCGACCAGATCGTGCACCACATCAGATCCGGCGAACTGACGGCCGCGCCGCTACGCGTGACGAGCGTACCCTTGATCAGCTCATCCGAACTGCGTTCCCTTGCCGACGGGCTGTGCAATCTTGCCGACGAACTGTCAAATGACATGACCCTGGTGGTGCGTCATTCCCACGGACTCCAGTTGCTCGACATTACCGCCCAGACCCTGAGGAAGATCGCCGCATCTCGGTAGGACCAATAAGGTCGCCGGAAGTGGCGCGAAATCGGACGGGTGGCCGGGTGACTGTCTCCTCTCCTGGCTGCCCGGTCGCTCGCGACCATGTCGCAGCCGCTCAGTTTGGCCGTCCCGCTGCCTTCCGCCCGATCGGTCAACCTTTGGAAAAGCGGCAGGGATATTGGCGGCCAGTCCCGACGCAAGTCCGCCATGATTCCGGCGGGTCTGTTAAGCATTATCTACTGGCTTATCGGTAAGTCACCCTATGTCGGTCTTTCCATTCCGTTTACCACATTCTGTTACGGACCAGGTGAATATTTCGGTCATTAATTGATAAGGCTCTCAATGGGGAAATTGTCGTGCAGCAGCAGACTACTTGGCCGAAGTTGTCCCAGAAGCGTTTGCTCTCTTCTGCAGTTCGCGATTTCCTGGAGTGTACAAGCGATTGTGTGTTCGTTCTGGATCGCGACTGGAGATTCAATTATCTCAATCGCCGCGCCAGGGAGGAAATAGCCAGAAACGGCACAGATCTGGTCGGCACAGTCATCTGGGATGCCTTCCCGGAAGCTCGCGGAACCGAATTTGAGGAAAATTACCGCAGGGCGATGGAGCACGGCGAAGAAGTCAGCTTCGAATGCTATTTCGCTCCGCACGCCACTTGGTACGAAGTCACGGCGTCACCGCTCAAGGGTGGGGGGATCGGTGTCTGGTTCCGCAATGTCAACGAGCGCCGCAAATGGATTGAGGCACTCGAGACAGCCGAAGAGCGATTTCAGCTTGCCGCCAGGGCTACGCGCGATCTCATAGTCGATTGGGACATCGCGTCCGGCAATTTGTGCTGGCATGAGGCTCACGAGCAGTTCCTTGGCTTGCACCATCACGAGCTCGGTTCCGATGCCGACTGGCTGATCGAACGCGTACATCCCGAAGACCGCGAAGCTCTCGCCGTGCATTTGCGGAAAGCCATCACCGGAAAAGGCGACCGGCTGCTTTGCGATCTCAGGATCAGGCACGCCGACGGATCATTCGCCGAGGTCATGGTCAGGGGTTTTGTCATTCGCGACGCACGCGGCCACGCCACCCGCATGGTATGCGCGGTCCAGGACAATACCGAGCGCAATCAAGCCGCGCGCGCCTTGCGCGAAAGGGAGGCGCACCTGTCGACGGTCTTTGGTCAGGCGATGGTCGGGATCATGCAGAATGATCCCGACGGCAATATCATTATGATCAACAAGCGATATTGCGAAATTCTCGGGCGGCCGGAAGCTGAATTGTGTAACCTCGACGTGTCAGCCTATACTCACCCGGACGATATCGCGCGCAGTTTGGCGCTCTACGAAGAGCATCAATCAATCTGCAAGCCCTTCCAGATCGAAAAACGCTATGTGCGACCCGATGGGTCGTCCGTCTGGTGCAAGGTTTTCGTATCCTTCGTTCAAGATGCCGACGGTGGCCACGAAAGCACCATCGCCATCGCCCAGGATATAACGTCGCGCAAGATGGCCGAGCAGCAGCTGCAGACGCAATCCACTCTCCTGCAAACGGTAATCGACAGCGTTCAGGATCTCATTTTCGTAAGAAATCTGGAAGGTACCCTGGTTCTGGCAAACAAGGCGGTCACTGAGGGCTGCGGCGGCTTTCCCGAACCGAAGCCCCTGCAGAACGCCCCGGAGACCCAAACTGGTGGACTAACCGCCCTTGACCGGATGGTCATCGCGTCAGGAGATGTGCGAACCATCGAAGAGGCCATCCTTGTCCAAGGTCAGGAAAGATTGTTCGAGACTGTCAAGGTTCCGCTAATCGAAAATGAGACCATCACCGGGGTGATTGGCGTAGCCAGGGACGTCACCGACAGCAAGGCGGCCGAGGCGGCATTGCGCGCCAGTGAGCTACTCTATCGAAATGTCCTTGAAGCGAGTGTCGACTGTGTCGAGATCATTGACCTGGAGGGCAAGGTCAAACTTGCAAATTCGCAGGCCCTCACGGCGATGGATCTTACAGAACTGAAGCAGGTCGTCGGCAAACCCTGGGTCGAATTCTGGCCCCACACAAGCCGCGGGAAGATCGAGAAAGCGATGGTCGCGGCCCGGTCTGGCAAGATCTCGCGATTCAGCACTTACTCGGATATGTACAAGTCCACACCGAAATGGTGGGACGTCATTGTCAGCCCGATGTGTGACGATCGTGACCAGGTAACCGGCATCCTGGCAATTTCCCGGGACACTACCTCGGCACGCGAAATTTCTGCCCAACTCAAATGGGCAAGTGAAAACGACGACCTGACCAATCTTCCGAACCGCCGCGCGTTCCAGGCACGGCTTCAGGCCGCAACCCTCCGCGCAATGGAATCAGGCGGCATTGTGGGTCTCCTCCTGATCGATCTGGATCATTTCAAGCACATTAACGACACGCTTGGACATATGGCCGGCGATCATCTGCTGGCCGTATTCGGAAGCCGCTTCAAGGAAGTGGTCCGCAGCAGTGATTTCGTGGCCAGGCTGGGAGGTGACGAGTTCGCGGTGATCGTTGAGGGCAGGCAAGGTGAAGTCGATCTCGCCGCCACCGGAGCCTCCATCCTGTCGCGGCTGCAGGAACCGGTCGAATATGACGGGCGGGTATTGAACGCCAGCGCCAGTCTTGGCGGAGCAACCTTTCCCACTGACGCCTCCAGCGCCAGCGAATTGTTCGATAATGCCGACATCGCGCTCTATGCCTTGAAGGGAACGGGCCGCGGCGGGACAAAGATGTTCAAGCCAACCCTGCGCGACCAGGCAAGGATAATTTCCTCGCAGCTCAGCCTGGCTCGTTCATCGATCAGCTCGAATGCGGTCGAGCCGCACTACCAGCCGCAGGTCGAACTCGAAACAGGCGCTGTCGTGGGATTTGAGGCACTCATGAGATTGAGCTGCTCACCGGATAATGTCGGCTTGCCCGGAAGTGTCGCCGAGGCGTTCAAGGACTTTGAGCTGGCCTCGCGGATCAGTGAGCTTATGCAGGACCAGGTGTTCGCGGACATAAGAAAATGGATGAACCGGGGCGTTATTGTTGACCACGTCGCTGTCAACGCCGCGCCGGTCGAGTTCCTTCGCGACGACTTTGCGGAGCGGATGCTGGCCCGATTGAAAGCGCACGGCGTTCCCCCCAGACTGATCCAGCTGGAGGTCACAGAAACCGTCTTTACCGAAAGGGGCTCGGTCTATGTCGGTCGTGCGTTGCAGCAACTCCACCATATGGGAGTCCGGATTGCTCTAGACGACTTCGGGACCGGCTATTCTTCGCTTTCCCATCTGCGCGATTTTCCAGTCGACGTCGTCAAGATCGACCGGTCATTTGTTGACGGCATGGGCCGTGAACCGGAAATTCTGGCGATCGTGGCAGCCGTTGTCGATCTTGCAAGAAGTCTGAGGATCGGAGTGGTCGCGGAAGGGGTCGAGACCGAGGAGCAGCGCCTGCAGCTGATGCGATTGGGATGTCCCTACGGACAGGGCTACCTGTTTGGCCGCGCGGTGACGGCAAGCAAAGTTCCCCAATTGGCCGGCGATGCATTGAGGACACCCCTTAGGGCAGGGGCAGCTCGTTAGCCGTTGCGCGGCCACTTTGACGATCTTGGTATCAAGTAGCGCTAGCCCATAGCCTGACTGGATTCTCAGGCTCCGGATCGGCTCAAATGGGTCAAATTGCGCGGCGCGCCGCGACCAGTAACCTTGAAACGCATTTCCCTCTGCCAGATCGCGGATCCTGGCGTGTGGTTTCGTCGCCGTCCTTGCTGCGTGCGCGCTGTCGAACAAGGCGTCCGGATAAGCGGGCAAAGCCCCCGCTGCCGCAATCAATTCCACTTCGGACTAATACTTAAGTGCATAACACTAGATATCATGTTCTAATGCTCGCGCAGGAGGCTGAAACTATGGAGCGCCATATGCAACCAGATGACACTATCCTGGTCGTTGATCGCGACGAGAAGCGGCGGGCCCAGATATGTTTCCTCCTGAGGAATGGCGCCAACCATGTGGAGCCATTAAATGATCCGCGCGAATTTGGATTGCGCCCTCCTACGACCGGCAAGATCCTGGCGCATAACGATGGCCGTGCAATTTCCGATATTCTGGCGGCGCTCAGGCGCCATTCGGTCTGGCTGCCAGTCATTGCCTACAGCGCGAGCCCCCAACCCGAAGACGTGGTGGGGGCCCTTGGTGCCGGAGCGGTGGATTATTTGTCCTGGCCGTTCGAAATTGACAAGCTATCGGCCCGTCTCGAACAGTTGGACTCCCGACTGGCTGCGATGCGGAGCATGCGTGAAAGAGGTATCCACGCTCGCAACAAACTCAATGAACTGAGCCCGCGCGAAAGACAGGTGCTCAATTACATGAGTGAAGGCGAAACCAGCCGAACGATTGCGGACGAGCTCGGCCTCAGTCCGCGAACCGTCGAGATTCATCGCGCAAATGCGATCAGAAAACTGGGTGCCTCCGGTACCGTCGAGGCTGTGAGGATCGCAATCTCAGATAAGGAGGCAAGGGCCCTGGGTCCTGATGACCTGGAGCAGCGGCCAAAAGCAGGCATGGCCTGAAGTGATTAAGCACCGTCCTGGACATTGTCGATTATGTTCGTGGTGCGCACTCCGGACAGATGGGCACCGACTGGAGCGCTCGGCCAAGACAGAGCGCTGATTGACGTTCACAGGGCAAAATGGACGGAGCGAGCTGAACCTTGAGACTCAACCGGCCTTCCTCTTTGGTCAAATTCCCGGGTCAGACAATGCCGGAGTTGAGACCACTCTTACCGGATGCGTCAAGCCGACCCGAGAGAAGAACCCCCGCCCAGGCTAGCCGTTTTGCCGAGGCTGAAAAATACCGCCATGGCAAATGCCTTGACCAGTGCGATAGCTTCCGAACTTGCCTTGGCATGAACCTCCTCAGGGTTCGTTTCCATCCATATCGAGGCCAGGGCCTCTCCGCCTGCAGATCTGCTCAACATATAACCGGATTTTGATCCAAGCAGGCGGATCGCGGCACTTTCGAATGCTTCGCTATCCAACAAGGCGGTGAACTCCGAAATATCGGGAACCGGTTCGAACTGCGCGCGCCATTGCCCGGGAGCAATCGCGAACAGCGTGTGAAGTTTCCGCAAAAGTCTGCTTACATCCGGTCGCTCATTCGCTTCGCATTCATCGACGATCTCGCTCAACTCGATCAGCCATAGTTCAGAATCGAGATGATCGCCACTCATGCCCGGTTGCCCCCAATCTTTTCGCCGGGCCACGGGCCCTTCTCATTAATTCGATTTTGGACCCTTTCTCCTCTAATTATAAAGAAATCAATAGCAAATGGGGAAACTGGCTTTTCGGTCGCGTTTATCCTGCGCGCGGCGGTCAGGCGGACTCATTCCGCACTGCCAACTCACCGGAGGACCTTCACGGCTTCGATTGCAGGTCCAGCGGCCGGGATACCGCAGTCACCAGGAGATTCCTTGCCGTACGCAGGCCGAAATTGTAACTGACCAAGTGCTACCTGCATGGTTTGCCAGCCAAGCGATCGGGCGAATTTTACTCCAGCTCGCCTGCCACTGATCCATTTTATTTCTGCAGCCTCGACTACCAGGCCGGCAAGCTTCAGGGTTACAAGTTCGCCGACTGCAAGTTGCGCAGAGCTCGCCACACAAGCCCCGCCCTGTGAGAAATTATACAAGGTCGCGGGCGTTCCCGAACCTCGCCTGTACAATCTGACCTCGGTCACAAGGGGAATTCTGACCGACCTGTAAGGGAATTCCGGGTCGCAACCGGCCAAATCTTCCAACCTGACGGCATTCTGCACACCAAAGGACCCACCGCTGGCCCATCTGACTATGGCATCGACCGGTCCGGAGGTTCCAACAAAATAGGTGACCCCTTCACCCTGCTGCAGACCAGCGAGGCCGCTGAAGCTGGCGCCGTCGGACGAGACGTTTCGCATCACGACATAAAACAGACCGGATCCTGTCGACAGGTATGCCGGCCTGAAAATCATACGCTGCCGCTGACAAATTCGCCTTTCCATCTGCCCCCTCAAGAATATCTAGGACACGCAGCCAGCCCGGCTGCAATCAAGCATATGCCATTGACATCTTTATTCATTCTCAATCCGGCAATAGGTAGATTTGGCTAGGAATACTCCATCAGGATCGATTCAATATGGCAGTGTCCAGGTCATTCGAACCGCATGTGGTCCATGATCGCCCCCCCCTTGCAACAGAAATTGCGGCACTAGGTTTCAAATGCGTATGAACATTGGCGTCACGCAAGCCTGGGGCCGGAAGGACGACAAAGCGGCGTTGCAGCTTGGCACACAGTCACGACCTTCGTTACAGTCTGGATCATGCGTTGCACAGCCAAGCTCAAGCACCGCTCGTCTTCTACATGAAGGACCGTTCGGTTTTCTTATGATTAGGCAGTGGAGCGCCCGCACGATAACCAGGCAAACTTTTCGAACCCGCGCGCGCGATACTGTAGAACTAATTTCAGGACGACTTCAAAGATTGCCACTTGCCGTTTACTTGAGCTATAAAACCCAGAGTCGCAAAGGCGCGCGACAGTGATCGGTGGAAGATGATCGCCGCGACGTCAGATAATGGCCTGCGAGACATACACGTTGGCTAGTTTGGGTGCAAAAAGACCCTGATTTGCGATTAACCTACCCCAGCCACGATATTGTTTATCATTCGCAATAAAGTATTATGAATTGATTTGCCACGGTCTCATTTATGGAATGGATTTTTGTGAAGACAATGGAATCGAAAGCTTACGTTCAACGAAAGAATGTGTATCTTTATGTCGATGCCCGATGACGATCGCAAAGCTAAAGAATTGATAATAACATCTCTCCGCGTTGCCTTGGAGGAGTGCGATAAGCTGAATGCCAGGCACGCTGCGATTGACGTCAGTATGGCCATTGAAAAGATGATAAATTTCTCAAGGTCGCCTGACTGATTCAGCATTTGCAGGTGGACGGTCCCGTCGGCTCTGACAGGAGCTGCGCCAAGGTCTACTCGCCTTTTCTTCAAGCGGCATTCAGTTATCGCATGCATCCTTTCCAGCCAGCCGGGCGCCAGCGCACGGCGTCAGTTGCGATCGCCGGACAGGGTCCGGTTTGGCAAACTTCAAATCGCCACTGCTGAACAATCAAGCGCATGTCGCGCTCGAAGCGCACCCTTCAGTATCGGTGAGCAATTGTCTGGCCGCGCCAAAGGGGCGCTCGCCGCACAGGATTCGCGCATTTTCCCTGCGTTGGCAGATCTATTTGCACGGCGTCAGGACAAGCAGGCGATTAGAGCGGTTTCGAGCGCGGTGGATTCACCGCGCGGCTCGGAAATCGCGTTAGAACAGGTATCCGAGGCGGCCCATCTGATTCAATCAGATCGCAACCCGCTCCAGGCGTCGTCAGGCTGACATCGCTGATTGCCTGTCTTCATCGTTTCCTTCTGAAGTTTAATGGCTTGCGATGTGCCTTCATTCTGTCCCTGTAATAATGCTCCATGCGAAAATAGCCATCGTCGCTGATGCCAATCCAAATTCGTCGAGCATCCGAATGGTCGGGCACTTTCTGACACAATCCGAGCCTGACAAGAAGTTCGAGATGCCTGAGCGCGGTAGTCTGGGGCGCGCGCGCCATAGCGCAGGTATCTGTTACCGATACTGAAGTCTGCTCGATCCGCGAAGTCAGAAGGAACAACAACATGTGCCAGCCCGGACCCTCGCAGGCTTCCGGAGGCAGATGTCTTGCCCGCAGATCGATATCATTGATGTCGTGGCGGGCAGCCTTCCAGAGTACAATTCCGCGAACATCATCCTGCAGTTCGGCCAAACGGGCACTGGTTCCATCACCGATGCCCTCGCTGCCCTTCGAAAGAGCGAACGCGGGGTCTTCATGCAGCTGATCAAGCGCTGTTTCGAGCTTTCGTTCCAGACGTTTGATTTCTTCGAGTAGAAGATCGATATGCTCGTTCACAGAACAGCCCCCTGGCGAATCGAGTATATGGCCCTGCCTCCGATGATCAGGTGGTCAAGCAGGACGATACCCAGCGTCGACGCCATCCTCCTGATTTTTCGCGTTTCCTGCAGATCTTTGCTGCTGGGAGCGCATGACGTCGAAGGATGGTTATGGACCAGCAGCAATCGGCTCGCGCCGACAGCAACAGTGCGTTGGAGGACGCCGCGCGCAGAAACTTCGACTCCCTGTCCGTCACCAAGCCCCAGAATTGCCTCGGCCATGAACCCGCCGCTGTCGTCGGCAAAGAACCCCAGGAGAATCTCTTCGCGACGGTGTGCCAGTTTCTGCAAGAGATACCGGTGAAAGTCTGTGCTCAGCGGATCCAGCGGGGTCTTCAAAGCCGCTTCACGAATGCCTGCGTCGATGATCCTGCGCGCAGCCAGAAGGCTGGCGAGGAAATATCCCTCATCGCCGAAGAACCTGCTCAGTTTTTCGTCGCTCGCCTCGGCCAGACCGGCGATTGAGCCGAATTCCTCCATCAAGGCCTGGGCCTTCGATTCCGGTCTCTCAAACCCAGCGTCGCTCAGGATCCTGGCAAGATATTCCGTTCGGCTGCCTGTCTTTTGCGTCTCGCATGAAGCCAGGTGCCCAGCGCAACCAGAATCATTTGCCCCCAGAATGGCCCGCGGATGAAAATCGCGTAGGCGACGGGATGCATCCCCACCTCCAGCAAGCGGATCAGATGTGCCAGCACGGCGATCAGTTGCAAGGCCCCAAGCCATAAAGTCCAAAACCTGTCTGCGCGGAGTGCCAGCCAAACAATTGCTGCAAGCGCCGCCAAATCTATTGCTGCATGAACCAGGTCCACAGCGTGATAACTGCCCTGATCTCCGGATAGAGTGTGGTACAGCAGATCAGCTAGCGGAAGTCCGACGAGGATGAATGCTGCGTTTCGCTCGGGCTTCCCACCCCGGCGCACGGCGTAAGCCGTGACCAGGATGAGGAGCACTATCTGTAAAGTGTAGCGCAGCATGGCTGCGCAATGCCCGAGGCAATCTGCGGCGGTCAACCCGCAAGGTTCTATCCGGCTGCCTCGACAAGCTCCGCGCCAGTGAAGACCTCCTTGTCAGGGCAGGTTGGTTCGTCTGCTCCGGCATATTCGCGCGCGTCGCTTTTGAGACTGCCGTGAGCTCGCAGCATATCGGAACGCGCGGCAAGCAATCCGCCGAAGGTCTTGTGCATCCGCATGAGCGCAGTGTGACCGCAAGCGGCATCAATCGCGGGATTGTCGACGCGGGCGACCATTGAGGAATGCATCAGCGCCGCTGTGGCAGCAAGCGCCTGGTCAATCGCCGCCTCGGCCTGGTTGATCTCACGGGCGATCCGAACGGTGGCGACAGGAATGGAAAGAGACATCTGCTTAACTCCGGTTCTAGGTCCAACTCGACCGGAGCTGAGGGTTTGATCAGACGCTTATCATCAGTCCCAGACTGCGCGCCAGATCAAGGCCAAGAGTCACCAGGAGAAGAAGGGCTACGGCAAGCACCACCATGGTGACCAGCCGTGCGACCACTCCCAAATCCCGGGGCTCGAACTCCGGTATACGCCACGGACTGGCCCGATCCCAGGGTGCGCGTTCTACGAAAACACCTGCATCCTCGAACCGCGTCAGGTCCCGCGGCAATTCCCGTGGTCGCCCAAAACCACTATCCGGGGGAACAGTGAACGGCTCACCGGTTGGTCGATACGGTGCAGTTTCGCGTGCCGCGAAAATCTTCGCGGCCTCGATGCGGGTAGCAGCACCGAGCTTTCGCCTGGCACCATCAATGCGCTGGTCGACACTGCGCGGCGATATGCCGAGAATGCGTGCGATTTCCTTGGTCTGATAATGCTGGCACACGAGCTGCAGAACTTCGACCTGCTTTTCCGTCAGGGTGTCTGCTCCGCTCATGACCCGCCTCCTACTGAATCGATAACAACACGGCAAATGACAAATTTGTCATCAAAGTTAGTCGCCAGTTTTTCCCGCAGCCTAACACAAATGGATGAACTTTGGAGTTTTTATCAGACCAGCGTTGCCTGCCTTCTGATATGGCAGGTTTCAGCCTGCGAAACGAGACTGGTGGCTCAACGATTGCGCCATCCACGAGGAAAGCAAAATCCCGGCCTTGCGGCATTTGCGCTCGTCCAGACTGCCCGGTATTGAGCGCTTGCCGAAAAGGAGGTGGTCAGGGCCCCGATTATTGCAGCAATCGGATCAGGATGGGCGCAGTTTCCCGCCGCTTGTCATAATAGCTGAAAAAAGCCGCGCGAAGCGCCGGATCCCGGTCTGCTGCCAGCCTCTCCAATTCCGCCAACTCGTGCATCGCCTCCGGTATTGCCCGAGGCTCCAACTGGCGGATGGCGTGCAGCCGATCGCCCAGAGATCGCAGGGTTTCGGTGAGCGCTGCATTCTCCGCTCGCGCCGCAATGCCTTCGAACAGCAAAGCGACCCGGTCCGCATAGCCCGAAGCGGCCGCCTTCGCCGTTGCAGGTTGAACGCAAGCCGGGCCGGACTCAATGGCGAACTCCAGCAGCGCAGACTCGACACCAAGCAAGTCGCGAAGTCCCTGCTCGTCTATCCGCGCCATCCGATAACCTTCTCCCGGCTTCAGATCGACGAGCCGCGCACCAGATAGCAGATTCAGGCTATCCCTCACCGGCGTCATGCTGACACCGAATTCGTCGGCAATGCGAAGCGCCTCGAGTCTTTCACCAGGCGGCCAGGCACCCTCCATGATCATGCGCTTCAAGCGCCGAAAGGTCGGTTCAAGAACGTGAGCCGGGCTCATCCGGCGGCCCGCTGGCTGCGCGCGAACTCCCTGACAGCAGCCGCCTGATCCGGGCGCAACGCATCGGTTGCTCCAGGAGAGCATGGCACATCATCGCGCAGCACGACAGACGGACACTGGCCTTCGTAGTTGCCGAGATTCGGGCGATGCTGCACATAACCCGTCAAAGCTGCCAGCTCTGGCGCGAAAGTTTTCGCTATTTCCGGCGGATAGGCTAGCCAGAGGTTCTCGTAAGGCTTGAGCCAGCCAAGACTGTAGCCGATGACCACCGCCCGGCGGACCGCTTGCGATCGGTTTGCGCCAGCTCCATGAACAGTCGAACCAAGAAAGCAGATCGCCGAGCCGGGATCACTCTCGGCTATGACCGGACTTCCCAGTTCCTCGATGGACTGTATCTCGAGTTTATGCGTTCCCGGATAGATTCTCGTTGCCCCGTTACGATCCGTGAATGGTGTGATCGGCCACATGACATTCAGCAGATATTCGTGCTGACCTTTGACACCAGCCCACATGTCCTGATCGCAATGCGGAAACTGTTCGATTTCTCCAGGGTGGATCTCGATAGCCTGTGCAACATTGAGCTGGATCTGGTCGCATGCAGAGCCGAGAATTTCCTTGGCAAGCGCAAGAATGACAGGTTCGAGAACAAGCTTTTCAGCGATTTGCGAGCGGCGAAGCAGTCGTCCCAAGCGCTTGGTCCGATAGCCATAGAAATCGCCGTCGCAAAACGGAGTTTGCTCGAACTGCCCATCGAGTTCAGATTCGAGCTCCGCGATATCCGAGACAGGAAGAAGGCCGGGAATGATGCAATAGCCATCCCTCAGGAGGCGCTGTGCCCATTGTGACGCGTTGTGCCCTTTCGTCATTGCAGAGCTCCAGCGTAGGCTAGCTCTGGGACCGAAGTGCTATGAATGCCGTTTGCGGCAAGCCTGTCAGGAGTATCCGCGTCGATCCGGATATGCAGCGCTACCAGCAATTCCCCACCGACCTCGCGGTGTGGGCCCAGTGCCTGACAATTCCAGCCGAAGGCTTCGATTTGCCGAAACCAGCTAACATTGGCAACCGCTGTATAATCGGTGATCTTGTGAGTGATCGCGTGTTCGACGAGCGCTGTAACAAGCCGATTGCGCGCCAAACGCCGGTTCTCCCGCGCAAGCCTGGGATCGATGCAGAATCGGGTGATCTCGCGGGTAGCATCCCCCGATGGTGCCGGTCCGTCGCAAAGGTAGGGGAAGAGTTGTCCAAGTATGTGTGGCTGATCCGTGCGCAACAGCCGCGCCGATGCCCAGTGTCTCCCTCTTTCGCCAGCCACGATCAGGTATGTCGCATCAGGCGTATCGAACTGATCGACTTCATACTTACTATCCAGCACCGGCACATCCCACTTGAGCAAGTCGACAAAGACCCGCTTTCGAGCTTCGAACATGGCTTCAAGAACGGGTTCAGTCCGGCTGGATATTGCCGAAAGGTGGTCGCAAGGCATGACGGCGTCCTGGTTCTGGGAACAAGGCGGTCATGACACCAGTTTGACGTAGAAAGCGAAATACCAGGAACTGGGGATGGACGATTCCTGAAGTTCAGTTGCGCCGCTGCCAGCTGATCACGTCTCCAAAACCGATCAGGCCGTCAAAAAGAGCAGAAAGTATCAAGGATTGCCTGCCATGCACCTCATAGCGCTCGCGCGCCATCTTGAGATGCTGGACCACCGTTTCTTCGCTGATTCCCAGAATGATCGCGGTCTCCGAAGCTGTCTTGCCACGAGCGGTCCACAGCAGACATTCGCGTTGCCGATCGCTGAGCCGCGCATTGGGTGCCAACCGGAACATTCCGCTCGTTTTCATGGCACAGCCAAGAGCAAGCGCGCCGACAAGTTCGGCGACGGCAAGCCTTTGCCTGGGCAGCTGACCTTCCTTGCGAACGACGAAGCTGCAGGTTCCCCTGGCCATGCCCGGAAGATGCCTGGGAACGGTATAGCCGTCTCCTATTCCGCATTCACGGCCGACAGCGAGCATCTGCCGGTCACCGCGAGTCAAGGGTATGAATTTCTCGATGCTCTCCCAGGCAAAGCCGACGAATGACTTGTCGCAGGCCCGCCTGACCGGATCCCTTCCCGCCAGGTCGAAGCTGATATAGACCTTCGCCCATTCTTCCGGATAGTCATGCAGCAGGACCTGGGACGGGGTGTTGGCGGTTGCACGCGTCTCGAGGGAGAGGGCGAAGTAATCGAACCCCAGCTGACCAGAGGCTCGCCTCAACGTGTCGCTCAACTCTTGATTGGTTTCTATTCCTTGCAATTCTTCTGCGAAATCCTCCGCAAGATTCAGATCCATGCCTTGACCGCTCGATTGGCGCAGCGCAATCCAACACGCAGTCTCCCAACCGCCTAGTAAGTGCCGGGGTCAGCAGTTCCAATCTGCACTCCCGACGATTAGCAATTCTCCAAAATATTTAGAGATCATCTGTCACAGATTTCAGCAAATATAGAAAGTAGTCTGGTTCACGTATAGTCATTTTGGCCGTATATAGAAATATAAATTCATTTGGACTGCACTCGTATGTGCATCAACCGCCGTAGGATCTGGTCCGCCGGTCATGACTGGCCCCGATCGTCCATGCAGCCCGATCCGCCGGCCCGTCCCTTCAGAAGCTCCCTGTAGCCGGTCCTCATCAGATGTTTCGCCTCGTTCACCAGGCGCTGTGTACGGCGGCGCTCGGATGACGATTTCCACTCGATCGCGCGACCGAACTGCGACTTGGGATAGACCACGTCCATGGCGATGTTTCGCAGAGCAGGATGCGGTTTTTCCGGATCGGCCAATCGATCGAGAATTCTCAGGAAGAGCACAAGCCTGTGCTGCTGGTAATCAGTAGGGCGCAGGACCTGGCGACCGACCACGCAGGAACTTCGACCCTTGGGTTCATGATACCTCGCGATTGCGGCCAGGCGCATTTCCAGGTGGGCGTCGGCGGCCACAAAATATCCGGACCTTGCGCCAGCGCTTTGCGCCCGTACCAACAGGCGATGGCGACCACTCGGAGCTGCAATCACCATATGCCTGCCACCGGCGTTCGAAACTTCGCTGACAATGTCTCGGTATGCGAATACCGGCTCCGGTTGATCCGAAGCATGCGGATCCCTCGCCTTTTCAAAGACAATGACCGAGGGCGCCTCGCATGCACGCCAGATCGCGGGATGTGCCGTTGCTGTGAGCTCAGGCGGAAACGGGAAACTCCAGCCCCCAGGGGTAGGCCATTTGCCTGCAAGCCATCGAGCCGGGGTCCAGGCAGCCGGCGATTCGCAGCTGCTCGTATTGGGCCCCATATTCGGGATTGCGTCTCAGGAATTCCTGCGCGAAATCGGCAAGGTCATAATTGCGGTACTCATCCGGATCGATGTTCGGTCTGTCCATTTTTGCCTCCCTGTTCGCGCAGACGCTAGTTGGAAAGTCAGGCTGGCAGCAGACCGCCTTCCAGGGACTGCCGTCCCCCTTTATGGGCAATTTTCGTGGAGCAGGGCCAAATCAGCGTTACTTTGGCTGGCTGTGCGCCGTCAGAACGGACGGGCTACGTCCGCAGTGAGGACATGGTCGATCCGGTGATATGTTGGCCCCGTCACCAGATCCCGCACTTGCCAGAAAAGCGAACAGATCACCCCGCGCGGATTGCGGGAGCTGAAGTGGGCCCCGGGGCCTTGCTGCGAGTGCCTTGCTCGCCTCGCTCGTTCTGCATGGCAATTTGCCTTGCAAAGGAATCCACTTGCACTGAGCGATCGGATGATTTCGGCTATGCCATTGCCGTAAGTAACCAATTCAGACGCGGCAATCTGCCGATTCATATCGATCAGCGCGCCTAGTTCATTCAGTCTGATATTCAGGCAGCCGGTCACGGAGCGCGCTCCTCGCCCAGGTGTGTTTACGGTCTCGAGATACCACTTCAGCGCCATTGGTACCGGCAAATCATCCCCTGCATGGCATGATGACGGATTATACCGCGCAAGGTATATTGAATCCCTACCCCCCTTTAAGGGTAAAAGATCGAACAGGGAGGCTTATGCTCCAGATCGACCGACCGCAGCACCAGCCAGGCGCCATCATCCAAAGTCACCGCCTAGGTAGAGGTCTGACCCAGACCGAACTAGCCAATCTCAGCGACACACAACAGAAGACCATCTCTGCTATCGAGAACGACAGCGAGGACACAAAGCTCAACGCGCTGCTCGGCGTAATCGCAATACTTGGCCTCGATCTGCAGATCGTGCCGCGCCAGAAAGGCAGCAAGTCCATCGTGAACATCTTCTGAGAGGGCATGAAGAAAGACCCATGCTCCGCTCGATGCCCTGATCAACGTCCGCCTCGTGAAAGCCGCGAGCGGGGCAACAAGGTTCCGGTATGCCGACGAAGGGCTCGGCTGCGAGCACCGTTTCGCAGTCTCGCTGTCCTCACCGCTCACTCCCAATGCATATCGCGGTGACGCAGTCGCGGCCGTATTTGACAACCTCCTTCCGAACCGCGCTGCTGTGCGCAGCCGCGTAGCCGAAGGCATGGGAGCACGAGGCACGGATTTCTACAGCCTTCTCGAAGCCATTGGACGCGACTGTATTGGAGCAACGCGGTTCCTGCCCGAGGTGCCGACACAGAGGGTCTTCACGATGTAAAGGGTGAACCCATCAGCGAGGCCGAGATAGAGGCTCTGCTCACCGACCTGACCCGAGCTTCCCTCGGCGTCGATCACGACCAGGAGTTCAGGATATCTGTTCCAGTCTCGCCGCGCCTCCATAAGATACACAAGCATCTCGTTTCGTCGCGCTTACATGCTGATTACAGCGTGAGATCGACATCCAATGTAAGCGTCTTTGCTCAAGGGTGCGCTCACCCAAAGCATTGAATTATCGTGGAAAAAATGGAGCGGGCGAAGAGATTCGAACTCTCGACCCCAACCTTGGCAAGGACCGCCTCTTGCGATTTTCCCGGGGTCTAGACAATTCTCCCGGGGCGAAAAACATTAGGTTCTCTGAGGCTTACACGCTATTCCCGCTCTCGGAGGGTTCGGCGCGGTTCGGCGCGGACCGCTTCCCGGTATCCCTAGCGGTATCCCGGGATACGAGAAGGAGCACGGAATGGCAGACAGGAAGAAGCGGGAGCCGATGGAGCGCAGGCGGCTCGCCAACACGGACATAGACGGCCTCAAGCCGTTCAAGGACCGCCGCCGGGAGATAATCGACACGGGCTGCGACGGCCTCCGGCTCCGAATCACGACCAGCGGCAAACGAAGTTGGTCAGTGGTCTATCGGGTCTCTGGTCAGGCAACCGGGGAGAAGGGCCTGCCCAAGAAGGGGCCGCCCCGCCGCGTCACGCTCGGCTCGACGGAGATGCCGTACAAGGTCGCCCGGCGGAAGGCCCTCGAGGTCATCGAGTTGGCAGCGGAGGGCGAGGACTACATCGAGAAGCGCAGCGAGGAGGCCTCCGGCCGTTCCGCTCGCTCGGTCGAGGCGTTGATCGACCGCTTCATTGACGAGTACGCGAAGCGCAAGGGCCGGGAGGAGCTCGCCCGGCAATGGCTCAAAAAGCCCGAGGTCAAGAAGTGGCACGGAAAGGAGCTCGCCCAGATCGCCCGCGCCGACATTCACCTCCTTCTCGACCGCGTTGCAGTGGGCCGGGGAAAGGCCGCCGCAATCGAGATGCGGAAGCACTTGAGCAAGCTCTTCCACTGGGCAGTGGACCGGCAACTCATCTCCTCCAATCCGATAACGCGGCTCGACCGGGACGAGGTGTATGTCGAGCGCGACCGCGTGTTGTCGCTGGACGAGCTACAGCGCGTCTGGGACGCCTGCGGTAACGAGAAGGGCGAGGATATGTGTTACCCCTTCGGTCCGCTCTACCGCATGATAATCCTGACCGGAGCGCGCCGGGCCGAGATTGCGGAGATGGAGCGAGGTTGGCGCAAGGAGGTCAAGCTCGACATGGACGACGAGGAGACAGTGCCGGCCATCGTAATCCCGCCCTCGAAGCACAAGAGCCGTCGCGGCCACACCATCTACCTATCGCCGCCCGCCGTCGCTGTCCTCGACAGCATCCCTGATCTCGGGGGCAAGTACCTGTTCTCCTCGACCGCCGGAAGGACCCCGGTGAGCGGATACTCGAAGGGCAAGGCCCGGCTGGACCGCATCCTCGCAGAGCGAGCGGAGAAGGACGAGCTCGAGCCGATGGAGCATTGGACCGTCCACGACATTCGCCGGTCAGTCGCGACCGGGATGGCCGAGATGGGCGTCCCGGGCGAGCATATCGAACAGGTGCTTGGGCATTCGGTCGAGAAGCTCCGCCGGACTTACAACAAGCACACCTACGCCTCCGAGGTGCGCGAGGCGCTGTTGCGGTGGGGAGCGCTTTGGGCATGACGTTGGAAGAGGCTAGGAAAGCCGCGCGTTATGCTTTCGCTGAGGCCCGAGCCAATGAGGCAGAGGGGCGGAAGTTCAGCGAAGCACGCCGGGAGGCTCGCCATGCCCAAACCCCAGCACGGTTGGAAGGTATACGCGCAAAAGACCCGGACCTTGCTAACCTTATCGAGCAGGACCTCCAATGGCTTGCCCAAACAACGCGCGGCTTCGCAGAGTGGCCCTTCTCGGAGAAGATTGCCTACTGGTATTGGCTGTTTACCATCGACCACGATCTCATGCCCGAGCCATTCAACGAGTTCCTTACTCGAAGAGAAAAGGGCCTGAAGCGCGAGCCAAACGATTGGGGGAAGGACCCGGGGCTGAAATCTCGCCGGGGCCACACGTCACAATGGCAGGGGCTTCGGGCGGCTGCTTTCATCCTACTTGATTGGCACGAAGCGAAGATGGGTAAGACTGCCACGATAAAATGGCTGGCAGACGAGCTCGCCCTTATCGAACCGAATATGAGCCATGCCCCAGCCAGTGGTCAGAGCATCGGCAAGGACCTAGCCGCCAAATTTCGCCATTGGTGGCTGGACGAAAAGGAACATCGTACCGAATTGGGCAAATCCCCTCGCCACTCATAATCGGCGAATACCCTCCCGAACCGCAGCGAACCGCCGGGGATAAGGAGGACCACATGGCCGATCAGGCACCCACCGAAGAGCGCGCCGATGATGCGCCGGAGAAGGACGAGGAGGAGCAGCGCTCGACCATCTATATGCTCTGGCCCGAGGTGATGCGCGAGAGCACGCTCAGCAAGACAGTCATCCAGCGCTTGATGAAGCGCGGAAAGTTTCCCCTCCCCGTCCAGCTATCGCCCAACCGGGTCGCATGGGTCCGCAGCGAATTTGAGGAATGGGACGAAGCGAAGAAGCGCGAGCGCGCTCTTGAGGTTGAGGCCGCCTGAGTGACGGGCCGCCCGGCCTGAAGACGCAAGTCGGACGGCCCTAACCATCACCTTGGCTTGGAAAGGGAGACTTTCCGTGAATGACCCTACTGTCTCCGCCACCGGAGGCGAAGAGCGAAGCGTTGAGGACAAGTCCTTCGCTGAAACAGTCCGCTTCCTCCGCATGATGCGGCCCGATGGTAAATGTGTCTTATCGGCCATTTGTCCGAACGGCGGCGGCATCGAAACCCGAACCTTCGAGCTAGACCCGCCCGACCGCCTGCTGAATTGGCTGGGCCGGTGGAACGGCAAGCGCAATCTCTACTGGACGCCAAACACGGTGAAGGCGGACGCCAATCCCAATAAGAAGCCCGAAGAGGCTGACATCGAGTGGATGGACATGCTCTATGTCGATGCTGATCCTCGTAAGGGTGCAGACTGGACCGAAGAGCGCCAGCGTATCCACAAGGCATTTGAGGACTTCGACCCGCCACCCTCTGCCGTCGTGGATAGCGGCAACGGCTTTCAAGCTTTCTGGCAGCTCGTGCCGGAGGACCGTTTGTATGTCGGGGACGGACCGGAAGCGGTGGCGTCGGCAAAGCTCTATAACATCGCCCTGCGCGACAAGCTCGGGGGCGACAATTGCCAGTCGCTCGATCACCTCATGCGCCTTCCCGGAACACGCAACCTGCCCAACAAGAAGAAGCGGGATGCGGGGCGCGTTGAGCAAACCGCTTCCGTTGTGAAGTGGCCGACCCCATGATGTATCGTTTATCAGATTTCACACCCGCGCCAGAAGAGAATGCCGTTCCAGCTCCGGGACAGGGGAAGGTACAGCTCAAGGGTGTGCCACCATTTCTGCGCGATTTAGACGAGCTCCCCGAGACGGTGAGCAAGCGCACCCGAATGCTGATCGTTCAGGGCGATGATCCAAACGATGAACAGCGCTACGCATCCCGGTCCGAGGTGACCTTCGGGGTATGCACCGAGCTCATCCGCGCGGGATGCAGCAATGAGCAAATCGCCGCTGTGCTGCTGGACCCGGATTTCGGAATATCGGCACACACATTAGCGCAGAAGAGATCGCTCGAATATGCGGAGCGACAGATCGAGCGGGCGCATGAAGAAGTGAATGAGCCGATGCTGCGCGAGTTGAATGCGAAGCACGCAGTGATCGAGATGTACGGGGGTAAGACGAGGGTTATCTCGTGGGAGCCGAGCGAGGTTGACCCGCAACGGATGGAAGTGGCGGCTCAATCATTCGAGGACTTCAAGAACCGATATCTCAACCGGCGCGTTCAGACCGGCGAGACGAAGGAGGGCAACCCCACCTACACCCCGGCCGGGAAGTGGTGGCTGGAACACCCGATGCGGCGACAGTATCGAAATCTGGTGTTCAGGCCGAATGAACACGTGGATGAGGAGGAAGGCCTCAATCTGTGGCAGGGGCTCGCCGTCCAACCCGAGCCGGGCGACTGGTCGCGTTTTCGCACCCTGCTGTTCGAGGGCGTAGCAGACGGCGACCAAGCCCGCTTTGACTACCTGATCCGTTGGTCCGCATACGCGGTACAACATCCCGAAGACCAAGCAGGTGTTGCCTTAGCGCTGATAGGCGAAAAGGGGACAGGGAAGAGCACATATGCGACCGTTATGCGACGGATTTTCGGTCAGCACGGCATCACGGTGGCCGGTAAGAAGGCCCTGACCACTAACTTCAACAAGCACCTACATGGATGCTGTCTCTTGTTCGCTGACGAGGCCGTAGCGCCGAGTGAGAGAAACACCGCCGGTCTCTTGATGACTTACATCACTGAGGGCCAAGTTTTGATAGAACCGAAGGGCGTTGATGCATTTCAAGCGCCCAACCGACTGAAGATCATAATCGCGTCGAATGACCCCCATGTTGTCGATGCTAGCGATGACGAACGGCGATACGCGGTGTTCAAAGTCTCCAGCCGCTTCAAGGCACCGCCGGGCGGCTCACCAGACCATGAGAAGAACGTGTGGTGGCGTGAACTGTATGCCGAGCTCGATAGCGGCGGCACTCAGGCTTTCCTCCACCATCTACTTGAGATGGATTTGGGCGATTGGCACCCGCGATATGACGTGCCGCAGACCTCGGCCCTGAATGAGCAGAAGGCAGCATCGCTGAAGGGCTTCAACAAAGTTTTGTTCGACATACTTGTCAGCGGTGATCTGCCGCCATTGAGCAACCTGCGTAAGATCGGAGACGATCAATTCGTGCTGCCTTCGCGCCAGCTTGCCGAATACAGCACCAATGCCATCCGCCGAAAAATTACAACGACCGAGATCGGAAACACTCTAGGTGCCGGACAGCCTGACAAAACCGGGTTCATCCACAATCCTGGGCTTGGCTTCGAGAAATGGGAAAAGGGCGGTCCGAAGGGGTGGGTGCTGCCAACGTTGCGCACCGCCCGTGAGGCCTTTGAAGATCGTCACGGGTGGTCTTGGCAATGGGATGATTCCGAATGCTGGGGCTTCGAGACGGCTATCGTCGAGCAGGCGCGGAATGACGAGCACTCGCCTCCTCCTCGTGATGACGATCCGTATTGACCGACCTTGCCAGTCAGGGTCGGTCGATCCCCGCCGACCTCGATTGCTGCGAAACCCAAGAAAGCCGTGCCGAAAACCGACCTTCTCGACCCTATCGACCTTTGGCCCAAGGCGATGCCGGGAGAGCGGTCGGTGTCGCTATCGCCGCCGTTTCCGTTTTCTTTTAGTCTCTCTTTAAGGTCGAGAAGGTCGAGAAGGTCGGAAAAGCCCTTGGAAATCGTGGCTTCTCGGGCGTTCGACCTTGCCGCGACCTTGCCGACCCCAGTTGCGACTGTTCGGTGACCCTTTTGGGCAAAATGCCGCCGCCCGCCGTTGCCGCCGTTTGCCCTTCGCGCGGGCGCGGGCGAGATCGCCAGCCCGGAGTCGGGGCCGAACCTAGGGGAGGTCCGGGTCGAGTGGGCCGCATTCCACGCCTCTCTGGTCGACTACAGGAGGCATGAATTACCGGGGATACCGGAAGGGATACGAAGGTCAGCGAACAGCCAACGGCCTGTTACAGCTTTGCCTGAACCTCTTGGCTGAGTGTTTCGAAGACAGCCGTTACCTGCGCCATGTTATCTGGCAAGTTCATGCCATCGGGACGGCCATATCGGAGGTGATGATGCTTGTAAGGCTCATTCATGTAACCCACGAGCTCTTCGAGGTGCTCGGAGCTACTCTCAAAGCCAACCTGACGAGCTCGGTTGAGCGCCTTCTCCAAATCGTGGCCGATCTTTGACCGCAGATGATCATCATCCGCATCACCGCCAGAAGCGATGTACGCGGCCTTCAATAAGAGCTCCAATCCAAGGCCCACGAGATAGTGCACAGAGAGTGAGCAGGTGCCGTTGAAAACAAATGTCTCGAGCTCCTCATCTTCCACGCCGATATTGCGGCCGTAATCATAGGATGCAGTGAAGAGGACCGTCGCAGCCAAGCCATGTGCCAAACCATTATCAAGAAGCATTTGGGCCTTTTCGGAGGGCGTCGGCATTATGAGGCCAATTCCTGACGTTTGCTTCTTTGCTAGTCACTTAATGGCATTCGTACCGAATTAGCGCAATCGCCAGCCCGGGGCCGCCCCTGCCATCGTCTCCGCACACCGCAACCCAGCGGTGGAAAAGGAGACAGACGATGAAAGTATCAGACAAGGTCGAGGAGGTGCTATTCCGTTTCGCCAACGACCGTTCGCCGGAGGTGCTCACCTTCCTCCAACAGCTATTTGCCACCGGCGATTGGCGGCTGAATGTCCGTCACGGCGAAGGGGGCGAAGTCACCATGTCGCTAGGGTGCGATACGAGGGCGCTGACTGCCCAGGAAGCGAAGTTCATTCGGGAGCGGTCGCTGTGAGCGCGGGGGAGACGATCACCGCTATCTTCGCGCGGCCAAGCCCGATGACGCTCGAAGACGTCGAGGAGCTAAATGCGGCAATCGGAGAGGAGATGCTCGAGGATGCGATTGCCCGCTTCGGACGCTTCGATGACTGGAATTGGCGGGAGATCGTGTATCTGATCGAAGAGCTCGAGAACGGGGTGCTTGCCGACGTTGGACCGAAGCCCTCGGATACCTTCGAGGGAGCGGAGCCAGACTTGGCGGCTCCCGGCTTGAGCCTCGCCCGGCTGTTCGTGACGGAGGGTGACTGGCCGTACACGGCGCTGGATGCGTTCCCGATGATCGCCACCCTCGCCAGCGCCTTGCTCGACCACTCCCTCGTCCGCAGTGAATGGCCGGACTTTGAGGACGAGTCATGGGTCAATTATCGCCCGGTGATCCTCGCCCTCGAGGCCATCGAACAGATCGCCGCGAACATTGGCCCGCCAGAACCGCAACCGGTCGAACAAAGTGCCTAACCTCTCCGAGGTTAGAGCCACCGGGGCCACCGTCCATCAAACGGTGGCCCCGGCATTGGTAGCACCGGATCGGGGATGCCGCCCGGGCTTCTCGCTTCCGACTATCGTTTTTCCGCCCGTGCCGTTGGCCACGCTGCAGCTTCCAACGATGAGATCGCCCGGACGCCGAAAGAAGAACTTTATTCGGCACCAACTTTCTCGTTATCGCAGTGCAGCTTGCTTTGTAGGCTGACTGATAGGTTTATTTCAGACTTGGCCACTAGGAAGGTTTGATTTCAATCGAGGGGCTTCAATGGCAAAGGCATATGTGAAACCGGAACGTTTGTTCATGAAAACTCATCCCGAGTATTCGGAAAAGTGGGTTCAACAGCTGATCGCGGACGATCCCTCCATTCTAGGCCTAGGTGATCTCGTTCTTCGAGATCAGGAAAGAATCCACCCGAGGGCGGGGCGACTAGACCTTCTTCTCCAAGATGCCGATACAAAGCGCCGGTACGAGGTGGAATTACAGTTGGGCGCCACCGACGAGGCACACATCATCCGCACTATTGAATATTGGGACATAGAGCGGAAGCGATATCCTCAATATGACCACTGTGCAGTGATCGTAGCTGAGGATATTACTAGCCGCTTCCTGAATGTAATATCGTTGTTCAACGGCACGATACCCTTAGTTGCGATCCAGATGCAGGCACTACGGGTTGGCGAGAATGTGACGCTCGTTTTCACAACTGTAATGGACGAGATGACGCGAGGTTTTGTTGATGAAGATGAGGACGCTGAAGCCGCTCCTACCGACCGGGCCTATTGGGAAAAGCGCGCGACAAAGGCCACGGTAGCGTTGGCCGACGATCTGCTAGGCATGGCTCGCGAGTTCGACCCGTCGTTGGAACTCAAGTACAACAAATTCTACATCGGACTCTCGCGCGACGGCCAGCCGTTCAACTTTGTCAGTTTTCGCCCAAAGAAAAATCACATCAACTTCGAAGTGAAGCTTCCCGAGACAGAAGAGCTTGACGCCAAAATCGAGGATGCAGGCATAGAGGCCCTCGAATACAATAAGCGCTGGGGCCTCTACCGTCTCCGGCTTTCAAAGGAACAGGTCAAAGGCACGGCCGCAACACTTAAGGAATTGATGGAGCTTGCCTACGAAAGGCGTGCATCGTGAAGCCAGCGCTACTATTTGGTTTTGTGGTGCTTGGGAGGCGCTGGCTGTGACCATGACTCCTTTGCTTTCGATAGCTCCCACCGGAATGCTGGTTAACTGGGCTCGCCAAGCCGGTGCCATGCCTCTTCGAATTCGGGCACCGCATAGACCTTCGGTTCCAGCCAATGCGAGATGGCGCCAGTCGCCTTGACATTCCGGACCGCCAGTTGCCGGACTTCTTCGAGAGACAGGATGTAGCAGGTGGGCGCGGCCGAATTGGCATTCAGGGTTACGATCCACCAAGGCGAACGGAGATTCTCAAGTGAGCTTCCTAGCGGGACGGCCGAGCGCTTCGATAGTGCCTTCGACTGGATGGGCAGCACTGTGGATTCGTCATCGCTGACCGCATACAAATCCGCACCGCGGGCGTTTCTGACTGTCGGCATTACATGCCATCCGCGCCGGGATAACTCCCGGGCAACGTGGTACAGTCCAGAGTTCCCAGTCAGTTGATGACGCAATATTGCCCCCCATGGTTTGACTCATCAAGTCACGCACGCCTCAACCGCTTCGGCGAGCGTCTCGAAGTGCGAGGGAGTTGGATTGCCGTTTTTCGACTTCCACACCGTATATCCTCCCTTCTTCGTACCACCTTGTAGTTTTTCCTGTCGGCCCGCCGAAATGAAGCGAGTCAGGACTTTCGTCTGATGATTTTCCTGGATGTCGAAAAGTTTTCGAGCCACTGCATCTGTCAACAGATGACTTCCCTTTGTGTCCAGACAGTAGACCAGGCCGTCTTTCCAGACGAGAAAATCGGGATAGAATTTTGCAGTATCGCCTTCTGAGAGCAGTGGAATAAAATAACCTCCGCCTGCAGGGTTCCGATGCCACGCTAAACCAGTCTCATCGAGGGCCGTGGCGAATGGGAGCTCGAACTTATTCAGCCCTGAATATTTCGGATAGATGGAGTTTTCGAACTCTACCGCTGATTTGCCCACTCGAAGCGGACCGAAAACAAAAGGAGCGCTGCTTTCATATACAAGCTCAGCTAGCGCGAAGAACGTATCGGCGATATCTTTGGCCAAGTTCTCCGCCAGCTTGTCTGCCTTACTCTGTGCCTGAACCCTCACATCAAATTTAGGCGACTGAACGTCTGTTATCGCTAAAGCTCGAGCCGATCTCGCCTTCAACGCTGTGTGAACAAGCCACCGCAATCGGACTGGATTGGTATTTCCCTTAACCTGCCAAGTTACCTTGCTGTCCGAAGCAGTCTTGCCTGCAACGTTGACGATAGCTGATGCCATACGGGCTTCTGCTACAGTGTTCACATCGCCTTCGGTAAATACCGGATAATCATCGACGATTTCAGCAATCTTTTTACGAGCTGCCTCAGAATCTACGAAAATCTCATGCAGCTCTAGTTCGTCAATATCTCGAGGCTCAACCGTCTCGGAGGCATTACCCCTGCCCCCGAAGCTGGACGTGACCGTCAGCGGTGCTCCCTCTGCTTTGAGTTTCGTTTTAACTTTTTCCAACGTCTCGGCGAACACGCTTTCACGATCAACCCGTACGAAAAAGTGTGCCGTGTTCAGCAGAGGGCTTTGATAGTGTCGAACATTTGGTTGGCGCAAAACGCGACCCATTATTTGTTCAACTTGGATTGCTGACCCCATGCTTTTGTCGATGTAAGCCAAGTAGCAAGATGGGTCATCCCAACCTTCTTGAAGACTCAAATTGAAGATGATGTGCTGGTAATCACCACTCGAGAAATCGTCGAAGTCATTATCTCCTTTTGAAAAGAGGTTGACCTCGTCAGGTTTGGCCCCCTTTTCAAATTTCAAGTTGGCGTAGATTGCGATGTCAGAAGGATCGATCCCCTTCATCTCGACTAGGTAGCGCCAGATGCGGATCGGTGGAGCCTGCCGTTTTTTGAACGGCAAAGTTGGATCGTCCTGAGAGCCTTCATCGGTGATGTTGGTCTTGCAGACATATATCGCTTTTGGGTTAAGGTCTGCTCCTTCATTGTCGATAGCTTCGACTAGAAGCTGACGTCGTTCGAGCAATTCATCGATTGCACGATCCATTGCTGCTGTAGTGCCATCAAATTGAAGGGCGAGCTTAACTAGCTCGGCTTTGACCACAGCCTCACTGTCGACCGTTGTAGTGACAAAAAGGTCGGGCGATACTCCTCCATCCTTATTTACGGCACTTACAGAAACAAAATCATCCGCATCTTCTGCTTCTTCCACCCATAGACGGATCGGATTCACAACAGACTTCGTGAAGTTTTCCGGAAGACGCAAAGTGGCACTCGCCAGCAGGTAGGCGTCCGGCTCCAATTCAGCCAAGATTTCCGCTTGTTGTTCAGAAAGATTGTGGCCTTCGTCATATACTATGATGAGCGGGCGTCGCTCCTCGCCAGCTTCGCGCTGAATTAGCCGCTCCCAAGGGCTGGCATCTCCAAAAGTGTCCTTATCGGTCTTGTAGATGTGGAGGTTTCCCTCCGCCTGCTCTTTGTTATTAAACAGGCCGGTCGTCGTGGTTATCAGGAGAGGAGCGGATCCATCGGCTAGAAGGTGAGGTGTAACATCTCCTATGCGAACCGTGCGAAAGTCCTCAATCAGATGACTATACTTACCACCAACCGCGAAATTCGAATGGGTCTGGCCGATTACAGACCTCGCCTTTGACATCCAGAGGACGATTGGCTCGGCTGTAAGATGCGCACGAATTCGCGTTACAGCGTCCGCTAGGATTGGTGTTTTCCCGGCTCCTGTCAGCGCAGAAAGTGCTTGGAAGAACGGTCTAGGAACTTGACCTTTGCTGGGCCGGTCCGGGTGATTTGCGAATAGCCCGAAACGATCTGCAATGAGCTTCGAGCTCTTGCTTTGGAATGTCTTAAGCTCAATCATTCGCGACCGACTCGTTTGAAAAGGGATCAGAGCGCGCATTAAAACCAATGTGCTCTAAGACCCTTTCTGGGATTTTGTAGAACTCAATTCCGGCTCCGGTGTAAGGTGCCAGTGAGGCGTACACGTGATATTTTGAGGCTAATCCAGCCCTTCGAGCTTCTTCGACTATTGCCTTGAATGCTGCTCTATCGAGAACTGATGAGGCGTCAGGAGCCGACCAAATCAGGAAGAATCCCTCATTTTTGGGATTGGTCGCGAATAGGTGTCGATGCGTTCCGATCGGATATCGATGCAAATATGTGCGCGCCTTATCCGATTTATCCCAGTAGCTATTCAAGAGCAGATCGATCATCTCTTCCCGGGCTAAAGCATTGACTGCTTCGGCGTCGATCTTCTCCTTTCTAAGACCAATAAAGCGAAAGCCCCCTCCGAGAGCGGGTTGCTTGCCAGAGGCCCAATTGCCTGTAATCACCGCTTTGATTCTCGCTGCTGTCAGTGTGCGTGCATACGGATCGTCGTTTGCGTCGTTCCCTTGCTCGACGAGAATGAACCGCCTTTCTGCCCGCTGCTCCTTGTTAAGCTTGAGTACTGCATGCGCGGTGGTCCCTGAACCAGCGAAGGGGTCCATCACCAAACCATCTGGCGGGCACCAAATTTGAATTATCTTGGAGATCAGCTTGAGCGGCTTAACCGTCGTGAAGCCATGGTCGGGTCCGACTATCGATGTAAGCTCACTGACGCCATCGTTGGTACGTCCGGACTCTTTGTATCCCCACGAGGTCGCATCCAAATTTGCGGGATACCCCTCATCCTCTTCCGCCCAATAGGTAACGGGCACTTTGCCCTTCTTAATCTTCTCAAGATAGGTTTTGACTCTCGGCCTACCTGTCCCATCCATGCCAAACCATACGAATGGCCAAGGCCCGTCCGTCAATTTCGTCTTAGCGCGCTTAGCTGATTGACCGGAGACGGAGCCAATCGATCCGCCTTTCAAGACAAGTGCTGGAGCCCGGCCATCTCCGATGTCTTTCTCGACATAGGCACTACCCCATTCCTCGAGCCACTTCTTTAGGTTTCGCTTAGGATGCCTCCACGAGCCTTGGCCAGCGGGATAGTGAACTTCACCAGTAAATGGCGATTGGATCCCGTATTCGTCTTTCTCGGAAGCACTTCGCGCCGTTAGGTTGCCTTCTCGCCAAATGCCGTTTGGGTCATTGTCAGGGTTTCCATAGCGCTTATTGTCTGCGTCAGATCGAACTTCCGAAAGCGTACGAGCTCGCTGCAGGTCTTTTGCGTAAACGAGCACATACTCGGTTGAAGTCGAAACATGAGACTTATCTGAGCGAGGCGCAGTGGTCTTCTGCCAATTGATGATCGCAAGACGATTCTCTTCATGGAAAATTTCGTCAAGAAGTATGCCCAAGCGGTAAAGCTCACGGCTATCGATGCATATGGCCAGCACCCCTCCTGGCTTGAGCATCTCCTTCATCATCCACAAACGCGGCGTCATGAATTTTAGCCATTTGCTATGGCGCGACCCATCATCCTCAGACACCAATTCGCCCAAATCGGGATCGTTTGGATCTTCATCCCAGCGGTCATTGTAGCGGAAATCAGAGCCGGTGTTGTAAGGTGGATCAGTGAGGATGAGGTCCACTTTGCCGCGATGACGAAATAAACTCACCATCGCCGAGAGATTTTCGCCGTCCCAAATCTCGTTAAGACATTGCTCCGCTTCTGACCCGACCGAATATTTCTTAACAATTGAGCTAAGCTTTGGCTTGACCAAACGGGTGATCTGCCAAGGTGCAGTACGCCCTGAGTAGTTTAATACGATGCCATCTTTTCCAGCATGCTTCAGGGCGGCATCGTTCTCTTCGAGCAGTTTGATCAAAGCCGAACGCGGTAATTCCTCATACTTCATCAGTCGTCGCTCTTTCGTCGATTCGGCACCGAATGGGCTCGGCTAGCTAGCACGCTGACCCACGTTTTGGGGACCAAGCCCATAAATAATATGGGATAAGTGCAATTGGGTTTCGCCATAGAGGCGAATGTGAGGCCAGCCGGAACATTAGTAGAACAATAATGAGCCGTCCATCTCCGAATGCCTGACTCTTCTATCCGAGCTGATCAACCCACTTCTGAGCTATTGACTGATCTAGGGCCGAAGGGCGTTCAGCACCTGCCACCGGGTGTCACTGGGCCGTTTTACCTTCCAGAAGCGCCAGCCATTGACGTTCGTTTGTGTAATGGCGCAGGCCGCGTCAGAAGGCGAGTTTCTCCGCACGCCATCGCTGCCAAGCCAAGCGCCGTCCTTAATTTCGGCGGTATAGGTTTGGCCCTTGTACGTGACACGAAGCTGAGTTCCGTTGGGTAGAAACACGCCCTTCATTTCGAGGCCGCCAGAGGACGCTTCGCCCGAATTCGCCAGTTCCGGCTCGGCATCCATTTCGAGGAGCTCTCGAATTACATCATTGTAGGTTGTCGTCTCGGTCGCCCGCCGGGCGGTGAGCTCCTTGTAAACATCGAAATCGATTTCCACTGTCGCCATGTCGGCCTCCTATCTTCTGCCGAATCACCTAATAGCATAAATAGTAGAAATAGCAATTATGGCGCTATTCGTAGCTATCAATGCTTCGCCGTTCGCTCGGCAATGGTCGCCAGCTATCGTCTCGCAATGAGATTGACCGACCGCCGCAAGAGGCTCTTTCTCGGAGAGCTTGCCCGCCACGGCATACTCGTGCGGGCTGCCCGTGCTGCCAGCCCGCGCGCCAGCAGTCGGTATGGCGCCAAGCAGACCTTCCTCGACGAACGCGACCGCGACCCGGAGTTTGCTGCACAGTGGCAGGAAGCCGTCGAGGCGGCCGAGGCCAGCATCGAGGCCGAGATTTACCGGCGCGCGCAGGAGGGGTGGGAGGAGCCCATCTTCGGCGGCCGCCACCGTGAAAAGATCGTCGGCACTGTCCGCAAGTATTCGGACCGCCTTCTCGAGCTTCGAGCCCGGGCGATGCTCCCCGCCTATCGGGAGACGCACGGCATAGCAGTGAATAAGCAGGTGACGCACACCGTCGATGCCGGGGTGCTAGGCGATGCCGTGGCGAAGGTCGCCTTGCAGATGGCCAGCAATCTCCGCCCGCAGCTTCCAGCTCCGGCCCGGGTGATCGACAATGAATAGGGACAGCGCCCTCGACCTCCTCGCCTTCGCCGTGGGCTATCGCCTGATGACCCCGGACGAGCGCCGTGCGCTGCGCATCTCTGCGCTGTTCGAGCTTGGCGAGAAGGCCCCGGCGACACCGGACCTCGCGGTGCTGTGGGACGAGGACCGCTTGATACGCGGGGAGCGCGAGCCCGACAGCGTCTATGACCGCTGGGTGCTGATGAAGGCCCGGGATGAGGCCGAGCGGCCCGCATTCGACGAACAATTCTGGCGACTGCGCCGCAGCGACCTCGAGGGTGCGGGCTTCGAGCCGAACGAAGCGCGCGACGTGATCGCCTCGGTGCGCACGTCCTTGGTCAACACCGCCGGAAAGGAAGGAGACCACAATGGGAATATTCAAGAAGCAGCATGAGGACCCAGAGCCGGGCGGATTGCTTGAGCGATTTGGCGAACTTGCCCATCAGAGGGTCGTAGCAGCCGAGCGAGTCGATCAGGCCATTGCGGAGATCGAGGCAGCAATTGAAGGCCTGCTCGCGGCAGACGCCGCCTTCTTTTCCGAAGTGCGCTCATCCGGTGCGTCGGATCATGGAACTGGCGGCCACCTACGGCGGGTTATTCGAACCTTGCTGATGGGCCAGATGCAAGTCGCAGCGCCGAAGTTCGTCCGGCACCTCGGCATTCCGTTCGTACCTGCCCGAGCGCAGGGCTCGTTACGCGAGGCAGTTCAGCGAACCTCGGCCCACAACCTCACCGACCTAATACCGCGCGAGGAGACCGCAGCATGAAGAAGATGATTATCCGCGACATGACGGTGAACGAGATTTCGACCGTGGACGTGCCCGCCGTGAAGGGCGCAACCGCAGTGATCCTGAAGAGCGCCTCGGTCGCGATCCGCAAGAACGCAGCCGAGGTTGCCGCTGGTGAGGCGGAGCCGCTTCTTAAGGCGGCCGAGTACGCAGACGCGATGATGGTGCGCGCCGGGGAGATTGCCCTCGAGAAGGGCTGCACCCCGGGCAAGGCCCTCCTCGACCAGTCCGGCACTGACCCGGTGCTGATCGAGCTCGCCTGTTCCGAGCGCTCGGCCGAGATCGCCTTCCGCAAGGCCCGCGCCGATGCGGTGTATGAGGCAAGCGACCAATGGACATAACGCGCGAAGCGCTCGAGGACGCCTACCCGTACTTCTTTGATGAGCGGACCCGGGCGGCACACCTGGCCACGCTGGTTCATGCCCGGGCAACCGAGCCGACCGGCTGGCCGACCGTGCCGATGATCCGCCGCTTCGCTCTCCTCTTCGAGGTGTCCATGTCCGAGCTCGGGGCCTTCTTTGGGCAGATGTGCCGCATCGAAGGCAACCGACAGATTTGGGTGGACGTGATATGCGGAGCTCCCGGGACGAAGGAGGCGAAGCGCCTGATGACGAGGGCGCAATCGCGCGCCTACGGCTTCATGTTGATGGCCCGGGAATGAGCAACGCGGGCCTGACACACATGGGGCGCAAGCGCCGGGACGTGCATGGCGAGCCCATGCCGACCGAGACCCGGCCTTGCCTCCGATGCCGCAAGCCCTTCGAGAGCGAGGGCGCGCACAACCGGTTGTGCAGTCTGTGCGGCGATCGAGCGAGTGATGCGAGCCCGTACGCCGTATAGCATTAAGCAGGAGTGTCCTCGTTCTCCCATAGCTGCGCAAACTCTCGATGCCTCTTGATGAGACTCTGTATATTGTCAGCCGAGATCCCGAGACGAAGCAAAAAGAGGACGGTCAGCAACACGATGATCCGGCGGCTGGCCCAATACATTCCGGCCCCGTCTAGCTTCTTTTCCTCCAACTCGGGCGAGAAATGGGTATAATAGTTTCTCGTGTCGACCAGCGTCTTGATGAAGCCCTTGTGCAGTGCGGGCGGTTTCGTTCCGAACTCATCGGTGATGTGCCTCACAATCGCTTTAAGGCGCTGGCTCAAGCTCATCTCATTCGTGAATTGGTAGCTCCGAGTAAGGCGTTCTCTCATCTCTGGCGTAGCTGAATCGGGTATCGCCTCGATCAACTCGTCATGAAACTTCTCGAAATCGGCCTCGTCCATCACTGTCTGGGTTGAGGTCCTTCGGTGGAAAACCTCGAGCGCCTGAACCGCCAGAATGAAGCGGATGTTCGTATACATCTGGCGCTGACCCTTGATCGTGAAGAGCATGTTGAGCGCGGAGCCGAGCTTCTCGTGCTGCTCGAACCAGACCCTCAACGCGTCAGGATTGAATTTTATGAGCTCTGGGCCGGAGACAATCGGCTTGTCGTGTCGCCGCCATTTGTCCGCGACCGGGTGCTGCATCCGGGCGTAGATGTGGACCTCACTGGGCATCGTCCCCCCACCCCCGAGCTCGACGTCCGGCCCCCTCAGATCCAGCGAGAGTAGCGGCAGATGGTAACCGGCGCAGAGAGACGCGAGACCTTGAATGCGCGACGCATAGCTGAAGTGCCAGTCGAGCGACTTCGGCTCCGCCGGGGTAATACCCATCTGGCTGAAAACTTCGATTGAGTATCGAGTGTCGACGTCGTTGTTCGAGTAGAGACTACCCACGGTGGTGATCTCAATGTCATCGGCCTTAGCGAAGTGGACCTCGCGCGGCTTCTCCGCACGCAACGTTACGACCTTGCTCTCGGTCTCCAAAGAATAAGTGAACGGATTGTGCTCCAACCATCTCTCGATTTCTTGAAACCGGAAGTAGGACTTCGAGAATATCGGGTCGTCGCTCTGAGACAGATGCCATCCCACAAGGAGCAAGTTCGAGTTCCATGTCTCGTTTGCGATTCCCGGCATGTTCATCTGTCGATTGGTGCTGAAAGCGCGGAGGAGCGTTACAGGCTTCCCCTTCTTCGTGACCCCGTGAATCGTCACAAGCTCGCTGTCCCCAGATAGTGACGCGTTGAATGCCTTCACGAAGTCTTGAAGTGTCCCGAGCAGCTTGAGGACCGGACCGTCATCAGGATCGAAGGAGAGTGTACCGGAGACTTGATTCTCCTCGTTACCCTCGAGCCACCAGAAACCTTCCTCAGTGAAACTGTCGTTCAAACCTGCTTCTGGCATAGATGATCGCCTCCCCTTCCGGCCATATGTCGTTCGCCTTCGGCCCTCAATCCGAAGGTCACCAAAAGACACAACACGGTATCCCCGCCGGTAACCCCGAGGGTCGGCCCGAAGGCCGGTAAGTCACGAAAGTCTTGGAAAAAATGGAGCGGGCGAGGCGATTCGAACGCCCGACCCCAACCTTGGCAAGGTTGTGCTCTACCCCTGAGCTACGCCCGCTCACTGACGCTCAGCAATGCGGCCCGATCGGCACACCATCGCTGGAGAGGCGGCGCGATTAGCAGCGGGCAGTCGCGCCCGCAAGCGGAAAATGTCGCCCTTGCAGTCGCGCGATGGGGGCGGCACAGTCCCCCTTCACATTCGGCGTGGCAGCCCCACATGAGGGAGGCACAATACGGGGTACACTGCCCCGGGGAAAATCGAATCAGGAGCGCGAATCTTGGCAAGCATGGGCCTCAATCTCGACGAACAGAAGGCAGTCGACCGTTTCCGGACCAACGTGGTCGAACCTTCGATGACGCAGCTCGTCATCCTCGATTTCTGGGCTGAATGGTGCGGGCCGTGCAAGGCGCTGACCCCGGTGCTGGAGAAGGTATCCGCAGAATATGCCGACAAGGGCGTGGTGCTGGTGAAGGTGAATGTCGATGAAGAGAAATTCATCGCCGCGCAGTTTCAGGTCCGCTCGATCCCAACGGTTTACGCGATGTTCCAGGGCCAGCCAGTGGCAGAACTGACCCAGGCACGCACCGAGACGCAGCTGAAGCAGATGCTGGACCAGATTCTGGCGCAGCTGCCGGTGCAGCCCGGTGCTGGAGGCGCGAACGGCGGCCAGCAACCGCAGCAGGATATCGGCCAGTTCGTCGACATGGCCGAACAGGTGCTGGCCGACGGCGATGCCGCCCGCGCCGCGACGATCTTTGCGCAAGTGGTCGAAATGGCGCCGGACAATGTCGCGGCACATTCGGGCCTGGTCCGCGCCCTGGTAGCCGCAGGCGAAGCCGTGCAGGCGCAGCAGATCTTCGACGCGCTGGAACCCACCATTCAACAGGACGCAGCGATGGCGCCGGCCAAGAGTGCGCTGGAGCTGGCCGCCAACCAGGTCGATGACAGCGAGCTTGCCGCTCTGCGCGAGGCCGCCGCAGCCAGGCCTGACGATATGGAGGCGCAGTTCGCCTTTGCCGAGGCCGCCTTTGCCAGCGGCGCACGTGACGATGCGGCCGATGCACTGCTGGCCATGATCGCCCGGGACATCGAGTGGAATGAAGGCGCGGCCAAGGCCAGGTTGCTGCAGATCTTCGAAGCGGTGGGCCTGGAAGACGAATGGGTTGTCGCCAGGCGCCGCCGCCTGTCGCAAATCCTGTTCGGCTAAGGCACGTGACCACACGGCTTTCGATCTTTCCGCTGCCGGGCGTGATCCTGTTTCCCGGCCTGCAATTGCCGCTCCACATCTTCGAGCCGCGATATCGCGCGCTGGTGGGTGATGCGCTGGTGCGCGATCGCCGCATAGGAATGATCCAGCCGCAGCGCCCGGTGGAAAGCGCGCCGCTCTACAGTATCGGCTGCGTCGGCCGGATCGGCAATATCGAGGCGATGGATGACGGGCGATACAACCTTGTGCTTGAAGGCGAGGCCCGGTTCCGGATTATCCGCGAGCTTGATGTCACGACCGCCTTTCGCCAGGTCGAGGCCGAACTGCTCGAGGAAGACGATGATGCCGCGCTGTCCGCAGTCGAACGCGCGGGGTTCGAGCGGGAAGCGCGCCGCTTTGCCGACAACCAGGGCTACAGCGTCGATTGGGCATCGGTCGAACGGCTCGATGACGAATCGCTCATCAACGGCGTATCGCAGATTGCACCGTTCGATCCTGCTTCGAAGCAGGCTCTGCTTGAAGCGCCGGACCTTCCCGCACGCTGCGAACTCTTGATCCAGCTGATGTATTTCTATGGCCGGCGCGACGGCGATGACGACCGCGTGACGCTGCAATAGGACGCGCTTTTGCGACCCGACGTTGCAATTGGTGGCTTTGCAAGTTCAGTGAAAATAACTAACCGGTTATTTATGAACTATGCAGACTTCCCCACCAAGGGCGAGCGCACGCGCGCGCATATCGTGGCCACCGCAGCCGAGATGTTCTGGCAGCGCAGCTTCAACGGCGTCTCGGTTGACGAGATCGCCAATGCCGCGAGCGTCAACAAGGCAACGATCTATCGCTATTTCGCCGACAAGGGCGATCTTGCGCTGGCGGCCACGCGCCACCAGGGCATATTGACGCTGGAGCAGATCTTCGAAGCCAGCTTCGCTGCCCATAAGGCGCCCGATCAGCGGCTTATTGCTATCTACACCAAGGCCTACCGCGGCAATATCGAGATGAAGCAGGAGAGGGGCGACCTGCTTGGCTGCCCGGTGCTCGGCCTGGTGCTGGAACTGGGCTTCGAAATGCCTGAAATCCGCCGTGAGGCAGGCCATATCTTCGACCGGGTCCAAAGCTACTTCACCGGAATTGCGCGCGATGCCATTGCCGCAGGCCGGACCGATGGAGCACCGGACAAGATCGGCCGCGCGCTGATGCAGCTGCACCACGGTGCCTGCGCCAGTTCACGGATCGCCGCAGAGCCCGAATATATCCTCGACGCCGGGCGCACCTCGCTCCAGCTCATTGGCTATCCGGAAGCGGCGCTGGCGATCTAGCCCTAGATCCCGAAACTGCCCCTCAGCCCGTCGATCACATATTGTGCCGCCAACGCTGCAAGGAGCACGCCAAGCAGCCGGGTAATCACCGCTTCCACTCGTGCGCCCAGCAGGCGGATCAGCGGGCCTGCGGCAACCAGCGCTGCAGCGGTGATCAGCAATACCGCAGCCAGCGCCGCCAGCACGGTCAGAGATTGCTGCAGCGTGTCGGCTTCGTTCATCAGCAGCATAATGGCCGCAATTGCCCCCGGCCCGGCCAGCATCGGCATCGCCATGGGGAAAACCGAGACATCCTCCACCTCGGGGCTGGCGGCGACCTTTTCGGCCCGTTCCTCGCGCCGCTGGGTGCGCTTTTCGAACACCATTTCAAAGGCGATGAAAAACAGCATCAGCCCGCCCGCGATGCGGAAACTGTCGAGCTGGATATGCAGCGCGTTGAGCAGTTCCTGGCCCAGAAGGGCGAAGAACAGCAGGATCGCGCTTGCTATGAAACTGGCGCGCAGCGCCATATTGCGCGCTTGCGCCGCCGATGCCCCCTTGGTCAGCCCGGCATAGATCGGCGCACACCCCGGCGGATCGATCACCACGAACAGTGTGATAAAGGCTGATACGAACAGCTCGAACATGGCCTAGCCCGCATCCCCGGCCGGCATTTGCTCGTCGAGTGCGCCCTGCCATTTGCCCTGATAGAAATAGTCGACCACCACGCGCCGCTGCCCGCCTCCGCGATCTTCCCAGCGCCAGCGCAGGGTGCCATCGTTCGACACTTTGCCCCCCTGGGTGAAATCCTCGGCAATCGAGAATGCAGGCGGCGCGGGCACTTCAACGCCGCGACGCGGGCAATCGGCGATCCCGGCCTTGATCGCGTCGATCGACGTCACCACGATATCGCCGTCATCGAACTGCGCGGGCGGGGGCGGCTGGGGATTGTCGGGCGAACCGACATCATAAGTCCATTTGTAGGCGCCATCCGACTGGCGTTCCCATACGGTGATGAAATTTCCCACGGTCCCGTCAGGTTCGCGGAAACGCCCGTGGCTCACAGCCAGCGCGCCGTCGCAGCTCATCCATACCGCGCGCGGTTCCCACTGCACCGAAACCGGCGGATTGCTTTGCGCTGCCAGCCAAGGTTCGGCCATGATCGGCCCCTCGCGGCCATGGATCAGCGCGCCCGGAGCGGCGAAGGCACGAAACGCGCTCCATTGCCCCGTTTCGCGCGCCGCGCGGGCAAACTCCAGCTCGCGCGCGACGATCTTGCCCGGTTGGGCTTCCCCCGGTGCACCGGCGAGCACGCGGTTGATCATCTGCGTGGGGATCGCTTGGCGAGGGGCGGAAGCGCAGGCCGAAAGGGCGGCCAGCGCCGCTATTGAAATCACAGTTCTGAACATGGGAAGCGGTCTAGCCACACAAACCAGCCTTGTCGAAGGTGAAAACGCTCACAGTCCCTCGGGTACGGCAAGCCCTTCTTTGCGGTGCGCGGCGACCAGCGTGTTCCTGAGCAAAACGGCAATGGTCATCGGGCCTACGCCGCCCGGCACGGGAGTGATCGCGCCGGCGACCTCGCTCGCTTCGTCAAAGGCGACGTCGCCCACCAACCGTCCCTTTTCCTTGCCGGGTTCAGGCGGCAGGCGGTTGATACCTACGTCGATCACCGTCGCGCCGGGCTTGAGCCAGTCGCCCCTGACCATTTCGGGCCGACCCACGGCGGCGACAACGATATCGGCGCGTCGCACCACAGCGGGCAGGTCTTTCGTACGGCTATGCGCGATGGTGACAGTGGCATTGGCATCGAGCAGCAGCTGCGCCATCGGCTTGCCGACGATGTTCGAACGGCCGATCACCACCGCTTCGAGGCCCGAAAGATCACCCAGCAGGTCTGTCAGCATCATCATGCAGCCAAGCGGCGTACAGGGCACGAAGCCGCGCTGGCCCACGCTGAGCCGCCCGGCATTGATGACATGGAACCCGTCCACATCCTTGTCGGGGCTGATCGCGGAGATAATCGCCTGTTCGTCGAGATGGGCGGGCAGCGGCAATTGCACCAGGATGCCGTCAACCGCGGGATCGCTGTTGAGCCGTTCGACCAGCGCCAGCAGATCGTCCTTGCTGGTATCGGCGGGCAAGCGGTGTTCGAAGCTGGCCATGTTGGCGGCCACGGTCGCCTTGCCCTTGCTGCCAACATAGACCTGGCTCGCCGGGTCATCGCCCACCAGCACCACTGCAAGGCCTGCCTTGCGCCCGGCTGCTTCTTCAAATTTCGCTGCAACTTCGCCTACCCGCTCGCGCAGGCGCGCGGCAAATGCCTTGCCGTCGATCAGCGTTGCGCCCATCGGATCAGCCGCCCGTGATAATGCTGCTCAGGACGATCAGCACGATCTGCAACACGATGATGAGCACCAGGGGAGAGAAGTCGATCGCGCCGGTTTGCGGCATCATGTTGCGGATCGGGCGCAGCACCGGATCGAGCAATCGGTTGATCGAATTGTAGAACGCCATCAGGAATTCGTTCGATGCGCTCACCACGTTGAAGGCAAACAGCAACCCGATAACGAACTGGATGATGATCAGCATCACCAATACATTGGTGAGCAAGGAGATGATTTCGTAGATCGCGTAAAGAGCCTGCATGTTACCCGTTTCCGTATTCTGCGTCCCGCTTCCGTATTATCTTAGTAATACGCCTGAAGCCACCCCCATGGTGAAAGCTACGCCGCGGGACCAAGCCTGTTCCCGCGCTAGCGCATCGTTCAGGCGCGCACCAGCGTACCGGCGCCGTGTGTTGTGAAGAATTCGAGCAGCATCGCATGCGGCACGCGCCCATCAAGCACCACCGCCGCCTCGCAGCCGGATTCGACCGCCTTTACGCAAGTTTCCAGCTTGGGAATCATCCCGCCCGAAATCGTGCCGTCTGCGCGCAGCCGCGCAATATCCGCCGGGTTGAGATCGGTCAGCAGCTTGCCATGCTTGTCGAGCACGCCCGTAACATCGGTCAGCAGGAACAGCCGCGCCGCGCCCAGCGCCGCCGCGATGGCGCCGGCCATGGTATCGGCGTTGATATTGTAGGTGTGCCCATCATCGCCCGCACCGATCGGCGCGATGACCGGGATCATGCCCGATGCAACCACGGTATCGATCACGGTTGTATCGACCTGTTCGGGTTCGCCGACAAAGCCGAGATCGACCGCCTGTTCGATATTGCTGTCCGGGTCCCGCGTGGTCCGTTCCACCTTGCGCGCCTTGACCAGCCCGCCGTCTTTGCCCGAAATGCCGATCGCCTTGCCGCCTGCGCCCGCGATCCAGCCCACCAACTGCTTGTTGATCGCGCCCGACAGGACCATTTCGGCAATTTCGGCGGTGGCCTTGTCGGTCACGCGAAGGCCGTCGACAAAGGTGCTTTCAACGCCCAGCTTTTTCAGCATCGCACCGATCTGCGGCCCGCCGCCATGCACCACCACCGGGTTGATGCCGACCGCCTTCAGCAGCACGATATCCTCGGCAAAATCGCGCGCCGCCTCAGGATCGCCCATCGCATGGCCGCCATATTTGACCACGAAGGTGCGCCCCGCATAGCGCTGGAAATAGGGCAGCGCCTCGATCAGCACCTCGGCCTTTTCAAGATTGCCTGGTGCCAGCATGTTGGGTTCGCTGCTCGCGCTCATCCAGAATCCTTTCGTCGCGCCCGCAAGCCCGGGCTCGCCAGCGCGCTTAGCGGCAAGGAAGGGCGCTGCAAAGCATGAAGCCGCGCAGCATGCGTCACCCCACGGCGCAATTCTACCAAGGAACTGTGTTTTCAGACTGGATTTCAGCGGGTTCTATTGACCTTCATTCGAACCGGTGGTTGATCGCGATCAGGGTCTGGAAAGAGGGAATCCTTCTATGAAGTTGAATGCGTTCCGGCTCGGCCTGATGGCCGGTGCCATGGTCTTCGCCATGCCTGCCCTTGCGCAGGAAAGCGAAGCACCGGTTGAAGCTCTGGCAGCAAGCGATAGTGCGACCGAACCCGCAGTCGAACCGGCAAAGCCGTGTGAACTGCATGTCTGGCCAACCGAGAATTATATCGGCGTCAAGATGGGGCTTTTCTCGGGCTTCGGCCTGGTTGGCGCGGCGATCGACCAGGCAGGCCATGCCCAGGGCGTGAAGACGGTGAAGGACCTGATGCGCGAATATCTTGGCCCGCAGGTGCAACTGGGCGAACTGGACAGGCTCGAATTCGTCGGGCTGCTTGGTCTCGATCCGGACAAATACGATGTGATCGTGCAGCAGCCGACACCCTGGAACGAAGACCTGAAGAACAATCCCGAGCTCAAGGCCGAGGTCAAGGCCTTCAACAAGAAGCTCAAGGGCGGCGAGCGGCTGACCGAAAGCGACAACGCCTGCTACGCCGAACTGGTCACCACGCACATCTTCTATCACAAGGCGATGATGTACGGCTCAAACCTGTTCACGGGCTGGGTATTCCGCCAGTTCGACGGCAAGAATGTGACGCGCGAAGGCACCGGACAGGTCAAGAATCCGCTCGAACATTTCCCGCCAACGGACGAAACGATGATCGAGGCAGCGCAAGCCGAGCTGCGCGATGCCTATTCGAAAGACTTCACCGAGTATGTCGAGAAGAAAGTGAACCTCTGATCGCCAAATGATTCCGGGCGGGGCGAATCCGGCCCTGCCCGGGACGGGATGTAAGCCTGCTTACCCGTCAAGCTCTGCCGCGAGCGGGGCAAAGTTACCGTGGCCCGTAACAGGCGCGACGCGTTCGCCCACATGGCATCGATCTGCTCGGCAATGGCCGGTGGCACCTGCTTGGGATCGCTCCCCTCTGCCTGAACCTTGGTCGAATCGCGATCGGGCGGGAAGCCGAGCTTGCGTTCGAGCGCGGCGCCGAACATTGCATCGTCGAAACGGTCCTTATGCGCATACATGAATTCCCGGCTGGTCATATCCTCGACTATCGACGCCAATTCTTCGCTTAGTTCGATGCCGCAGAATTCTGCCAACCGGGCAATCATCGCCCGCTTGTTCTTCACCGCCCAGCGATAGGTGGCAAGCAGCGTGTCGGGTTCGCCCCGGCGCGCCCACCAGCTCAGCAAGTGGGTGTAATAATCGCATCCGCCCGGCCCGCCGGTCATCCATATGGGGAAGAATTCCTCCAGGCTTATCGCTCCCGGCTCCATCACCCATCCGTCGAAGAAGCGGTGCATGGAAATATAGGTTTCGTGTGGATCGCGCAGCGTGACCACATAGCGGCAGCCCGATGGCAGACGCTCATATTCGCGGTGAGTCTTGAAGCCGCGCGGGCTGGCACGCTGCGCCCCGTTGATGTCGTGGTCGATCACAGGGGCACTGTCTTCCCACGGAGTCATGCGGCTGATGTCGTCGAAATCCATATCGCCCTTGCCGGTCGCGGCACCCATGCGCAGCTGGTGGAACATCTGCTGCATCATGGTGGTGCCGCTCTTGGCCCAGCAGGCGATGAACACATCGCCTGATTCTGCCTTGAGCGGGCGAAAGTTTTGTGGCGGGATCGCGGCCAGCGCGCCCATATTGATGCCGAATTCCTCTACACTGCGCGCGCGGCGCCCCAATCCTGCTGTCATCGCGATGACCCCTGCCCAAAGCGCAACCCCAACAGTTGACTGACACCTTCGCGTGATCCTTGCAATCGCCCACCGTTCAGAAATTTTTGTAACCTTTCCCCGTGCTGCAGCGAAATCACCGATGACTCCGCAAGAGATTGGGGGTCTGGCTTGCGACAGTTGGGAGTTACGCAAATGAATTCGATACACTTTAAAGGTGGCCTTACGCTGGCCATCGCCGCCGGGATTGCCGCTGCCTGCTCGCCGAGCGGAGACAGCGGAGCGTCGCAGAATGCAACCACGGTTGACAGTTCGGATCCGCAGCAGGTTGCCGCTGCCGAGAACCCGAAAGGCGACAAGGAAAAATGCTATGGCGTCGCCAAGGCAGGCAAGAATGATTGCGCGGCCGGGCCGGGCACCAGCTGCGCCGGAACCAGCACTGCCGATTATCAGGGCAATGCCTGGACATATGTCGATGCCGGCACGTGCCTGACAATCGAAACGCCCAATGGCACCGGATCACTCGAACCCATCGAAGCATAACTGAGCTCGGGTCGCACGTTTTCCTTTCCTTGAGGAAGACGCGAGTGAGGCGGGCCAGCAGGACAGCGACCCTGCTGGCCCGTTTTCGTTGGTCGGGAAGACCGATCCGAATAGGTCAGCCGCCAGCGCTATTGTGATCGCCCGCTAGGCTTGGCCGTAACGCTCACGGTGCACATCCTCTACCATTGCCGCAAATGCCGCATAGGGCGCCGGGTCATCGATATTGCCCGCCGCGCGCGCTCGTGAACCTGCGCGGATAATTGGATCGGCGGTAATGCCAGTACCCTCTACCAACCGGTTCATCAGGTTGAAAAGGCCGGTCACTGCAACGGTAGTGAACAAGGCCTCCTCGCCCCATCCGGCATCGTAAACCGCCTGCGCCAGCCGGTCACCAACCATCGCCGGCGTCAAGGTCAATACCCGGGCATATTCCAGCAGCGGCAGAAGCCGCGCATCCACGCCTGCAGCCGCCGGATCGGCGATCAGCTTTTCAAACACTTCGGGATCGATGCCATGAACTTCGGCATAGGTGCGATGTGATCCATGGCAGAAACTGCACTGGTTGAGGCCCGAGACATAGGCCGCGATCAGCTCGCGCTCAGCCACGCTCAACTCCGATGGGCCGCGCAGGATTGCGTCGTGATAGTCGCACAGCGCCGCAAAGCCTTGCGGGTATTTTGCCAGCACGTCGATCATTTCGGGATTTTCGGGAAGCGTGGGTAGTTTGGCCATGGTGACTCCTGCGATGAATCTATTGCGGCATAGTGGCAGCGCCCAATCGCGACAAGCGCAGCAGCCCGGCTTGATCCTTCAAGCAAAGGGCCGCGGCTTGATGGTCCCTGACACTGAATTAAAACGCGATTCCCGGGGCGGGAAGGCCGATCAATAAGGATTGATGGTGAAACCGCGCCGCTGCAGCTCAGCGTGGGCCACGGTGGCGCTGGGCGCAATTTTCACGCCTTCGAGCAAATCCGCATTGCCAACGCGGTGATATTTCGCCGCCACGCCGCACACCCAGATTTCCGCTCCCCGAGCGACCAGATCGGCCACATTGTTGTAGTTCTGGTTGCGCAGCGGCTCGCCGCTCTCGCTCTGGTACTTGGCGCCATAGCGCGCATCATTGACGACATCGAACACTGCCGGGCCGTGGATGACGATGGCGACCTTGACATTGTCAGGATCGACCCCGGCGCCTTCCATCGCGCGGATGAAGGCGAGCGCGCGGGCAAAGGCACCATTGGGCTTGCCGGCTTCGGATTCGTAAGCATCGAAACTGTGCTTCCATTCGCCATCGGCGGGAAATGTCATATCCGAGATGACGATGACCTCGCCCGGCGCGTGATGATCGGCAAGCGCCGGAGCGGCAAGCAGGCACAGCGGCAGGGCCGCCAACGCGATCGATCTCTTCAAGATTGTCCTCCCTTGGTTTTGTCCGGGTTTCTAGTGCCATCGCGCTGCAGCGGCGGCAAGTACTGGCTGGGATTGCCCGCGCCTATTGCGGCAGGGCTTCGTCGATCAGCGCGCGTGCCGCGTCCTTCATGTCGCCCACCACCAACTGCGGCCCGGCAAGGTGTGCCATAACGATCGCGCCTTCCTTGACCAACAGCAGACGGCGCGCGAACCCTTGCGGATCGGGCGCCCCCGCCGCTTCGGCCAACCCGGAGAAATAGCGCGTAAGCAGCTTCTTGTGCTCGGCCGACATGGCATGGATCGGATGATCGCGGTTCTGGTACTCTGACGATGCCTTGATGAACATGCAGCTCTTAAAGCCAGGCTCCTCGAACCAATCCGCCAACGCATCGAAGATCGCCAGCAACCGGCCGCGCGGGTCCGGCGTAGCCGCCTCGGTCCGGCGATAGAGCCAGTTGCGGAACTGCTCGTCACGCAGCCGCAGCGTAGCCAGGATCAAATCCTCCTTGCTGCGGAAGTGTTTGTAGATCGCCGTCTTGGAGACGCCGGTTTCCTTCGCCAACCGGTCCATCCCGATCGCATGGAAGCCCCCCCGATAGAACGAATCGAGGGCCTTCTGGACCAGCTCGTCGCGCTTCGAAGCGCTCATCTTTTGCTCCTTACATTGACATAACGGTCAATAGCGCGATGACCGGTGCCTTTCAACTTGTCCGGTATAAATGCCTATTATTAGTAATGTAGATATACTCCATCGCCTGCCCCACGCTGCCGCAGCGGAAATCTTGCACAAGATGGTTGACTGATCGGTAATTGTGTAATAGATCCACAGTAACAGATCGGTTAACCCAATCCGATCAATGTCCGTTTCGCGCACTTCGCCGTGCAGGAGGCAAAAATGTTGAGCCCGATCGAGAACCCCGAATTCGATCCTGATCTGAGCCCCGGGCCAGGGCCGGTCACGTTTGTCGCCATCATTGCCGCGTTTCTCGGCATCGCCTGCATCATCGCCCTGGCCGATCCGCTGGCGCCAGCAACCCTTCCCGCGCAGCATGCCGAAAGCGGGGCCTGACGCACACGATACCCCAAGGCCGGGCGTCCCAGCCCGGCCGCCCCCCGCTGCGGGG